>NZ_JBNPUM010000011.1:0-231314 GCF_051168175.1 Bradyrhizobium sp. HKCCYLRH2047
CTCGCGTGTCGTGACGATCGCGCGCTACGCCCCTCTGCGGTGAGGCGGGATGCGCGGAGATAATCATGATTTCCGATAAAGCGCAAGATGTTTTTATTTTTCGGAATAAGCGCTGGGTCTTTCGCTTGTCAGGCCGGTTATCTGGCGGAGCTGGTTCGGTTGCCTCAGGACCGCTCGGCATCCTGAGGCCAATGAAAAAATCGCTGTCTCGATTTGAGGGCGGAGTGTCGCTGAAGTGATTGCCTCGTGCCGAGCAGCCCTCTGCAGCCTTCTCGCGAGGGCAACCGTCTTGCTGGCGTTATGGCCACTGGCGGCAAGCGGTCTGCCGACTGAAATCCTCGCCTATATCTACAATGTAAGGCTTCGTCGGTCACGGCGAGGAAATCGCCTCAACAGTTAGGCGCCTCTCCCCCCCGACTACTCGGATAGTTTGATTTTAAAAATCTACAATCTATGATAGATTTCGGACGTTTGAAGTTGTAAAGGGCCGCCGAGGCTGTTCTTGAGATGACAGCGTCGGTCTGATGCACCCACGTCCTATTGATTTTCAGGAATGAATACTGGCGAAGGACTAACGGATGTCTATGCAGACGGTACCGTCGGGATCCACCGGTGGAGGCGCTGGTTCGAAATCATTGAGTGGCTTCGCGGTTCAGATGCAGGAACAAGAGTTCTGGTGCTGGGCTGCCGTGAGCGCGAGCGTCGCCATCTTCTACGGTGCGGTCAATCGGACACAATGCGAAGTTGCTTCAGGTGAACTGGCACCTTTGGATTGCTGTGGGGTGGATGCGAGCGGTGCATGCAATCGGGCGTGGTACCTGGACCGCGCGCTCACTCGCGTTGGTCACTTTGCCGGTCTCATTCTCTCCGACATATCCTTCGCGGACCTCGTGAGCGAAATGAATGCTGATCGGCCATTAGGTTGCCGGATACAGTGGGCCGGCGGCTTTGGCGCCCACTTTGTCGGAGTGGGCGGATGGTCCCGGGATGGTACGGGCCTGGAGTATGTGGAGGTTCACGATCCATTTTACGGCTTCGTTCAAATCGCATACAACGATTTTTGCTCGTCTTACCGTTCTCCCGGAGACACATGGACGCATACGTATTTTACTTCTGCAACTCCTAGCCCCGTGGCCGGCGGCCCTGTCGCGGACGCTCCGCTTTCGGCGTAATGGGATCGTAAAAAGGGACTCCCGATATGACTATTGTCAGTCGTCTTGGTCCGTCTGGCGGGGTGGCTGCGGTGAACGCCGCTCTCCCGCATTTGTTGTCCAGGGGCCCTCGAAGCAGCAGTTCTACGCTCGGCGGCGCCAAGAAAGTTCATAACAAAGGTGCGATCCCGCTTTTTCTGATTAGTCCAGCAGACGCACTAAAATCTGATTTTCTGCACAAGAGTGATCCCACGGCGTGGCGATATCCGATCGTTTGGGCAGGCGGCATAGCCTTGGCTGACGTCCGAGCCGATAAAGCTCCTCCAAATCTCTCAGCGCTTATTCGCGGACCTGTGGCCGAGCGCTTTTTCAAAGCGACGGAGATAGTGAAGCGGGAGTATGAATCCTCGAGTGAAGAGTATGAGGTCAGAGCGCTGGAGGTGCCTGCAATGTATGTGACGGCACTATGGCTACATGAGGCTCGCGGGTTTGAGGATATTTTCTTTCCAATAGCAGAAGGCAAAATCGAGCCAAGCATAGATGGCAGAAGTATAGAAGATGATCCGCATTTCCTCGATCGACTGAAAGAAGCGGCACAAGATCGCTTCGCTATCGCCGTCCCGTCTTCTCCTCATCGACGCGGTTTCTAGAATTGTTGCGGTCGACTCAATAGTCGCGCATGATTTGATGATCTCGTTTAATCAGTGTGGCTTTCCGTAAGGTTTGTGTTCACCGCTTCTTCCACCCGCCCCGCTTCCCCGGCGCGCCGCCGGTCGAGCGTGGGGCCGGGCCGAATTCGGGTCCGGATTCGCGGGAGTTGGTCGGCTGGATGATCTTGCTGCTGCTGCCGAACGGCTTTGCCGGCAGCTTGGCGTTGGGGCGGTAGGGCAGGGATTCCGGGCCGTGCATCTCGTCGAGATGCGGCTTGTGGACTTTGGAGCTGGTGCTGCGTGAGGCGCCGCCGGTGATCTCGTCGACCGAGGGCATCAGTGGATCGTGGTCGCGAGACTTTGCGCCGCCACGACCGCCGCGACTCGCGGGCCCCCCTCCCTGACCCTCCCCCACGAGGGGGGAGGGAACGGAGGGACCGCCGGCGCGGCTTGATGAACTGCGGCTGGAGCCACCCCGGCCCTTCAAGGCCGCCGTCGGCAAATTGGCGGCGTCGCCGTATTTCTTGGTGCCGGCGTAGGCGCCGGCCTTGCCCTGGACGGTGCGCTGCTTGGCGGTGGGGTCGTCGACGACGGCGAGTTCGGTGGCGCGGAGGCGTTTGACCTCGTCGCGGAGGCGAGCGGCTTCCTCGAAGTTGAGATCGGCGGCGGCTTCGCGCATGCGGGTTTCGAGGTCGGCCAGCACGGCCTCGAAATTGTGCCCGATCGAGATGACGTCGTCGGTGGTGGTGCCGCCGCCGGTCTCGATCAGCACGTGGTCGCGCTCGTACACCGAGTTGAGGATGTCGCCGATCGACTTCTTGACGCTCTCAGGCGTGATGCCATTGATGGTGTTGTACTCGACCTGCTTCTCGCGGCGGCGGTTGGTCTCGGCGATGGCGCGCTCCATCGAGCCGGTCATCTGGTCGGCGTAGAGGATCACCTTGCCGTCGACGTTGCGCGCGGCGCGGCCGATGGTCTGGATCAGCGAGGTCTCGCTGCGCAGAAAACCTTCCTTGTCGGCGTCGAGGATGGCGACCAGCGCGCATTCGGGAATGTCGAGACCCTCGCGCAGCAGGTTGATGCCGACCAGCGCATCGAAGGCGCCGAGGCGGAGATCCCGGATGATCTCGATGCGCTCGATCGTGTCGATGTCCGAATGCATATAGCGGACGCGGATGCCCTGCTCGTGCAGATATTCGGTGAGGTCCTCGGCCATGCGCTTGGTCAGCACCGTGATCAGCGAGCGATAGCCGGCCTGCGCGGTGGCGCGGACCTCGCCGAGGAGATCGTCGACCTGGGTACGGGCGGGGCGGATGTTGACGGGAGGATCGATCAGGCCCGTGGGGCGGATGACCTGCTCGACGAACACGCCGCCGGCCTCGTTCAGCTCCCAGCCGCCGGGGGTCGCCGACACCGCGACCGTCTGCGGCCGCATCATGTCCCACTCCTCGAAGCGCAGCGGGCGGTTGTCCATGCAGGACGGCAGGCGGAAGCCGTATTCGGCGAGCGTCGCCTTGCGGCGGAAGTCGCCGCGGAACATGCCGCCGATCTGCGGCACGGTCACATGGCTTTCGTCGGCGAACACCAGCGCATTGTCGGGGACGTATTCGAACAAAGTCGGCGGCGGCTCGCCGGGCAGGCGGCCGGTGAGGTAGCGCGAGTAGTTCTCGATGCCGGCGCAACTGCCGGTCGCCTCCATCATCTCCAGGTCGAAGGTGGTGCGCTGCTCCAGCCGCTGCGCCTCGAGCAGGCGCCCCTGCGCATGCAACTGGTCGAGCCGGATCTTCAGCTCTGATTTGATCGACTTCATCGCCTGCACCAAAGTCGGGCGCGGCGTCACATAGTGCGAATTGGCGTAGACCTTGATGAACTCCAGCTCGTCCTGCTTGTGGCCGGTGAGCGGATCGAACTCCTCGATATTCTCGACGGTGTCGCCGAACAAATTCACGCGCCAGGCGCGGTCCTCATAGTGCGCCGGGAAGATGTCGATGACGTCGCCCCGCACACGGAAGGTGCCGCGGGTGAAGTCGTGCTGGGTGCGCTTGTATTGCAGGGCGACGAGGTCGGCGATCAGCTGGCGCTGGTCGATGCGCTCGCCCTTCTTCAGCGCGAAGGTCATCGCGGTGTAGGTCTCGACCGAGCCGATACCGTAGATGCACGACACCGAGGCGACGATGATGACGTCGTCGCGCTCCAAGAGCGCCCGCGTCGCCGAGTGGCGCATGCGGTCGATCTGCTCGTTGATCGAGGAATCCTTCTCGATATAGGTGTCGGTGCGTGGGACGTAGGCCTCGGGCTGGTAGTAGTCGTAATAGGAGACGAAGTACTCGACGGCGTTGTCGGGGAAGAAGCTCTTGAACTCGCCATAGAGCTGCGCGGCCAGCGTCTTGTTCGGCGCCAGGATGATGGCCGGGCGCTGCGTCGCCTCGATCACCTTGGCCATGGTGTAGGTCTTGCCGGAGCCGGTGACGCCGAGCAGCACCTGGGTGCGGTCGTTGCGCTGGATGCCCTCGACCAGCTCCTTGATCGCCTGCGGCTGGTCGCCCTTGGGCTCGTAGGCGGACTTGATCTCGAAGCGGACGCCGCCTTCCGACTTCTCCGGGCGCGGCGGACGATGCGGCGTCCATATCTTGAGCGACCCGTCGTCCTTGCGGAACTCGGGACGGCCCTCGCGGATCAGCGACTCCAGCGCTTCCGCCGTGGCCTTGACGCCGAGCGCCTCCATCTTGCTGCGCGGCGGACGGGCGAGCGCTTCCTCGTCGTCCTCGGCCGTGGGCAGGCCGAGCTGCCGCGCCAGCTCGGGATCGAGCGTCGGGATGGTGGCGGCGGTGCCGTAATTGGCTTGCGGCGCTTCGGCGAGGCCTGACTCGCCAGCGTTGTCAAAGGGCGCGTCCGCTTGCGCTGCGGCGCTCCCTCCCCCCTTGTGGGGGAGGGGGGGGGAGGGGGGCACTCCGGCACGAGCTGTGTCTGAGTCGTCAGCCAGCGCGGGAGGCGGCGCAGGTCGCGCTGCCACGCTCTCCTCCTCTCCCCCTTGCGGGGAGGAGGCGGGGGTGGACTCACGGGTAGTGTTGCTTGGGGCACCCCCCTCCCCAGCCCTCCCCCACAAGGGGGGAGGGAGCGCAGCGTCCTGCTGGGCTGAAGCTCGTGACGTGTCACGGACGGACGACCGCCCCCCCGCCGGCTGCGGATTCGGCCGCAGCGGCATGGGTCGCGCCGAGGCGTCGCCCGTCGCGACCTCGGCGCTCCTGCCCTTCGTCGACGCCCGCGCGCGGTGCGCGGCGGCTTCGCCGCCGCTGCGGCGGTCCCAGGAATTATCCGGCGGAGGCTGCAGTCCCGTTGAGGAACCGATGCCGCTCTCGCCGCGGTTGATGGCGGGATTGAGCAGCTCGGCGAGCGCGGGCCCGATCGGCTGCACGTCGGGCCGGTGCGCTTTCGATTTCGGAGTTCGGCCGGGCTTCTTGGGGGTGTCGGGGGTCTTCGCCATCGCCCGAATATGGGACGGATGAGGCCGACTTGAAAGAGTGATCGGGCGCCCCCTCCAGCCCTGCTGACAGCATGGTGGCAGCAGGACGCCGCGATGCGCATGCGCGCGGACGACCACGCGCGTTCAATGAGCGCGATGGCGTTCCCGCGACGCCGTGCCGACGGTCAATGCCGGGTCGGCTGCTCGACGATGTCGAGATGCACGCCGTGGCAGGCGACGCATTGCAGGGCCCAGTACTCGGAACCGCCGCGGCCGTTGATGACGCTCAGGACGCTCAGCTCCGCATCGCAGTCCGGGCATCGCGTACGCACCGAAAAAGCGAGGTGTTTGACGGCAGGCTCAGCCATGAATTGCAGTCCGCATTACGAATACACTCGGCATTTCGAATTGGCGTTTGGAATGTTGGCTTGGAACCGTCTGGCCGCGCGGGTGGACTCTCGGGGACTTCACTCTCGGAGATTGTTCCACGTCGCGCTATCCGTCTTTTCCCGGGGTTCGGTCGATATCCTCCGTCGCGTGCTTCAAAGTGCGCCGAATCGGTTTGCAGGTGTCAGCCCCACCGCTTGCGAAAGCGGTCGATATGGCTTTTCGCGTCGGCAATCGCCATGTCCGCATCGGACCAGGCGAAGCCGACTTCGAGCGAGGGGAACGAAACGCCATTGATCACCACCGGGGTCATGTCCGCGCGGCGGATCCGCGCGTGCCACAAGCCGCGTCCTGCTTCGAACGGCTCGATGGCGAAGTCCTCGTACAAATACGTCATTGCGCAGTCCTGGATGTCCCGAACGGCAACGACAGCATGAATTGGTCCGATCATTTGTGAACAGGTTCACACGTCCGCGTCTTTTTTGATCGCGTCCCTGCGTTGAGAATTCCGGGTCGCGGGCTGTGACGCCGCGCGCATGATCCAGCGCCGGAACGCGGCGAAATCACGTTGGCCGGCCTGGAAATGTCGGTAGACAAGATACCAGCGCTCGCCTTTCGGGACGGTCAGTGCGAACGGTGCAACCAGGCGTCCCGCGGCGAGATCGTCGTCGATATAGGGCCGGATGCCCATGGCGACGCCGAGACCGTCGATCGCGGCCTGCAGCGCATGGCCATAGTACTGGAACTCGGTGCCGCGCGCGCTGACGCGCGTGATGCCCGCGGCCTTCAGCCACAGCGCCCAGTCCTCGGCGGCGTGCGACACCCGCAGCAGGCTCGGTCCCTTGAGATCCGCCGGCTTCTTCAAGGTCGCGGCGAGCCGCGGCGTGCACACCGGCACGAGATCGGCGGCGAACAGCGGCTCGGCGACGAGGCCCGGCCAGGCGCCGTCGCCGAGCTTGATGCCGCAGCTCCAATCGTCGCCGAACGGCACCGCCGCTCCGCCGGTGGTGATGCGCACCTCGATGTCCGGCTGCTCGGTGCTGAAATCGGCGAGCCGCGGGATCAGCCATTTCATCGCGAAGGTCGGCCCGACGCCGAGCGTCAGCACCCGCATCGACGACGGCGCCATGATCTGCGCGGTCAGGCTCGACAGCGCGTCGAAGATCGGCGTCAGCCCGCTCTGATAGGCGCGGCCGGCGGCGGTCAGCGCCAGCCGGTTGGCCTTGCGCTCGAACAGCACCACGCCGAGCCGCTGCTCGAGCAGGTTGACCATGCGGCTGATCGCAGCCGCGGAGACGTTGAGCTCGCTGCCTGCCGCGGCGAAGCTGCCGGTGCGCGCCGCCGCCTCGAACGCCTTGATGCCGTTGAGGAACAGCAGCCGTCTCATCGCGCCCTCAGGAAAACTGATGGAGGGCAAGATAACTCGGTTTGTGCCGATATCGCCAGTGCGACAAATTGCATGGCGAGGAGCTCAGCCATGACACCCGCCCTGATTGCAGCGCTCGGATTGCTGATGGTGGCGACGGCGTTCCTGTCGGGCCTGTTCGGCATGGCGGGCGGGCTGATCCTGATCGGCGTGCTGCTGGCGATCATGCCGCTGCCGGCGGCGATGGTGCTGCACGCGGCGACGCAGATGGCGTCGAACGGCTGGCGCGCGGTGCTGTGGCGCCGGCACATCCGCTGGCGGCCGGTCGCGGTGTATCTCGTCGGCTGCGCGCTGGCGCTCGGCCTGTGGTCGCTGATCCGCTACGTGCCGGACACGCCGATGGCGCTGCTGCTGCTCGGCATCACCCCGTTCATGGCGCGGCTGATGCCGCCGAGCCTGAAGCCCGATCCGGACAGTGTCTGGCAGGGCGCGATCTACGGCACGATCTGCATGGGGCTGATGCTGATGACCGGCGTGTCCGGGCCGCTGCTCGACACGTTCTTTCTCGGTGCGCGGTTCGATCGCAGGTCGATCGTCGCCACCAAGGCGACGTGCCAGGTCGCGAGCCATCTCACCAAGCTGATCTATTTCGGCGGCATCATCGACCAGGCCGCGGGTCTCGATCCGGTGCTCGCGCTCGTCGCCGTCGGGGCGTCGATGCTCGGCACCAGCCTGGCGCGGCGGCTCCTGGAGGCGATGAGCGAGCAGCAGTTCCGCACCTGGGCCACCCGCATCATCACGGCGGTGGCGAGCTATTACATCCTCTATGGCGGCTGGCTGCTGCTGGCCGCGCAGAGCTCGGCGGCGGAGTAAGGCGAGCATGGCCGTATCGGCAGATCCCCTGGTGCTGGACTTCGTCGAGTGGATCGCGCGCGCGCCGCGCCGCCACGCCGAGGTGGTGGCGACGTGGCGGACGAGCTGCCCGCGGCTGACGGTGTGGGAGGATGCCGCCGATCTCGGCTATGTCACGCGCGAGGCGATCGCGGGCGTCGGCATCTTCATCGTCGTCACCGACGCCGGCGCGCAGCTGCTGCGCGACAACGGCCGCGTGGTGCGCTAGAACGGGCCGGAGATGGAGGAAGGACCGGGAATGGCCGTGAAGCTGTATGAACTCGTCGGGACCGATGCGGGCCGCCCGTTCAGCCCGTACTGCTGGCGTACGCGGATGGCGCTGGCGCACAAGGGGCTGAGCGCCGATACGATTCCGTGGCGCTTCACCGAGAAGAGCGCGATCGCCCCGCATGGCTCGGAGAAGGTGCCGGTCATGCTCGACGGCGACCGCGCGGTGGCCGATTCCTGGGCGATCGCCAACTACCTCGAGGACACCTATCCGGACCGGCCGTCGCTGTTCGGCGGCGCCGGCGGCCGCGCGATGGCGCGCTTCATGAATGCCTGGGGCGACATCGCCATCGTCGGCGGCATCTTCCCGCTGATCATCGCCGACATTCCGAAGAACCTCGCCGCCGCGGATGCCGACTACTTCCGCAAATCGCGCGAGGCGCGGTTCGGCAAGAGCCTCGAAGAGGTCATGGCCGCGCGCGACCAGGCCGTCATCGGCTTCCGCAGGTCGTTGGAGCCGCTGCGCCAGACCTTGAAGACGCAGGCCTTCATCGGCGGCGATGCGCCCGATTATGCCGACTACATCGTGTTCGGCGGCTTCCAGTGGGCGCGCGTGGTGAGCCCGTTCCGGCTGCTGGAGGAGAGCGACAGCGTCCATGCCTGGCGCGAGCGGCTGCTCGATGCGTTCGACGGGCTGGCGCGCAAGTCGCCCGGTCACCCGGTCTAGCTGGGGACCCGCGGCGGCCGGCGCTCGCGCCAGGCCGCCAGCCCGTCGGCGAGATCGCGGCTGCCGACCAGGCTCGCGAACTGCTCGCTCTCGACCTGCAGCCCTTCGCCGATCGTCATGTTGAGCCCGCGCGTCGCGGCGGTGATGATGCCCGTGACCGTATCCGGCCCGTGGCGGATGATGCGCTGTGCCAGCGCGCGCGCCGCCGGCAACAGCCCGTCGTGCGGCACGACGGCGTTGACGAGGCCGATCTCCAGCGCGCGCTGCGCCGGGAAGGCGTCGCCGGTCAGCAGCAGCTCGAGCCCGCGCTTGCGGCCGACCAGCCGCGGCAGCCGCTGCGTGCCGCCGAAGGTCGGCGGCATGCCGAGCCTGATCTCGGGCTTGGCGAAGCTGGCGCGCTCGCTCGCCACCGCCAGATGCACCGCCTCGGTGATCTCGCAGCCGCCGCCGAAGGCGAGCCCGTTGACCGCCGCGATGACCGGCTTGCGGAACGCCTCAAGCCGCGCCGTCATCGCCTGGCCGCGCCGGACGAAGTCGCGCAGCGCCGCGGCACGCCCCTGGCGGACGCTCGCGGTGAATTCGTCGATGTCGGCGCCGGCTGAGAAGGCGCGTTGCCCGGCGCCGGTGAGGATCACGGCCCTGACGCCGGCATCGGTCTCGATGCGGTCGAGCGCGGCCATCAATCGATCGATCAGCGCGTAGCTGAGCGCGTTCAGCCGCTGCGGCCGGTTCAGCGTGATCACGGCGATGCGGTCGGAGATGTCGAGCAGGATGAGGTCGGTCATGGCGTCTCGCAGGCTGAAGGGTGGAGCAGGCGGAGACTAGGCGCCGCGGCCGCCGAGGTATATTCACTGGTCAGTATACATTGACCGAGCGCCGCCATGCCCCGTTCCTCCGATCCCACGCCCGCCCGCATCGTCGCCGCCGCGAGCCGGCTGTTCTATGCCGAGGGCATCCGCGCCGTCAGCGTCGATGCGGTGGCGGAGAAGGCGGGGGTCACCAAGAAGACGCTGTACTATCATTTCCGCAGCAAGGACGATCTCGTCGCGGCCTATCTCGCCGCGCGCGACCAGCCGAACCTGGCGCTGTTCAAGCGCTGGTTCGACGAGACCGACGGCGCGCTGCCCGACAAGATCGCCGGGATCTTCAACCAGCTCGCCCGCGCCGCGCGGCATCCGAAATGGCGCGGCTGCGGCTTCCTGCGCACCACCGCGGAGCTCGCCAATCTGCCCGGCCATCCCGCCATCAGGATCGGCGCCGCCCACAAGAAGAAGTTCGAGGCCTGGCTGCAGGCGATCTTCGCAGAGCAGGGAATTGCCGAAGCGGACGCGCTCGCCCGCCAGATGCTGCTGCTGCTCGACGGCGCGTTCGCCGTCGTGCTGCTGCATCGCGACCCCAGCTACATGGAAACCGCGGGCGCGGCGGCACGGACGCTGATCGCCGCGACCCTGCCGAAGGGCAAGCGGTCCGCGTCGCGCGCAACCCTCAGCCGGCGCAGCCGCGTCCCCTGACCTGTTCGCCGCGGACGACCGTGGCGACCATCTGGCTCGCCATGCCGTCGAAATCGGATGGCTTGATGTAGCCGGCGGCGTAGGCTTCCTGCGTGAGCCGTTCGATCCTTCGATCCTCGGCGGTCGTCCATACGCCGGCGATATAGGCGGCGCCGGCCGGACCATAGGTCTCGGGGTAGCGCTCGTTCTGGTTCTGCCGATGATAGTAGTAGTGGTTGAGACCGCTGATGAAGTTGTCGCGCTTGGCGCCGCAGCGGTCGCTCCAGGCGAGGTCGAGCGACTTCAGCGCGTCTTCGCGCTGCGAGCGCCGGGCGTCCTCGGTGTATTTCTCGTGGTCCTGAAACTCCGCGCCGGTGACGGGCGGAAACGCCGCCGTGGTCGGCGCGTCTGTCAGGAACAGCCGTCCGCCGACCTGCCAGACGACGATGGCCGCAATGATGAAGATCAGCCGGTTCATGGCAGCGCCCGTTGCTATCGCCGGTCCCGTTGCGCCTGCCTCGTCCGGCACACCGCCGACTCGTCGGACCAGAAAGCGGGGCCGGCGAAGTGCGGGACCTCCTCGCGCACATCAGCCGGAAAGTCCGCCTTGGTGATGCCCTTCTCCTCGAAGGCTTCGAACAACGCCTCCTTCACGCGCTGATCGAGCGGCGTGCCGACGCTGTCGGCCGCCTCCCGAAGCGATTTGTCGGTGCAGATTTTCGCGCCCCAGAACTGCCGCTTGCAGTCCAGCTTGGCAACATAGGCCCGCGTGTAGGCCGTCAGTGCGTCGACCAGGTTCTGCTTCATGGTTGTGTCGCAGGGCGACAGCTTGTAGGCCGTCGCGGCCTGCAACGCGTCCATGCGTAAAACGTCCAGCTTGGGATTCTTGTCGCTCTGCGAGGTGTGCTGCGCGAGCCACGCCTTGCGCTCGAACTCCTTCGATTCTGGGCCGCCGAAGGTCCTGTCGACCGTCGGGGAGAGGGGAGCCACGACCGCCACGGTCCCGGGCGTCGGCGCAGCGAGATTTGATGCGGCTTCAATCGAAGCTGTCTGCATCATGCCCCGCCACGGTCCATCCGGAAGCGGAAACCCCCTGACCGCCCAACTCACACCAGCGAACGCAGCCAAGAATGCCGCACCTGCGGCGCCAATGAATCGCAACATGAAATAAGCCCATCCACCAACGCCGTGCACGGTAGGGCGTGCGGGTTAATGCATCCGATAGGGCCGTGGGCACCGGCGCAACGACGTGAACCGATTGTGACCATGTTCGGTCGCGTTTGAAGACAATGGCAAAGCTGTACGGCCGCTTCACAGGCCGCGGATCTGACGTCACATCCTGGCGGGCAGCACCGAACGGCGCGCGAGCAGCGCCATGGCGGCGTCGAGATCCGGCAGCACGGCCGCCGCATTCGCCCGCGAATGATCGTTCGGCGCCACGATGTCCGGCACCATCAAGGTGATCGCGCCGGCGGCGTACGCCGAGGCGACGCCGGGATTGGAATCCTCGATCGCGACGCAGGCTGGCGCGCGCGTCCGCAGCCGTTCCGCGGCGAGCAGAAAGAGGTCCGGATGCGGTTTGGCACGGGTCACGTCGTCGCGCGTCAGCACCGCATCGAAGCGGTGGTCGATGCCGGCGAGGCCAAGGTGTTCCGCCGCCGTGCGGCGCGAGGAGGAGGTCACGACGGCCTTGGGCAGCCCGACCGCGTCGATCGCGTCGAGCAGCGCGATGACGCCGGGTTTCAGCGGCATGCCCGCCTGCAGGATCTCGATGGTCTTGGCCGCGAACAGGCGGTTGACTTCGAGCAGCGGAAAATCGTCGCCGAAATGGTCGCGCAGGGTCTGCTCGTTGTCGGGTCCGGGAATGCCGATCATCGCGTGACAGAGCTCGACGACGCCATCACTATAGCCGAGCGCATTCAGCGCTGCGATTGCCGCTTCGAGATAGACCTTCTCGGTGTCGAGCAGCG
Source organism: Bradyrhizobium sp. HKCCYLRH2047 (assembly GCF_051168175.1). Lineage (NCBI taxonomy): Bacteria > Pseudomonadati > Pseudomonadota > Alphaproteobacteria > Hyphomicrobiales > Nitrobacteraceae > Bradyrhizobium > Bradyrhizobium sp. HKCCYLRH2047. Next base: position 12,324 of record NZ_JBNPUM010000011.1, read on the forward strand.
TGCCGTCCATGTCGAGCAGGACGGCTTCGACGTGCCAGCGTGTCACGAGCCCGGCTCCGGTTCGCCGGCCAGCCTCTTGAGGCAATTGATGCACAGGCAGTCCTTGAACCGGGTCTGTCCGGTCTCGGGCAGCGGCAGGCGCACGGCCTCTTCGAAGCACCAGCAGGAGCCGCCGGGATCGCAGCTGAACTCCGCGCCGCACGACTCGCAGATGAGTTGCCGCGCGGCCACGTCTGCTAAACGATTTGTCACCTTCGGAACCACGTCCGATCCACCTCTTTTCATGTCCGGTTCATCTGCGCGGGCAAGTATAGTGCGTGACAATCTGCCGCGCCATCGCAGTCTGCGGTCGCGGCAGCAAACTGCTTCGGGAGCTCCCGTGATGACGGGCCGCTGGTGAGGATGAGGCATGGCGCGTGATGCCCAGGCGGCTCTTGTCGCATTGAATCGCTTCGGCTTCGGCGCGCGTGGCGGCGCCTCGGGCGATCTCGTCAATGCGGCGTCGGACCCGCGCGGCTTCGTCAAGGCCGAGCTCGGCCGTCCCAATGGAGCGCTGCTGGAGGCGCCGGGCTTGCAGTCGACGCCCGCACTCGCCGCTGCCGTCTTCGCCTATCAGGACGAGGTCAAGCGGGCCCGCGAGGCCGCGAAGTCGGAGGCTGCGCCGCAGGACCCGTCCAGTCAGACGCGCGGCTTGTCCACGAACGGCGCGGACAAAGCCATGGCCGCGCCGCCCTCGGCAGCCCCGGCGGCCGGTGCCGACCCCGCACCCGCGATGCAGGGAGCGCCGGCAAAGCCCGCGCAGGCTCAGCAGCCGCCCAACGTCGTCCAGAAGACGTTCCGTGCTGAAGCGCTGGCGCGGCTGCAGCGCGCCGTGCTCGCCGATTGCGGCTTCACCGAGCGGCTGGTGGCGTTCTGGTCGAATCATTTCTGCATCTCAGCGGGCAAGGGCGAACTGGCGCGGATGTGGGCTGGCGCGTTCGAGCGCGAGGCGATCCGGCCGCACGTGCTCGGGCGCTTCGCCGACATGCTGAAGGCGGTCGAGCAGCATCCGGCGATGCTGTTCTTTCTCGACAACCAGGAATCGCTCGGACCGGACTCGCGCGCCGGCCAGAACCGCAAGCGCGGCCTCAACGAGAATCTCGCGCGCGAGATCATGGAGCTGCACACGCTGGGTGTCGGCGGCGGCTATAGCCAGGAGGACGTGACGTCGCTGGCGCGCATCATCACCGGCTGGAGCTTCGCCGGCCGCAACGCCCGCAACGCGGCGCCCGGCAGCTTCGTGTTCAATGCCAATGCGCATCAGCCAGGGCCGCAGACCCTGCTCGGCAAGGTCTACGGGGATGATGGCCTCGCCCAGGGCGAGGCTGCGCTCGGCGATATCGCGCGGCATCCGTCGACTGCGAAGTTCATCGCCACCAAGCTCGCGCGCCATTTCGTCGCCGATGATCCGCCGCCTGCGCTGGTCGCGCGGCTCGAGGCCGTATTCAAGAAGAGCGACGGCGATCTGAGAGCGGTGACGCTGGCGCTCGTCGATGCCGATGAAGCCTGGTCGGCACCGCTGACCAAGATCCGCTCGCCTTATGAGTTCCTGGTCGCGGGCGGCCGGCTGCTGGCGCGCGTGCCCGAGGATCCCGGCTTCTATCTCAATTCCCTGAACATGCTGGGACAGCCGCTGTGGGCGCCCGCAGGGCCGAACGGATTCGGCGGATACCACCGCGATGTGGGCCGCCCCCGAGGGCATGAAGCTGCGGCTGGACATCTCCGCGCAACTCGCCGCGCGTCTCGGCAACAATCTCGATCCCCGTGATCTGCTCGATCTCGCCGCGGGAGACGCGACTTCGACGGAGACGCGGCGCACGATCGAGCGTGCGGAATCGCGCCAGCAGGCGCTGGCGCTGCTGCTGATGTCGCCGGAATTCCAGAGGAGATGACGATGGACCGGATCGCGACCTCGCTGTTGACCTCGCGTCGCCACCTGCTGCTGGCAGGCGCGTCCTTTGCCGCCTGGGGCTATCTGCCGAAATTCGCGCGGGCCGCCGATCGGCGTGATCCACGGCTGATCGTCGTGATCCTGCGCGGCGCGCTCGATGGGCTCGCCACCGTGGCGCCGGTCGGCGATCCCGACTACGCCGGGCTGCATGGCGCGATTGCGCTGACGACGGCGGGACCGAATCCGGCGCTGCCGCTCGACTCGTTCTTTGCGCTGCATCCGGCGATGCCGGAATTCGCACGCATGTATCGCGACAAGCAGGCGGCGGTGGTTCACGCGGTCGCGACACCGTATCGCGAGCGCTCGCATTTCGATGGCCAGGACGTGCTCGAAAGCGGCTTTGCCGGTCCTGGCCGCGTGCAATCGGGCTGGCTGAACCGCGCAGTCGAGGCTCTGCCACGCGGCCCCCGCGTCACGGGCGCGCTCGCGGTCGGTCCGACGGCACCGCTGGTGCTGCGCGGCGCAGCGCCCACCGTCGGCTGGGCGCCGGTGACCTTGCCGCAGGCCGATGACGACACCGCGACGCGGCTGGTGGACCTCTATGCGCATCGCGATCCCGCATTGGCGGCTGCGCTGTCGCAGGGGCTCAAGCTCGACAAGGTCGCGTTCGGCGACGACATGAAGCCGAAGCCGGGCGGCAACCAGATCGCGGCGATGCGCCAGGTCGCGCGCGGCGCGGCGAAGCTGATCGCGGCGGATGATGGTCCGCGCATCGCTGCGCTGGCGTTCGACGGCTGGGACACCCATGCCAATGAAGGCGGCGCGGTCGGCCGGCTGGCGCAACTCCTGTCGGGTCTCGATGGTGCGCTCGCCGAGTTCGAGAGCGGGCTCGGCCCGCGCTGGCGCGATACGGTCGTGATGGTCGCAACCGAGTTCGGGCGCACGGCGAAGATCAACGGCACGCAAGGCACCGATCATGGCACCGGCACCGTCGCCCTGCTCGCCGGCGGTGCGGTGAAGGGCGGGCGGGTGATCGCCGACTGGCCGACGCTGAAGATGGCCAGCCTCTACCAGGGACGCGATCTTGCGCCGACCACGGATCTGCGCGCGGTGCTCAAGGGCGTGCTCGCCGATCATCTCGGCATCGGTGAGCACGCCCTCGGCGGCGCGGTGTTTCCGGACAGCGCGGCCGTGAAGCCGATCAAGGGGCTCGTGGCGTAGGGATCGCTTGCGCCCTGTCCTGATCGGGTCCCGTAGCGTTCAACGTCGCGGCATCAGCGGCGATTGCCGCAGGCGCATTGCATCGCGAAGTCTGCTACTCCCTGGCCTGCGGCATTCATCCTCAGGAGATCAGCATGTTCATCGCCATGAATCGTTTTCGCGTTGCCAAGGGTTCGGAGGCCGCCTTCGAGCAGGTCTGGCTGTCGCGCGACAGCCATCTCGACAAGGTGCCGGGCTTCGTCGAGTTTCACTTGTTGAAGGGACCGGAAGCCGAGGACCATACGCTCTACGCCTCGCACACCATCTGGGCGTCGAAGGGGGCGTTCGAGGACTGGACCAAGTCCGAAGCCTTCCGCATGGCCCACAAGGGCGCCGGCGACAACAAGCCGCTCTATCTCGGCCCGCCGCAGTTCGAGGGCTTCGAGGTGAGGCAGACGGTGGGTGGGAAGAAGTAGGACGTTGCTCGGGATTTGGATTCGAGCTGCCGCTGCGTAGCCGGTATGCTCCCTCTCCCCGTTCTTCACGGGGAGAGGGTTGGGGTGAGGGGCAGCGGCACGGGTGGTGGTCGTCGCGCTCGCCCGGTCTCGTCAGCTCGTGCTGTATTGCAGTCTCAACGGCTTCAGCACGATGAAGACCTGCGATGAGGTACGGCACATGCGAGGACCAGATCTGAAATCCGTCGGTCTTGCTCGGCGGCTCCGCACTGCCCAGACGAACGCGGAGAACACGCTGTGGGATAAGATACGCAGCCGTCGGCTGGATGGTCACAAGTTTGTTCGGCAGCTCCCGGTCGCAGAATATATCTGCGACTTCGTTTGTCGAGAGAGGCGCCTCATCGTTGAAATTGACGGGGGACAACACAGCGAGTCTAAGCAGGATGTTGTTCGCGATCGCCGTTTAGCGGAGGAAGGCTATCGGGTTCTTCGCTTTTGGAACAACGATGTCCTAGGAAATATCGAAGGCGTTCTGACGCTGATTCAAGATGAGCTGACGCGTGAGTAGTGGGCGCTCTGGCAAGGCTGCACCGCCCGATCCGCTGCCCCTCACCCCAGCCCTCTCCCCGTGAAGAACGGGGAGAGGGAGCCCACCGATCGCACGGCAGCATCTCGCTTTCCGCTCTCAGAGGTGGCCACGCCAAAAAAATGCGGCCCCGGTCAGAGACGGCGACTGACGGGGACCGCTGAAACGCGTGACCGGTGACGGGGGATGATCAGGCGCTCGATGGAGCGTAGGCCTGCCCCGTGACGGCGGCGTGACACCGTCCGCTCACAGCGCCTTGCGGTAGACGATGAAGCCCGAGCGCTCGGCGACCTTGTCGTAGAGCGCCTGTGCCGTGGTGTTGGTCTCATGCGTCTGCCAATAGACCCGCGGCGCACCGGCCTGTCGCGCTTCGCGGTAGACCGCCTCGATCAGCGCCCGGCCGACGCCCTTGCCGCGGGCGGCCTCGCTCGTGAACAGGTCGTTGAGATAGCAGAGCGGCCCGATCGTGGTGGTGGCGCGATGAAACAGGTAGTGCGCCAGGCCGATCAGCTCGCCGCCACACTCGGCGACCAGGGCATGCACCGGCTCGTCGGCATCGAAGAAGCGCGACCATGTCACGGCGGTCACCTCGCTCGGCAGCGCCGTCGGCCCCGAACGGCCGTAGAAGGCGTTGTAGCCGTCCCAGAGCGGCAACCAGCGATCATGATCGTCGCGCGCGATGGCGCGCACAGTGAGGGCTTCGTGCATGAAGGCTTCGCCGTCCGTTTGAATCTCGACGGACCTTCGATACGCGCAGCCGCGCTCGCGATCAATCCGAGACGGTCAGCGGCGGCACCGGTTCGGCGGCGGGCGGCCGCACCAGCTCGACATAGACAGACCGATCCTCCTCGGTCAGCGGCGAGAACGAAAGCTCGCCCCGCCGCTCGATCAGGATCAGCAGTGACGCCGCCAGCAGGATCGCGAGTGCCAGGGTCACGGCAACGATTACGACCGTCGATTTCATCGCCATCTTGTGCGCGAGACAATCATCGCCTGTTGTCGCGAAAACCGCGAAGGGTTGTCAAAATGGCTTCCTGTTAAGCGGGCATCGACAAGACGGCGCGGATCGACACCACCGCGATGGTGACGCTGACACCCAACGAGAGCGTGCTGGCCGCGATCGTCGCGACCACGGCGGTGGTCAGGCTCGGCGACAGGGTGAGCGTCGCGTCGTCGTGAAAGCCGCTGACGGGCGCCGGGAGCTCTCGGCGGAGGTCCGGCGCTAGCGGCCATGCCTGGCCGCGAACCCAACTGAACTTCGGAACGGAAGCAAGACGCCACCCGGACATGAAGTCGAAATCCCTTACCCATACATCCGCGAGCGAATCACTCGCAGAGGTAAATTCTAAGGTCGCGCTGGGCAGGATTGCGGCGGCAAATCAGAAAAAAGGGCAGAAACATGGCGTCGGCGGTGATCGTTCCCGCCATCGCGTGTATTTTCCCCGCTGTTCTACGGATAGTCGGTAGTCTTACGGTGAACGTGTCAGCCGTAGTCGGCAGCAATGCCTGCCGAATCGATCAGCGCCGGCTGCCAGTCCATCGCGACGAAGCCGGGCGTCTGCTCGACGCGGCGCAGCCAGCTGCGAATCTTCGGGAAGGTCGACAGATCGAAGTCGCAGCGATCGGCGACGTGGGTGTAGCCGTAGAGCGCGATGTCGGCGACCGTCAGCTGTTTCGCGGCGAAGTAGTCGTTGCTCTTGAGGTGATTCTCCATCACCTGGAGCGCGGCATAGCCACGCTCCATCCAGTCCTCCAGCGCATGGGTCTGCAGGTCGCGCCCGCCCTTGACCAGCAGCAGCCAGAAATAGGCGGCGCCGATGTTCGGCTCGAGCGCATGCTGTTCGAAGAACATCCACTGCAGCGCTTCGGCGCGCTCGATGCGCTGCTCCGGCACCAGCGGCGTGCCGCCGGCGACATACCAGAGGATCGCGTTCGATTCGGCGATGAAGCGGTCCTCGCCGACCTCCAGCAGCGGCACCTGGCCGCTGGGATTCTTGGCGAGAAAATCCGGCGTGCGGCTCTCGCCGCGCAGGATGTCGATCTCGATCGCCTGATAGGGCGCGTTCAGAAGCGCGAGCGCAAGGCGGACCTTGTAGCTGTTGCCTGACCGCTGCATCGAATAGAGCTTGTACATCCGGCCGGTTTCGAGTTCGAGGAATCAAGGGTTGGACGCATCGCGCATCCGGACGCCAGATCGTCCCGCAATGCGGCCAGACAATGATGCCGATGAGCGCAGGCTGCAAGAGCCGGCGGATGGAAAAAGTCGAAATGCGCTACTGCACTGCACTCTCGAATAACAACTTTCCAATAGATTCAAACAATCGAGATCACGCCTGCGCGATGCGCGCCTGTCCACCGATCTCGACCGCGCGATCGGTGAGTGCGCGGCGCAAGGTCAGCGCGAACAGGGTCATCAGAACGATGAGGCCCAGCGGTATCGTCGTCAGCCCGGCGACGCTGCGCGAGAGCAGCGGCACGATCCAGGCGGCCGCGAGCACGCTGAGCTCGTAGTCGCGAAAGCCGTTCGCGAGGCCGTGCCGGACGAAGAAGATGATCGCGACCGCAACGACGACGAGGTCGTAGTCGAGCACATAGGGCGTCGCCAGCAGGCTCGCGCTCGCCAGTGCCGACGCCTTGAGATCGAACGCCGCCTCGCTCCGCCACAGCCAGGCAAGTCCGGCCGCGAGCGACAGCGCCAGCAGGCTCTGCAGCGCATAGGCGGATCTGATATCGGCGCCCCAATGACGCGCGGCCGAGAACACCGACTGGATCTTCTCCCAGCCGGTGCCGCCTTGCTCGAGCACGACGCTCTGTGTGAAGGTCATCGACTGGAAGAAGGCGTGCCAGACGTCGTTGCCGAGCGCGGCGAAGCTGATCGCGACCAGCGCGGCCACCGTGGCGGTTGCCGCAGCAATCGTCGGCCAGCGAGCGCCTGCGAGCAGCGCCACGGGAATGAGCACGCCGAATTGCGGCTTGTAGGCGAGCAGGCCGATCAGGATGCCGGCCGTCCACGGCCGGCTGCGCTCCATCAGCAACAGCGCGCCGCCGAGCAGCGCCGCGGTGAAGAACGCGTTCTGGCCGTGACCGATGTTGACGAACACGGCGGGAAACGCGGTCGCGACCAGCAGGGTCTCGGAACGCGGCAGGATCGCGCGCATGACCGCGAGGTACGCGAGCAGGCTCGACACGACCCAGAGCGCGAGCCCGCCGGCATAGGGCAGCAGGGCGGTGATGGCGGCGATCGCGAAGAAGAAGGGCGGGTAGTGCCAGCCGAAGAACGGCACGTCGCGGCCGTCGAACACGGCCTTTTCCATCGCATGCTGCAGCGGCGGATCATAGGCGTCGGCCGCCTTGCCCTGAAGGGTCAGCACGCCTGCCGCATAGACGTTGGAGAAGTCGGTACCGATCGGCTTGCCGTTGCGGTCGATCAGGCCATCGGACAGCGCGATCCAGCCGGCGATGGCCACGATCGTGACCGCGAGCAGGATCCAGCTGTAGGACTTGATCCGCGTGGCCGTCAGCCAGTCGCCGGATCGCAGGGCGTACCCGATATTGGTCATTTCGGCCTGAAACTCTGGACAATCGTGGGGGCCACGCTAGCGGGGCCGCTTTAACGTTCCCTAAAGTCTTGGGAGCCATGTGCCCAAGCTTCTTGCGATGCAGCGCCCGGGGCCTTAAAAGCAAGCGTTTCCCTGACATGACTGGTCGTGGCCCGAAAAGGGTGATCCACGACGCCTGCATAGGAGCTGATGATGTCCTTTCTCGCCGCTGCGCTCGACCGTGTGAAGCCGTCCGCGACCATCGCGGTCACGGACAAAGCGCGCGTCCTCAAAGCGGCGGGGCGCAACGTCATCGGGCTGGGCGCCGGCGAGCCGGATTTCGACACGCCCGACAACATCAAGCAGGCCGCGATCAAGGCGATCCAGGACGGCAAAACCAAGTATACCGCGGTCGACGGCATCCCCGAGCTGAAGGAAGCCATCATCGGCAAGTTCCAGCGCGAGAACGGCCTGACCTACAAGCCGAACCAGGTGATCGTCGGCGTCGGCGGCAAGCAGGTGCTGTACAATGCGCTGATGGCGACCATCAATCCCGGCGACCAGGTGATCATCCCGGCGCCGTACTGGGTCAGCTATCCCGAGATGGTGGCGCTCGCCGGCGGCGAGCCGGTGCCAGTGGTCTGCACAGCCGCGCATGGCTTCAAGCTGCAGCCGGAGGCGCTGGAGAAGGCGATCACGCCGAAGACCAAATGGCTGATCCTGTGCTCGCCGTCGAACCCGACGGGCGCGGCCTACACCAAGGCCGAGCTGAAGGCGCTCACCGAGGTGCTGGTCAAGCATCCGCATGTCTGGATCATGACCGACGACATGTATGAGCATCTGGTCTATGACGACTTCGTGTTCACCACGCCGGCACAGGTCGAGCCGTCGCTGTACGACCGCACGCTGACCGTGAACGGCGTCTCCAAGGCCTATTGCATGACCGGCTGGCGCATCGGCTATGCCGGCGGCCCGGCGCACCTGATCAAGGCGATGGCGACGATCCAGTCGCAGTCGACCTCCAACCCGTGCTCGATCGCGCAATGGGCTGCCGTCGAAGCCTTGAATGGTCCGCAGGACTTCATCCCGGCCAACAACAAGGTGTTCAAGGAGCGCCGCGACCTCGTGGTGTCGATGCTGAACCAGGCCAGCGGCATCGAATGCCCGCGCCCCGAGGGCGCGTTCTACGTCTATCCGTCCTGCGCCGGCACGATCGGCAAGACCGCGCCGTCGGGCAAGGTGATCGACAATGACGAGGCCTTCGTCACCGAGCTGCTGGAGACCGAGGGCGTCGCGGTGGTGCACGGCTCGGCATTCGGCCTCGGCCCGGCATTCCGCATCTCCTACGCGACCAAGACCTCCGACCTCGAGGACGCCTGCAAGCGCATCCAGCGCTTCTGCGGCAATTTGAGGTAATCGGGCAACAGCGACCTTTGAATCTCTAAAGGTCAATTTCCGCACAGAAAGGCGCCATGTTTTGAACATGGCGCCTTTCTTTTGTCCGGGATCAAGTTGCGTGGCGTAAGGTTGGAGTTCGATGCGGCTGCTTGTGCTGTCGATCGTGGCGATGGTGATGCTCGTGCCGCTCGCGCAGGCCCATCAGGGCCGCCCGATGCGTGCGGGGGTTCTGGAGTGCGAGGGCCGCCGGACGGCCGGCAAGCTCGTGATGTCACAGGCCCGTCTGCGCTGCGTCTTCCGCAGCCAGGGCCGCGCGCCGGAGCGTTATGTCGCCAAGGTCCGCCGCTACGGTCTCGATCTCGGACTGACGGATCAGACCCGGATGGCGTGGGCGGTGTACGCGCCGGTCAACGATTTCGGCCGCAGCGAGCTGCGCGGGCGCTATGGCGGATTGTCGGCCAACGCCGCCGCGCTGGTCGGCTTCGGCGGCAGCTTCCTGGTGCGCGAGACCGATCGCGCCACCCAGCTGCAGCCGATCAGCCTGCAGGGGCAGACCGGCATGAACCTCGCCGCGGGAATCACCGAGGTCGAGCTGGTGCCGCTGCTGCCGATCCATCCGAGCCCGAGCCAGCCCTCGTCCTACTTCTCGCGCTACTACCGCTGAGCACGGCGACAATGCCTCGCAGCCGCGCTGTGCGAGAGCGTGCTTCGTTCAGCCAGATGAACGGCGCGCCGCTTCTGGTGCGGCTGTAAGCCTTGTGGCATAGATGTGATGGCTCGTGATCATCAGTCCCGATCACCGAGCGCCGCATCACATGTTCATTTCAGCCGGAGTTTTATTCATGCGCTCGACCATCCTCGCCGGGCTCACCGCTGCGGCCGTCCTCTGCATCGGCGGCGCTGCCCAGGCGCAAGATCGCGTGCGGGTCGGCGTCCTCGAATGCCGCGGCGGCGCCAGCGTCGGCTTCATCGTCGGCTCGGTCACCCATCTCGGCTGCGTGCTGCGCGCCGACGGGCTGCCGGAGGATCGTTACGTCGCGACCATCCGCAAGGTCGGCCTCGATCTCGGCATCACCCAGGAATCGCTGCTGGCCTGGGTGGTCTATGCGCCGGTCGCGCGGCTCGGGCCGGGCGATCTCTCCGGCGATTATGCCGGTGCGCAGGGTTCGGCCGCGGTCGGCGTCGGTGTCGGCGGCAACGTGCTGGTCGGCGGCTCCGCCAACTCGATCGCGCTGCAGCCGCTCAGCGTCCAGGGCCAGGTCGGCATCAGCGTCGCGGCGGGGCTGCAAAGCCTCGAATTGCGCCCGGGTCGGTGATCTTCCCTTTGCCGTGAACAGCGCTCTTCCCGCCATCGTGCGGGAAGACGGTGGGATCCCCCGCACTGCAGCAACGTTTTTCGCAGGCCGCCTGCTTGCCAAAGCGGCAGCCGAGGCAGAGCATTCGGCTTTGCCGACCCAATCAAGGGCCGAGCTCCACAACGAGGAGGCGGCGAATGGGACAAGACCTGAGAAGTCCCCGAGGTCCACGGTGCATCGCGCTGGTGGGCCCTTTCCAAAGCGGTAAAACCACTCTCTTGGAGGCGATCTTGGCGCGGACCGGCGCGATCGCGCGCGCGGGCAGCGTCGATGCCGGCACATCCGTCGGCGATGCCAGCCCGGAGGCGCGCCAGCACAAGATGAGCGTCGCCATGACGGCGGCGACCACGACCTTCATGGGCGACAGCTACACCTTCCTCGACTGTCCCGGCTCGATCGAGTTCATCCACGACATGCGCGCCGCGCTGCCGGCGGTCGATGCGGCGATCGTGGTCTGCGAGGCCGATGAGAAGAAGCTGCCGCAATTGCAGATCATCCTGCGCGAGCTCGAGCAGCTGCGCATCCCGCGTTTCCTGTTCCTCAACAAGATCGACCGCGCCAATGCACGCATCAGGGAGACGCTCGCGACCTTGCAGCCGGCCTCGCGCGTGCCGCTGGTGCTGCGCCAGATCCCGATCTGGAACGGCGAGCTGATCGAGGGCTTCGTCGACCTCGCATTGGAGCGCGCCTTCATCTATCGCGAGCACAAGGCCAGCGAGGTGATCGCGCTCGAAGGCGGCGATCTCGACCGTGAGAAGGAGGCGCGCTTCTCGATGCTGGAGAAGCTCGCCGATCACGACGATTCGCTGATGGAGCAGCTGCTGGAGGACATCCCGCCGCCGCGCGACGCCGTGTTCGATGATCTCGCGCGCGAATTGCGCGAGGGACTGATCTGCCCGGTGCTGCTGGGCTCGGCGCTGCGCGAGAACGGCGTGCTGCGGCTGATGAAGGCGCTGCGCCACGAGGCGCCCGGAATCGCCGAGACCGCGCGGCGGCTCGGTGTGAAGGACACCAAGGAGCCGCTCGGCTATGTCTTCAAGACGCTGCATTTGCAGCATGGCGGCAAGCTGTCATTGACGCGGGTGCTGTCCGGCCATCTCGACGACGGCGCGACGCTGCATGCCGCCTCGGGCGAGGCGGCGCGCGTATCCGGCATCCTGGCTGCGACCGGCGCCTATGACAGCAAGCGCGCGGGGGCCGAGGCCGGGGACACGGTGGCGCTCGGCAAGCTCGATGCGGTCAAGACCGGCGATACGGTTGCGACCGGCAAGACGGCGCCACCGCCGCTGGCAAAGGTGGAGGCGTGCCCGCCGGTGCTGGCGCTCTCGATCGCCGCCGTGGACCGCAAGGACGACGTCAAGCTCGGCCAGGCCTTGCAGCGGCTGCACGAGGAGGATCCGTCGCTGACCATGGTGCAGAACCCGCGCACCCACGACACCGTGCTGTGGGGGCAGGGCGAGATGCATCTGCGCGTCGCGCTGGAGCGGCTGCGCGACCGTTTCGGCGTCAACGTCAAATCGCACCAGCCTGCGATCGGCTATCAGGAGACCATCCGCAAGCCGATCACGCAGCGCGGCCGCCACAAGAAGCAGTCCGGCGGGCACGGCCAGTTCGGCGACGTCGTGCTCGACATCAAGCCGCTGCCGCGCGGCGAAGGCTTCCGCTTCGCCGAGAAGGTGGTCGGCGGCGCGGTGCCGCGCAACTACATCCCGGCGGTGGAGGAGGGCGTCGTCGACGCAATGGCCCGCGGCCCCCTGGGCTTTCCGGTGATCGACGTCGAGGTGACGCTCACCGACGGCTCCTATCACAGCGTTGATTCGTCCGACCTCGCGTTCCGCACCGCGGCGCGGGCCGGCGTCGGCGAAGGCCTGCCGCAATGCGCGCCGGTGCTGCTGGAGCCGATCCACACCGTCGAGATCGTCTGCCCGACGGAAGCGACCGCCAAGATCAACGCGATCCTGTCGGCGCGGCGCGGCCAGATCCTGTCCTTCGACACCCGTGACGGCTGGCCGGGCTGGGACTGCGTCCGCGCGATGATGCCGGAGGCGGAGATCGGCGAGCTGATCGTCGAACTGCGCTCGGCGACCGCCGGTGCCGGCAGCTTCACCCGCCAGTTCGACCACATGGCCGAGGTGACCGGCCGCGCCGCCGACCACATCATCGCTTCCCACCGCGACGCCGCCTGAGCCGAACGCGTCGCGCCGAACAGCACCGGCCCGTCATCCTCTCTCGGGATGGCGGGCCGGATCGCGTCATGGCCGTCGCTCGCCCGCGCGGGGAACGGACGGCGAGGGCCGGGTTCCAGCTTGATTCTGAGATCAGTTTGTGATGTATTTTACATCATTGTCTTTGTCTCAGACATCATTTATGGTGTCTGCCACGTGAGGCCATCGTGATCACGTCGTTCCAGATGCGGGCAGCGCGAGCGCTGCTCGGGATAGATCAGAGAACCTTGGCCGAGCTGGCCGGCGTGTCGCTGCCGACGATCCAGCGGATGGAAGCCTCCACGGGCAACGTCCGCGGCGTGGTGGACTCGCTGACCAAGGTCGTCGATGCGCTCAATCGTGCGGGCGTGGATCTGATCGGTGAGCATTCCCGCAGTGAGAATGGCGGGCGTGGTGTTCGCCTGAAGGACCCGGGGCCGCCCCGCCGCATGGGCCGTCAAACTGACATTGTGCGCGATGACGCGAGCTAGGCTCATCGCGCGCCACGGGGCTCCTGAGCGCTTCGTGTGGGACGCATCGTCGGCTGCGCCGCGGTCCGATGAGGCGACGGGAGCGTGGTCGGCATGAGCATCGCAAACGAACACCGTTCGCATGGGCGGGTCGGACATCATGAGCCGACCTTCGCCGAGCTTTATTCCCCCAAGCTCCTGACGGTCTTGCGCGAGGGCTACGGCCTCAGCGACTTTCGCGCCGACGCGCTGGCGGGCCTGACGGTGGCGATCGTGGCGCTGCCGCTGTCGATGGCGATCGCGATCGCCTCCGGTGTCTCGCCGGGGCGCGGCCTCTACACCGCGGTGGTCGGCGGCTTCCTGGTTTCGCTGCTCGGCGGCAGCCGCTTTCAGATCGGCGGTCCCGCGGGGGCCTTCATCGTGCTGGTCGCTGCGACGGTCGATCGCCAGGGTGTCGATGGCCTGCTGATCGCGGCGATGATGTCCGGCGTGATGCTGGTGATCGCCGGATATCTGCGGCTCGGCACCTACATCAAGTTCATTCCCTATCCGGTCACGGTCGGCTTCACCGCGGGCATCGCCGTCATCATCTTTGCCAGCCAGCTGAAGGATCTGTTCGGTATCACGCTTGCGGGCAAGGAGCCGGGCGAGCTGATCCCGAAGCTCGCGGCGCTCGCGCATGGCGCGCCGACCGCGACCATGCCTGCGGTCGCGACGGCCGCGCTGTCGATCGCGATCATCGTCGGCCTCAAGCATCTGCGGCCGACCTGGCCCGGCATCCTGATCGCGGTCGTGGTCGCCGCCATCATCACCTACGCGCTGCAGCTTCCCGTCGAGACCATCGGCACCCGCTTCGGCGGCATCCCGCGCGAGCTGCCGGCACCGGCGCTGCCGGCGTTTTCGCTTGCCAAGATCCAGGCGGTGTTTCCCGATGCGATTGCCTTCACGCTGCTCGGGGCGATCGAGTCGCTGCTCTCGGCCGTGGTCGCCGACGGCATGACCGGCCGCCGCCATCGCTCCAACTGCGAGCTGGTGGCGCAGGGCTTTGCCAATATCGGCTCGGCCTTGTTCGGCGGCATCTGCGTCACCGGAACCATCGCGCGCACCGCGACCAACGTCCGCGCCGGCGCGCGCGGGCCGGTGTCGGGCATGCTGCATTCGCTGTTTCTTTTGGTGTTCATGCTGATCGCGGCGCCGCTGGCGAGCTACATCCCGCTGTCGGCGCTGGCCGCGGTGCTCGTCGTTGTCGCCTGGAACATGGCCGAGAAGCACGAGTTCGCCACCCTGATCCGATCGTCCTGGGGCGATGCCACGGTGCTGCTCGCAACCTTCGGGCTGACGATCTTCCGCGATCTCACCGAGGGCATCCTGGTCGGCTTCGCGCTCGGCGCCGTGCTGTTCATCAACCGCATGGCGCAGATGACCGGCGTCGAGAGCGGGTCGCCTCTGGCCGCAAAGGACCGCGCCGACTTCGAGGATGAGGCGCGGGTGCCGTACAATCCGAAGCTCAGCGCCGACAAGGACGTGCTGGTCTATCGCATCACCGGCGCGTTCTTCTTCGGCGCCGCCTCGACCGTCGGCACCGTGCTCGACTCGATCGCCGACCGCCGCAAGGCCTTCGTGGTCGACTTCGCAGCGGTGCCGTTCCTGGATTCGACAGCCGCCAACGCCATGAGCCGCGTCGCCGCCAAGGCCAGGCGCCAGGGCATCCGCCTGTTCATCACCGGCGCATCACCGACCGTGCGCCGGGCGCTGCTGACCCACGGCGTGCGGCCGCCGCTGGTGCGCTTCCGCGAGACCATCGAGCGCGCGGTCGCCGACATCAAGGGCAAGGAGACGCCGCAGGAGGACATCTCCGACGGGCTGGCGGCGAGCTGAGTCCGGCCTCGCGCGCCGGTCTCCACCGAGGCGCACCGACGGCCGGCTTCGTCGTCGCGGCCGGTTCGACTGCCCGCAGCATTGACTCCGGCCGGAGCTTGTCCGATGTCACGGCCATGACCGTCGCCGCCAAACCCCGCGCCGCGTGCCTGATCGGCTGGCCTGCCGCGCATTCGCGCTCGCCCCTGATCCATCATCATTGGCTGCACGAGCTCGGCATTGCCGGCGGCTACACCATCGAGGCGGTGCCGCCGGAAGAGCTTGCGGATTTCGTCACGCATCTCGACCGCCGCGGCTTCGTCGGCGCCAATGTCACCATTCCGCACAAGGAGCGCGTGCTGGAGCTGACCGAGCCGGACGCGCGCGCCCGTGCCGTCGGCGCCGCGAATACGTTGTGGTACGAGGACCGCATCCTGCGGGCCACCAACACCGACGTCGAAGGCTTCATCGGCAACCTGGATGCCGCCGCCCCGGGCTGGGACCGCACCGACGAGGCGCTGGTGCTCGGCTCCGGCGGCTCGGCGCGGGCCGTCGTGTTCGGTCTGCTCGAGCGCGGCATCGGCCGCGTCCATGTGGTCAACCGCACCGCTGCGCGCGCGCAGGCGCTGGCCGATCAGTTCGGCGACCGGGTCGTTGCCGAAGGCTGGGATCGCGTCGGCGCGCTGCTGCCGCGCGCGGGCCTGTTCGTGAACACCACCTCGCTCGGCATGCACGGCCAGCCGCCGCTCGAGCTCGACGTCGATCTGCTGTCGCCGCACGCCGTGGTCGCCGACCTCGTCTACGTGCCACTGGAGACGCGATTGCTCGGCGCCGCGCGATCGCGGGGCCTGCGCACCGCCGATGGGCTCGGCATGCTGCTGCACCAGGCGGTGCGCGGCTTCGAATTGTGGTTCCACCGCCGCCCCCAGGTCACGCCCGAACTGCGCGCGTTGGTCGAGGCTGATCTCACAAGGGCTTGAGTGTGGAATGAGCGGCCCTCTCCGGCGTTTCACTCGTCAGATGCCCGCGTCTCCGATACGAGCGCGGAACGCGTCTCTCGAGCCCTCGGAGTTTTCAGCATGTCTGCCCGTCTCGTTCTGATCCGTCCGGTCGCCGCGCTCGCAATGGTTGCGGCGGCGTCGCTGACCGCCATCGCGCAGCAGGCGCCAGTGCCGACGCGCGTGCGCGGCGCCATCGAAAGCGTCGACGCCGATACCATGACGGTGAAAGCCCGCAGCGGCGAGATCTTCAAGCTCCGCATGGCCGGTGATCTGCGCGTCTCGGGTGTCGTCAAGGCGCAGCTTTCCGACATCAAGCTGGGCTCGTTCATCGGCGCCACCACGGTGCCCGGTCCGGACGGCGCGCCGAAGGCGGTCGAGATCCACATTTTTCCCGAGGACATGCGCGGCACGGGCGAAGGCTCGCGGTCGTGGGACCTGAAGCCGAACTCGAGCATGACCAACGCCACCGTATCCGAAAGCTCGGTCTCGACCGACGGCCATACGTTGCTGGTCAAGTACAAGGGCGGCGAGAAGCGCGTCGACATCGCGCCGGACACGCCGATCGTGACCTTCGTGCCCGGCGACAAGTCCGAGCTGAAAGCCGGCGCCAAGGTGATCGCGATCGTCAAGCCGTTGCCTGACGGTTCGCTCGAGACCAGCCGCGTCAGCGTCGGCCGCGATGGGCTGACGCCGCCGATGTGAGCGGCGCCGCGAGCACGGTGCGCTCCCTCTCCCCTTAGACCCTCGACCCAACTCCGCCTAATCCGCCAGCACCTTGCGGTCGATCTCGGCCACCGTGTTAACGCCGCACAGGCCCATCGTCGTCAAGAGCTCGTTGCGGATGATGTCGATGGCCTTGGCGACGCCGGCCTGGCCGCCGGCACCGAGGCCGTAGGCATAGGCACGGCCGAGCATGCAGGACTTGGCACCGAGCGCGAGCGCGCGCATCACGTCCTGGCCGGAGCGGATGCCGCCATCGAACATGATCTCGATCTTGTCGCCGACTGCTTCCGCAATGCCGGGCAGCACGTGGATCGAGGACGGCGCGCCGTCGAGCTGGCGGCCGCCGTGGTTGGAGACGACCAGCGCCTGCGCGCCGGTGGCGGCCGCGAGCTTGGCGTCCTCGATGTCGTGGATGCCCTTGATGATCAGCTTGCCCGGCCAGATCGAGCGGATCCAGTCGACGTCCTTCCAGTTCAGCGAGGTGTCGAACTGCGCCGCGGTCCAGGCCGAGAGCTTGGTGAGATCCTCGGTGTTCTTCACGTGGCCGGCGATGTTGCCGAACGTCCGGCGCTTGCCCTGCAGCACGCCCTGCACCCAGGCCGGCCTGATCGCGAAATCGAACAGCTTCGACAGCGTCCATTCCGGCGGCACGCTCATGCCGTTCTTGATGTCCTGGTGACGTTGGCCGATCACCTGCAGGTCGACGGTCAGGCATAGTGCGCTGCACTTCGCGGCGATCGCGCGCTCGACCAGGGCCTTGATGAAGCCGCGGTCCTTCATGACGTAGAGCTGGAACCAGAACGGCTTCTCGACGCTAGCAGCGATGTCCTCGATCGAGCAGATCGACATCGTGCTCTGCGTGAACGGGATGCCGGCGGCCTGCGCTGCGCGGCAGGCGTGAATCTCGCCGTCGCCGTGCTGCATGCCCAGGAGGCCGACCGGCGCCAGGATCAGCGGCATCGACGCGGGCTCGCCGAGGATCGTCGTCGACAGATCGCGCTTGGACACGTCGACCAGGATGCGCTGGCGGAATTTGATCTTCTGCAGATCGTCGCGGTTGGCGCGCAGCGTCTCCTCGGCATAGGAGCCGCGATCGGCGTAGTCGAAGAAGGCTTTGGGCACGCGGCGCTTGTGCAGCAGGCGCAGGTCTTCAATGCAGGTGACGTGTTTCATCGCGGTCTTCGGCTCCCCACCGGCGTCTCGTTTCTTAAGGCTGGGGCAGTCATCTAGCATCTTTGCGGCGCCTGCCAAATCCAACTTGGGAACCGCAACGGCGTCTGGGCAAGGCAGGGCAAACTGCGCGCGTCACGCAACACGACGTCGGGGCTGCCGGAGCGAGCACATTCCGGCTGCGGCGGGCTCCGGCGGGCGAGCCCTCCGGAGCCGTCAGGTCGAATGAAAAATTAGCCTTAACAACGGCTTACAGAGGCTATGGCGGTTTCGTGGTAATGATTCATCATATTTTTTGAAGCCATCTTAGCCTTAAGGCGACTATAACCCGCGGGCTGACCGGCAGGGCGGCTCCCGTGATTCGCACCCGCCGGTAACGAAATCCAGAAGCCGTTGCTGGGGGTCATATGAGCCGTAACTATTTCGGGACCGATGGGATTCGTGGCCGCGCCAACGGCCTGATCACGCCGGAACTCGCGCTCAAGGTGGGGCAGGCCGCAGGTCTTCTGTTCCAGCGCGGCGAGCACCGCCACCGCGTGGTGATCGGCAAGGATACGCGCCTCTCCGGGTACATGATCGAATACGCCATGGTGGCCGGCTTCACCTCGGTCGGCATGGACGTGCTGCTGGTCGGCCCGATGCCGACGCCGGCGGTCGCGATGCTCACCAAGTCGATGCGCGCCGATCTCGGCGTCATGATCTCGGCTTCGCACAATCTGTTCGAGGACAACGGCATCAAGCTGTTCGGGCCGCAGGGTTTCAAGCTGTCCGACGATGTCGAGAGGCAGATCGAGCAACTGCTCGATGAATCGCTCGACAAGAAGCTGGCGCAGAGCGCGAGCCTCGGCCGCGCCCGCCGCATCGACGGCGTGCACGATCGCTACATCGAATTCGCCAAGCGCACCCTGCCGCGCGACCTCTCGCTCGACGGCCTGCGCGTCGTGGTCGATTGCGCCAACGGCGCGGCCTACAAGGTCGTGCCCGAGGCGCTGTGGGAGCTCGGCGCCGACGTGATCTCGATCGGGGTCGATCCGGACGGCTTCAACATCAACAAGGAATGCGGTTCGACCTCGCCGGAGGCGCTGTGCCGCAAGGTGCGTGAGATGCGCGCCGACATCGGCATCGCGCTCGACGGCGACGCGGATCGCGTGATCCTGGTCGATGAGCGCGGCCACATCGTCGATGGCGACCAGCTGCTCGCGGTCATCGCGCAGAGCTGGAAGGAGGACGGCCGCCTGGCGCGCGCTGGTATCGTCGCGACCGTGATGTCCAATCTCGGTCTCGAGCGCTTCCTGCAGGGGCAGGGGCTCGAACTGGTGCGCACGCCGGTCGGCGACCGCTACGTTCTCGAGCGCATGCTGGCCGACGGCTACAATCTCGGCGGCGAGCAGTCGGGCCATATCATTCTCTCGGACTACGCGACCACGGGGGACGGCTTCGTCGCCGCGCTGCAGGTGCTGGCGACAGTGCAGAGGCTGCGCCGTCCGGTGTCCGAGGTCTGCCACCGCTTCGATCCGCTGCCGCAGATCCTCAAGAATGTGCGCTATCGCAGCGGCAAGCCGCTCGACGCGGACGAGGTGAAGTCGGCGATCGATACCGGACAGAAGCGCCTCAACGGCCATGGCCGACTGCTCGTGCGCTCCTCCGGCACCGAGCCGGTGATCCGCGTGATGGGCGAGGGCGACGACCGCGACCTGGTCGAGGAGGTCGTCGACGAGATCGTGGCCGCGGTGGGCAATGCGGCGGCTGCTGCCGCCTGATCACCGGCGATCATATTTTCGATTGTGGCCTGTCATCGTCAGATGGCAGGCCTTTTTGCTGGCTCACGATCTTCTCGCGTCCGAGTACGTCGCCAGGATGCTTCTGATCGCGTCGTTCAACCATTTCGTACGGCGGATCGGTATTTGGAAGGCATGGCTTCGCCATGAGCCGGGTCGGTCGACTAATTAGTTCGCATTGCCTGCATCGCCTGGCGCAGCCGCTAACGATCTGTTAGGATGAGTTGTCCGGCCGTTAACGGTTCCCACTCGCTCATGGAAAATCAACCTTAATTATTAGGGTTAAGCGCCGCTTAAGCATTTGGTGCGATTGTACGGCCGTCAGTTGTGATGTGGGGCCTGGTTCTCGATTGCCTCACCGGCCAAAGGGACGAAGCCAATGCGTAGCGTTATGTCTTTGATCGCCGCCGGAGCGGCCTCTCTGTTTTCCACTCTGGCCTTTGCGGCCGACATGCCCATCATGCCGCCTCCGGTCTACGCGCCGCCGCCGGCGGCCGATTTCGGTGGCTGGTATCTGCGCGGCGACATCGGTTTCAGCAATCAGAAGGTCAAGGACGTCCATTATTCGCGCGAATCCGCCTACACGCCGATGACGTCCTTCAACCAGACCTCGGCGTTCGATACAGCGGGCATCTACGGCGTCGGCGTCGGCTATCGCTTCAACAGCTGGTTCCGCGCCGACGTCACCGGTCAGTATCGCGGCAATTCGAACTTCAAGGCTACCGACCGCTTCAACGCGACGGCGGGCGGCGTGCCCTATAGCGGCATCGACAATTACAGCGGCAGCAAGTCGGAATGGCTGGTGCTCGCCAACGCCTATGTCGATCTCGGCACCTGGTGGTGCGTGACGCCGTTCATCGGCGCGGGCGTCGGCGGCGCGCGGGTGACGGTCTCGAACTTCACCGACACCGGCATCAACAACCTGCCGTTCACGACCACGAGTTTCGCGACGGCGCCGACCTCCTCGAAATGGAATTTCGCCTGGGCGGCCCATGCTGGTCTGGCCTACAACGTCAATCCGAACCTGGTGCTGGAGCTGGCCTACAGCTACGTCGATCTCGGTCAAGGCCAGACCGGCGTCCTGTCCGACTATGTCGGGAACACCACCGGCAACGTCTTCAAGTTCAAGGACATCACCTCGCACGACCTGAAGCTCGGCGTGCGCTGGAATTTCGACCAGCCGCCGCCGCCTCCGATGCCGGCGCTGATCCGCAAGGGCTGAATCGAGCGCTCGCCCTCACTGCAAATCGAACGAACGGCGCGGGCGTCCCGCGCCGTTTCGCGTTTCTGATCGGGCGAAGCGCGCGCGTTTTCGCTGAAAGAATTTCCGTGCAGAGCGCTGCGACAACGAATGATTAAGGTTAACGCGCGATGATCGGAACAGAGAGTCAAGTGCTGATTGGAGCGTTGCGATGCGTAGCCTGGTGGTGGCGGTTTCGGTGTGCGGCATGATCTCCGCGGCCCAGGCCGCGGACTTGTCCGACCTTCCGATCCTGCGCGGCGGCCTGACCGAGGGCCTGAACAATTCGCGGGTCAACTGGGACGGCTACTATGTGGGCGTCCAGGGCGGCTACGGCTCGTCCGATGAGAATTTCAACGGCTCGACCAAGAACATGACGGCGGCGGTGCTGGCCAACACGCTGATCGAGAGCCAGATGCAGGTCTCGTCCTGGAACCCGAATCTCGGCAAGCAATCCTCGCGCGCATCGGGCTTCGGCGCCTTCGTCGGCTACAACAGTCAGTGGGACGACGTCGTGCTCGGCGTCGAGGCGAGCTATCTGCACGGCAAATACGGCGGCATGGCCTCTTCGAGCCGCACGCTCGTCAGCACGGCCGCACTGACCGACGGCAACTTCCACGCCGTGACGTCGACGCAGTCCTCGCAGATCTCGATCACCGACATGGCGACGATCCGCGGTCGTGCCGGCTATGCGATGGGCTGCTTCCTGCCCTACGCATTTTTCGGCCTTGCACTCGGCAACGCAGATATCGGCCAGTCCGTGACGGTTCAGGACCGGGTCAGCACGACCTTTCTCGGCACCTACACGCCGCTTGCGCCGCTCAGCGCCAACAACCTTCAGCACAATCACCTGATCTACGGCTACAGCGCCGGTCTCGGCGTCGACGTCAATCTGGTCGGCGGCCTGTTTGCGCGGGCCGAATACGAATACGTCCGCTTCACCTCGACGGTCGACACCAGCATCAATACGGTGCGCGCGGGCCTCGGCTACAAGTTCTGAGCTGATTGCAAGCCTGTCCTGTATGCCGATGTCCATCAGCATCCGTCCTGCGCAGCGCGACGACGTCGCTGCCATTGTCGCCATGCTCGCCGACGATCATCTCGGCCGGGCGCGCGAGCGCCTCGAGCAGCCGTTGCCGCAGTCCTACTACGACGCGTTCGAGACGATCGCGCGGGATGGGAACATCACCCTGATCGTTGCCGAGGAGGCGGGCCGGGTGGTCGGCTGCCTGCAACTCTGCATCCTGCCCGGGCTCAGCTCGCAAGGTGCGTCGCGCGCGCTGGTCGAGGATGTTCGGGTCGCCACCGACCGCCGCAGCCGCGGCATCGGCGAGCAGCTGCTGCAATGGGCGATCGCCGAGGCGCGCAAGCAGCGCTGCAATCTGGTCGAGCTGATGACGCATCAAAGCCGCACCGACGCGCAACGCTTCTACGGGCGGCTCGGCTTCGCCAAGAGCCATTTCGGCATGGTGATGCGGTTCTGATCAGCGCGGCAGGCGGTAGGCCGCGACGGCGTTCGGGCCGAACGCCTTGTCGCGGATGTCCGAGCCGAGCTGTGTCAGGCAGTGCTCGAGCGCCTGCTTGATTTCACGGTAGCTGCCGGCGAGCAGGCAGACCGGCCAGTCCGAGCCGAACATCAGCCTGTCGGCGCCGAAGCAGCGCGCCACATGTGTCACATAGGGCTGCAGCCGCTCCGCGTCCCAGTCGGTCCAGACGGCTTCCGTGGCGAGCCCCGACACCTTGCACCAGACATTGCCGCAGGCCGCGAGCTCGGCGATGCGATCGGCCCAGTCCTGATCGAAGCCGGTGGCGATCGGCGGCTTGGCGGCGTGGTCCAGCACGAAGCGCGCCCTCGGAAAAGCGCGCACCGTCGCAATCGCCGCCGGCAGCTCGCGCGTGCGCATCAGCAGATCGTAGGTCAAATCGCGGGCGAACACGATGTCGAGGCCGCGCCTGACGTCGCCGCGAAAGATCCATGCCGGGTCGGCCTCGTCATGGACCTGGTGGCGGATGCCGACCAGCCTGTCCCCGCCGGGCAGGCCGCGCAGCCGGTCGATCGTTGGTCCCACCGATGGATCGGTCAGCTCGACCCAGCCGACGACACCGGCGACGAACGGCGTCGCATGGGCAATGCGCAGGAATTCCTCGGTCTCGTCGAGCGACGACCGGGTCTGCACCAGGATGCTGGCGTCGAGACCGTTCTCGGCCAGCAGCGTGGCGAGATCGGCGGGACCGAACGGCCGGCGGATCGGCGCCAGCGCGTCACCGGCCATCCATGGATAGTCGGCGCGACCAGGATCCCAGAAGTGCTGATGCGCATCGATGAGGCGGCTCATGGCGCCTCTCCCGGCAGCGGCGCGCGGGCGTCGACCAGGTCGCTGGCGCGCAGGTCGCGCCAGAACGCGGGCGGGATCGGCGCGTGCGCCAGCGCGATGTTGTCGGCCGCCTCCTGCGCATTGCGCGCGCCCTGCAGGCCGACGGTCACCGCGGGATGGGCCAGGCAGAACTGGATCGCGGCCGCCTTGAGCTCGATGCCGTGCTGCCTGCACAGCACATCGAGCTGGCGTGCCCGCGCCACCAGGGCGGCATCGGCATCCTCGTAGTTGAACTTCGCCGGCCCATGAGGGTTGGCGAGGATGCCGCTGTTGTAGATGCCACCGAGAATGATGGCGATGTTCTGCCTCTCGCAGATCGGAAACAGCGCCGTCAGCGCACCCTGGTCGAGCAGCGTGTAACGGCCCGCCAGGAGAAAGCAGTCGACCGGAACGGCTTCGGCAAAGCGCGCCAGCATCTCGGACTGGTTCATGCCGGCGCCGATCGCCTTGATGCTGCCGTCGTCGCGCAGCCGCTGCAGCGCGCGAAAGGCGCCGGCCACGGCCGCGTCGTAGTGATCGTCGGGATCGTGCACGAGCAGGATGTCGATGCGATCCAGGCCGAGCCGGACCATGCTCTCCTCGACCGAACGCATCACGCCGTCATGGGAGTAGTCGAATTGTGGCCGCAGCGGCGGCGTGCCCTTGTAGTGCGGGTCTTCGCCCGAGGCCGTCGCGTCCGGCCGCAACAGCCGGCCGACCTTGGTCGAAATCACGTAGCTGTCGCGCGGCTGCCGGCGCAAGAACGCGCCGAGCCGCTGCTCGGCGAGGCCGAAGCCGTACAGCGGCGCGGTGTCGTAGAAGCGCACGCCGCGCGACCACGCCGCGGCGATCGTGGCTTCGGCATCGCCATCGCTGACCGGCGCGAACAGGCCGCCGAGCGGCGCCGTGCCGAGGCCGAGACGGGTGATGTCGAGCGAGCTCCTCCCGAGACGGACGCGTTCCATTCTTCTATCCTTATTGTTCGGCGCGTGCAGATCGCGTCATTGTGCATGGATGCGTTCGACGAAACAATGACGTCGCATGGTGCAGCACAACGAAGAGGAAGGGACGATGTCGGCGATCAATCCACTGACGGCCTTCGGAGTCGTGCTGGCGACGGCGGCGACCGACGCGGTCTACGTGATGTTCACGTCGGCGGTCGTCGCCAAGCGGCGCGTATCGGCCGCGACCTGGAGCTCGATCTGGTACATGCTCTCGTCATTCGCCGTGATCAGCTACACGGAGAACTGGATCTACGTCGCGTTCGCTGCGGTCGGCTCCTGGATCGGCGCCTACGCCTCGATGACCTTCCTGCATCGTCCTCCGGCTGGCCAGTCGCCCGTCGGTGCCGCGCCGGAATGAATTGCATTCGCTTGCATGCCAGCACGACTGCGTGAACGCCGGCGCGAGCGCGCGAAGTTCCTTGACGCGGAACGACCCTTCCCGTAATCACCGGGGCGGGACACCTCCCCCCAACGGGAGGCTTACTATCTGGAAGGATAGACGATGACTGCAGCGAAGCCCTCGCAGCGGCCTGTTGTGCCGCATTTCTCCTCCGGCCCCTGCGCCAAGCGTCCCGGATGGACCTCCGAAAATCTCAAGGACGCTCCCCTCGGCCGCTCGCATCGCGCGAAGGTCGGCAAAGCCAAGCTCAAGCAGGCGATCGAGCTGACGCGCGACGTTCTCGAAGTGCCGGCCGACTACAAGATCGGCATCGTGCCCGCGTCCGACACGGGTGCGGTCGAGATGGCGCTGTGGTCGCTGCTCGGTGCGCGGCCCGTCACCACGATCGCCTGGGAATCGTTCGGCGAAGGCTGGGTCAGCGACATCATCAAGGAGCTCAAGCTCAAGGATGTCACCAAGCTGCATGCCGGCTATGGCGAGATTCCGGATCTGTCGAAGGTCGATCCGGCCAGCGACGTCGTCTTCACCTGGAACGGCACCACCTCGGGCGTCCGCGTTCCCAACGCCGACTGGATCAGCGCGACGCGTGAAGGCCTGACCATCTGCGATGCGACCTCCGCTGCATTCGCTCAGCCGCTTGACTGGCCGAAGCTCGACGTCGTTACCTTCTCCTGGCAGAAGGCGCTCGGCGGCGAGGCCGCGCATGGCATGCTCATCCTGTCGCCGCGCGCAGTCGAGCGTCTCGAGACCTACAAGCCGGCCTGGCCGCTGCCGAAGATCTTCCGCCTCACCAAGGGCGGCAAGCTCAATGCCGGCATCTTCGAGGGCGAGACCATCAACACGCCGTCGATGCTGTGCGTCGAGGACTATCTGGATGCGCTCACTTGGGGCAAGTCGATCGGCGGTTTGAAGGCGCTGATTGCGCGCGCCGATGCCAACACCAAGGTGCTGGCCGACTGGAAGGCGCGCACGCCCTGGATCGATTTCCTGGCGCAGGATCCCGCGATCCGCTCCAACACCTCGGTGTGCCTCAAGGTCATCGATCCCGCGATCACATCGCTTTCGGCCGATGCCCAGGCGGAGTTCGCCAAGAAGCTGGTGGCGCTGGTCGAGAAGGAGAACGCCGGCTTCGACTTCGCACACTATCGCGATGCGCCGGCTGGCCTGCGCATCTGGTGCGGCGCCACCGTGGAAGCGAGCGACGTCGCGCTGCTGACGCAGTGGATCGACTGGGCGTTCGCCGAGGCCAAGGCCGCGCTGCCGAAGGCCGCCTGAGGCACGTGCTGTCTTCGTAGGGTGGGCAAAGGCGCGTAGCGCCGTGCCCACCATCTATCTCACCTCACGCGAGAGAGCGGTGGGCACGCTCCCGCCTTCGCTCGAAGAGCTACGGCGGGCAAGTCGCTTTGCCCACCCTACAAGTTTCCAACTCATCTCGGCGCCCTGCGCCGTCCCTCGCAAAGAGGGCGTGAAGGAACATCGTCATGTCCAAACCCAAAGTTCTCATTTCCGACGCACTCTCCCCGGCTGCCGTGCAGATTTTCAAGGATCGCGGCATCGAGGTCGACTTCCAGCCCAATCTCGGCAAGGACAAGGACAAGCTCGCCGACATCGTCGGCGACTATGACGGCCTTGCGATCCGCTCCGCCACCAAGGCCACGGCCAAGATCATCGAGCGCGCCAAGCGGCTCAAGGTGATCGGCCGCGCCGGCATCGGCGTCGACAATGTCGAGATCCCCGCGGCGACCGCCAAGGGCATCATCGTGATGAACACGCCGTTCGGCAATTCGATCACGACCGCCGAGCATGCGATCACGATGATGCTGTCGCTGGCGCGCGAGATCCCGCAGGCCGACGCCTCGACCCAGGCCGGCAAGTGGGAGAAGAACCGCTTCATGGGCGTCGAGATCACCGGCAAGACGCTGGGCGTGATCGGCTGCGGCAATATCGGCTCGATCGTCTGCGACCGTGCGCAGGGCCTGCGCATGAAGGTGATCGGCTTCGATCCGTTCCTCACCGAGGAGCGCGCGCTCGATCTCGGCGTCGAGAAGGTCGAGCTCGAGGAGCTGCTGAAGCGCGCCGATTTCATCACGCTGCACACGCCGCTGACCGACAAGACCCGCAACATCATCGATGCCGCGGCGATCGCCAAGATGAAGCAGGGCGTGCGCATCATCAATTGCGCCCGCGGCGGCCTGATCGACGAGCAGGCGCTGCTCGCGGCGCTCAACAGCAAGCATGTCGCGGGTGCCGCGCTCGACGTGTTCGCCGAGGAGCCGGCCACCAGCAATCCGCTGTTCGGCCATGCCAACGTGATCTGCACGCCGCATCTCGGCGCCTCGACCACGGAAGCGCAGGAGAACGTCGCGCTGCAGATCGCCGAGCAGATGTCGGACTACCTGCTCACCGGCGCGATCTCGAACGCGATCAACTTCCCGTCGATCACGGCCGAGGAAGCGCCCAAGCTGAAGCCGTTCATCGCGCTCGCCGAGAAGCTCGGCTCGTTCGCGGGCCAGCTCACCGAAAGCAGCATCACCAAGATCCAGATCACCTATGAAGGCCACGTCGCCGAGATGAAGACCCGGGCGCTGACCTCGGCGGTGCTGGCCGGACTGCTGCGGCCGATGCTGGGCGAGGTCAACGTCGTGTCGGCGCCGGTGATCGCCAAGGAGCGCGGCATGATCGTCGACGAGGTGCTGCGCGCCGGCGAGAGCGACTATGAGAGCCTGATCACGGTCGCGGTCACCACCGAGCACCAGGAGCGCGCGGTGTCGGGCACGGTCTACGCCGACGGCAAGCCGCGCCTCGTCGACATCAAGGGCATCCGTGTCGACGCCGAGTTCGGCAAGTCGATGATCTACGTCACCAACGAGGACAAGCCGGGCTTCATCGGCAAGTTCGCAAGCCTCCTGGGCGATGCCAAGATCAACATCGCGACCTTCCATCTCGGCCGCGTCGCGCCGGGCAGCGACGCGATCGCGCTGGTCGAGGTCGACGGTGCGGTGCCGGCCGATCTGCTCGCCAAGATCCAGGCGCTGCCGCAGGTCAAGCAGGCCAAGGCGCTGGCGTTCTGATCGTCCGATGAGATGAGTTGCAACGGCGGCGCGGCCTCTGGCCCTGTCGCCGTTGCGACTCTGAAGGGCCATCGATCGACCGGCCCTTCAAGCCGTCGATTGAACCCGGCTTTCTTTCCCTGCGTCTAACGCCCGATGAAGGACCGGCTGACCCGGTCCCGTGGGCGTTGGGCTGCGGAGAAAGTGATGACCATGCGAAACAAGGGCCTGCTTGCCACGGGTCTCGTCCTGGGTGCTGCGCTGACGGCGGTGCCCGGCCATGCGGCAAACGTCGATACGACCTCCACCGTCGATGCCGTGACGGTCTATCCGGATGGCGCGACGGTGACCCGGGTCATCTCGCTCGACCTTCCCGCAGGTGACAGCACCGCGATCGCCAAGGACTTCCCGCTCGGCCTCGATGCGTCCTCGCTGCGCGTGGAAGGCGAGGCCGGCACCAAGCTCGTGATCGGCACCGTCGACGCCAAGCCGCCGCGTGCGGCGCCGCCCGTCAACCTGCCCGACATCGACAAGCGCATCGAAGCGCTGCAGGACGAGCGTGCCAATCTCGACGGCGCGATTGCAGCGGCTGTTGCGCGCAAGAAATTTGCCGAGCGTTTTGCCGAGGCATCGCCGGCCGGGCTCGGCGAGAAGGGCGAGGCGCGTCCGATCACGGAATGGCGTGCCGCGTTCGCCGCCGTTGCCGACGAGGTCGGACAGGCCGACGCGGCGATCCGTGATGCGGAGCGCAAGCAGCGCGACATCGATCGCGAGATCGCGCGCCTGCAAGACAATCTCACGACGAAGCCCCCGAGCAAGCTGGAGGTGCGGATCGAATTGTCGGCGGCGGCAGCGACCAAGGCGACCTTGCGCGTGACCTACGCGGTGCGCAATGCCCGCTGGGTGCCGCTCTATGACGCGCGTCTTGACACGTCGGCGAAGGACCACAAACCGGCTCTCGAGCTGGTGCGACGCGCCGAGATCCAGCAGGCCACCGGCGAGGACTGGCCCGAGGTCGCGCTCACGGTTTCGACGGTGCGGACCGGACGCGGCGGCAGCGCGCCCGAGCTCAGGACGATCATCGCGCAATATCCGCCGCCGCCGCCGCCAGCGCCGAAGCCGGCCGCCGTGAGCGCGGCACGAGGACTCATGGAGAGCCGGCAGGAGTTTCGCTTTAACGGAGGGACGACGTTCGGAGATGTCGCGGACAAGGCCGTCGAGCAGCAGACGGTCGCGGAGATCAGCGCCTTCCAGACCGTCTTCCGTCTTCCCGGACGCGTCAGCGTCGGTGCCAATGATGGCGCGAAGAGCCTGCGCATCTCCACCGCGACGATCACGCCCGAACTGACGATCCGTTCCGCGCCCGTCATCGATCCCACCGCCTATCTCGAAGCGAGCTTCCCACAGGCGGAGGACGCGCCGCTGCTGCCGGGCAAGGTCTCGATCTATCGCGACGGCATGTTCGTCGGCACCAGCAAATTGGCCGCCGCGGGCAAGGATGAGCCCGTTCGTCTCGGCTTCGGGGCCGACGACAAGGTCAAGGTCGAGCGTAGTGTCGTCAAGCGCAACGAAGGCTCGGCCGGCCTGATCGTGACGACGGCGAAGATCGACGAGCGCGCCTTCAAGACGACGGTCCGCAACGCGCATGATTTCCCGGTCAAGGTCGCGATCCAGGATCAGCTGCCGGTCAGCGAGAACGAAGAGATCACGGTCGAGATGCTTCCTGCGACCACGCCGCCGGTCTCGACCAACGTCCGCGACCGGCGTGGCGTCGTCGAATGGGTGATCGACGCCAAACCCGGCGAGACCAAGGATATCGCCTTCGCCTGGCGCGTGCGCTGGCCGAAGGACAAGTCGATCGTGATGCAGCCGTCGGGCTGAGTGCCGGGCGGGGGGACTGGTGCCGCTTGATCCATGACAAGCCGCCCGGTCCCGGTCCTGTTATGCGCGAGTGGAACCCCGTTGATCACGTCCTGTCCGGCCGTGATCGATCTCGACCGAGAGCGCCGACATGGAATCCGACCCGAACACCCGCAAGCAGGCCGTCGCCGTCGGCTACATCTTCCTCGCCGGCGTCGGCATGCTGCTGCTGCAGTGGCTGCTGACGACCTACAACACGGTCGAGACCATTCCATACAGCCAGTTCGAGCAATTGATCGAGCAGGGCAAGATCTCCGAGGTGTCGGTCAGCCAGGACACCATCCAGGGCAAGTTCAAGGACAAGCAGTCCGACGGCAAGACGTCGTTCATCACCGCGCGCGTCGATCCGCCGCTGGCCGAGAAGCTCGCCGCGAAGGGCGTGAAGGTGACCGGCGTGCCCTCGGGCGGGCTGATCCAGACGCTGCTGTCCTGGGTCGTGCCGGCGCTGATGTTCTATCTCATCTGGGTGTTCCTCGGCCGCAAGGTGATGGACCGCCAAGGCTTCGGCGGTCTGATGTCGATCGGCAAGTCGCGCGCCAAGGTCTATGTCGAGACCGACACCAAGGTCACCTTTGCCGATGTCGCAGGGGTCGACGAGGCCAAGTTCGAGCTGCAGGAGGTCGTGCAGTTCCTGAAGGATCCGAAGAGCTATGGCCGGCTCGGCGCACACGTCCCCAAGGGCATCCTGCTGGTCGGCCCGCCCGGCACCGGCAAGACCCTGCTCGCGCGCGCCGTGGCGGGCGAAGCGGGGGTGGCGTTCTTCTCGATCTCCGGATCCGAGTTCGTGGAGATGTTCGTCGGCGTCGGCGCTGCCCGCGTGCGCGATCTGTTCGAGCAGGCCCGCAAGGCCGCGCCTTGCATCATCTTCATCGATGAGCTCGACGCGCTCGGCCGCAGCCGAACCGCGGGTGGCCAACTCGGCGGCTACGATGAGAAGGAGCAGACGCTCAATCAATTGCTGGCGGAGCTCGACGGCTTCGACCCAAGCTCCGGCGTCATCCTGCTCGCCGCCACCAACCGGCCGGAGATCCTCGATCCCGCGCTCATGCGCGCCGGCCGCTTCGATCGCCAGGTGCTGGTCGACCGTCCTGACAGGGGCGGGCGGCTCGCAATTCTCAAGGTGCATGTCCGCAAGATCACGGTCGCCGACAGCGTCGATCTCGACAAGGTCGCGGCACTGACGGCCGGCTTCACCGGCGCCGACCTCGCCAATCTGATCAACGAGGCGGCGATCGCGGCGACCCGCCGCAAGGGTCACGAGGTGACGTTCGACGATTTCACGATGGCGATCGAGCGCATCGTCGCCGGCATCGAGAAGAAGAGCCGCGTGCTCAGTCCCGCCGAGCGCCGCCGTGTCGCCTATCACGAGATGGGCCACGCGCTGGTCGCGGCCAATCTCGTCGGCGTCGATCCGGTGCAGAAGGTCTCGATCATTCCGCGCGGCGTCGGCGCGCTCGGCTACACGATGCAGCGCCCGACCGAGGATCGCTTTCTGCTCGCGGTCAGCGAGCTGAAGAACCGCATCGCCGTCCTGATGGGCGGCCGCGCCTCGGAGCAGTTGATCTTCGACGGCGACGTGTCGACCGGCGCCGCCGACGATCTGCAGCGCGCGACCGAGATCGCCATCGAGATGGTCACCAAATACGGGATGGATGCGACTGTCGGGCAGCGCACTTACGCGCCGCGTCCACAGATCTCGTTCCTGCAGCCGCAGGATCAGATCGTGTCGGCGGCCGAGGAGACCGGGCGCGAGATCGACCTCGCGGTGCGGGATCTGATCGCAGACGGCGATGCCCGTGCCAGGGCGATTCTCGAAAGCCATCGCCCGGACCTCGAGCGCGGCGTCGCCCTCCTGATCGCCAAGGAGACGCTGACCGCCGAGGAGTTCGCGCCATTGCGGCCCGCCTCCGCCGCGGTCCCGGCCCCGGATGCCGTTGTCCCGAGCTGATCCGGGTTTCTACGGGGGCGCGTTCGCAACCGAACTCTAACCATCACCTGATCAGTTAACCGGCAGCTCACCTTGACAGATCGAGGCCGTCGATCGGGGACCGGGCGGAGTTCTTTGCGTGCTGCTGAACAACCTGAAGATTGCCCCCAAGCTCGCCATCGTCGTCGGCGTCGCGATGCTGGGCCTTGCCGCGGCCGGTACGTTTGCCGGCACTCTGATGCAAAAGGAGATGGTCAATGCCCGCATCGAACAGTGCCGGGCGATCGTCGAGACCGCGCGTAACATGGCCCTCGGCCTCATCAAGGATGTCGAAGCCGGCAAATTGACGAAGGAGGCTGCGCTCGACGAGTTCGTCAATCGCGGGAGAACGATGACCTTCGACAAGGGCACGGGCTATCTGTTCGCCTATACGATGGACGGCAATGTGGTCCTGTCCCAGGATCCGAAGCAGCGCGGCTCGAACGTGATCGATTTCGAGCTCAACGGCCGCAAGCTCGTCGTCGAGCTGCGCGACGGCGTTGCCAAGGATGGCGAAGTCACCTTGCACTACGAATATCTGCGTCCCGGTCAGGAGCAGCCGACCCGCAAGATCTCCTATGCGGTGATGATTCCCGGCTGGAATACGTTCGTGGGCACCGGCGTCTATGTCGACGATCTCGACGCGAAGATGAAGCCGTTGAAATGGCTGATCTGGATGGCCTGCGCAGGCATCGCGGTCGTCGCCGGCGGGATCGCCTGGCTGATCAGCCGCAGCATCAGCGTGCCGCTCGATCGTCTCGGCGTCCGCATGCGCGAGATCGCCGACGGCCGGCTCGAGGGCGAGATTCCCGGTGTCGGCCGCGGCGACGAGATCGGCGGGATGGCCGCGACCGTCCAGATCTTCAAGGACAACGCGCTGCGGATGCGCGAGCTCGAGCAGGCCGAGGCCGCCACCCAGCAGCGCGCGGCCGCCGAGCGGACCGCGGCCATGCAGAACCTCGCAGCCGACTTCGAGCGCAGCGTCAATGGCATCGTCCGCTCGGTGGCGTCGGCGGCCGAGGGCATGCAGCACACCGCGCAGTCGATGACCTCGACCGCGAGCGATGCCAGCTCGCGCGCTTCGACCGTCAGCGCCGCCACCCAGAGCGCCAACGACAATGTCGGCACGGTCGCCGCCGCGGCCGAGGAGCTGTCGAGCTCAGTCAACGAGATTTCGCGCCAGGTCGCCCGCTCCAGCGAGATCGCGAGCAAAGCCGTGGGCGACGCGGAGCGCACCAATGCCACCGTTCAGGTGTTGTCGACCGGTGCCGAGAAGATCGGCGAGGTCGTCAAGCTGATCCATTCGATCGCAGCGCAGACC
Organism: Bradyrhizobium sp. HKCCYLRH2047; assembly: GCF_051168175.1. Taxonomy (NCBI): domain Bacteria; kingdom Pseudomonadati; phylum Pseudomonadota; class Alphaproteobacteria; order Hyphomicrobiales; family Nitrobacteraceae; genus Bradyrhizobium; species Bradyrhizobium sp. HKCCYLRH2047. The sequence goes on from NZ_JBNPUM010000011.1 coordinate 45,245, forward strand.
AACCTGCTGGCGCTGAACGCCACGATCGAAGCCGCCCGCGCCGGCGAATCCGGCAAGGGTTTTGCGGTCGTCGCTTCGGAGGTGAAGGCGCTCGCCAACCAGACGGCGAAGGCGACCGAGGAGATTTCGGCGCAGGTCGCGGCGATGCAGACCTCGACCCAGGATGCGGTCACCGCCATCAGCGGCATCACCCAGACCATCGCGCAGATGAGCGAGATCACCAATTCGATCTCGACCTCGATCGCGCAGCAGGGCGACGCGACGCGCGAGATCGCGCGCAACATCCAGTCGGTCGCGGCCGGCTCCAACGAGATCAGCGCCCATATCGGCGGCGTCACCAAGGCGGCGGAAGCGACGGGCATGGCCGCCTCGGAAGTGCTGTCGAGCGCACGTGAGCTCGACAGCCAGTCGGGCCTGCTGCAGCAGGCCGTCGATGGCTTCATGGCAAAGGTGCGAACGGCCTGAGGCGGCTTGGAACGGACCCCACGCTCAGGCCATCTTGGGGCCGCCCGTGCGCGAGGCGATGATCACGCCCGCGATGACCAGCGCATAGCCCATGAGGTGGAACAGCCTGAGCTCCTCGCCGAGCAGCAGGATCGCCAGCACCGAGCCGAACAACGGGACCAGGTGCAGGAACGGCGCGGCGCGGTTCGGTCCGATCAGGCTGATGCCGCGGTTGAAGAACAGATAGGCCAGCGTCGAGGCGAAGACGACGACGTAGCCGAGCGTCGCGATCGAGAGCAGGTCGGGCGCGAGCACGAACCCGGAGGAATATTCCCAGACCGCCAGCGGCAGCAGCAGAACGGCGCCGAGCGCCGTGCAGGACGAGATCAGCGACAACTGGTGCACCGCCGGCCGCCGCGTCATGGCGGCGGAGTAGAGGCCGAACACCAGCAATGCGCCCGCGAACATCAGGTCGCCGCGGTTGAACTGGATGCCCGCGAGCGCACCGAGATCGCCGCGCGTCAGGATCACCAGCACGCCGCTCAGCGACATCGCGATGCCTGCGAACTGGGCCAGGCTCAGCCTGACGCCGAACAGCAGCAACGACCACAGCGCCACGAACAGCGGCGTCGACGATTGGATCAGCAGCCCGTTGAGCGCCTGGGTGTATTGCATGGCCCAATAGGACAGCGCGTTGTTGATCGCGAATCCGGTCAGCGCCAGCAGCAGCAGAAGCGGCCAGTGCGCGAGCAGCGTGCGCCAGTCGCGCGCCAGGTGCGTGCGTGCGAACGGCCACAGCATCAGGAAGGTCCCGATCCAGCGGATGCACGACAGCGTCAGCGGCGGCACGTGCCCGGCGACGTAGCGCGCGAGCACGATGTTGCCGGCCCAGAACAGCGAAGCCAGCGTGAGCAGCACGTAAGGCTGGTTGTTGAGCCAGGCGAGCGGCGATGATGGCTTGATGTCGTCGGCGGGCAAGGGAGGCGGGACGCTCTGGCGGGGGGAGGACGCAAGGTGGGCCAAATCGCGGCGCTGCGCAATGCGCCGCCGGGGATTGGTGCCATGCAGGCGCCGTCGCCCGGGAGCAGCGTCTCACGTCGCCTGTTTGCGCGACGCCACGAACACGCCGGCCAGCACCAGGGCAAAGCCGATCACGTGGAAGATCTGCGGCTGCTCGCCGAGGAACACGAAGGCCATGATCGAGCCGAACACCGGCACCACGTGAAAGAACGGCGCGGCGCGGTTGGCGCCGATCAGGAGCACGCCGCGGTTGAAGCAGAGATAGGCGATCGTCGAAGGAAAGATCGCGACGTAGAGCAGCGACAACAGGTTCTGCGCGTCGAACGCCATGACCGGCCGCGCGTGGAGTTCCCAGATCAGCAGCGGAATGAGGCTGGCTGCACCGCAGCCGAAGGTGAAGGCGACCATCGACAGGCCGTGGATCTGCGGCCGCTTGATCGTCAGCACCGAGTAGAAGCCGAACACCGCCATCGCCAGCAGGAAGATCAGGTCCCCTCTGTTGAAGCTGATGTCGGCCAGCGCGGTGGGGTGACCGCGGGTCAGGATGAGCAGCACGCCCACGAGCGACAGCACGATGCCGATGGCCTGCGCCAGGGTCAGGTGCACGCGCAGCAGCAGCATCGACCAGATTGCCACGATGAGCGGACCAGCCGACTGCAGCAGCAGGGTGTTGAGGGCCTGCGTATATTCGAGCGACCAGTATTGCAGCGTGTTGAAGGCGCCGATGCCCGTCACGGACAATGCGATCATGATGCCGAGCCGCGACCGGATCGCGGGCCAGTCCTGGCGCAGCTGTTTCCAGGCGAGCGGCAGGATCAGCAGGAAAGCCAACGACCAGCGCAGGAACGACAACGTCACCGGCGGGATGTGGCCGGCGGCGAGCCGGCCGACGATCGAGTTGCCGGCCCAGCACAGCGCCGTGATGCTCAGCAATATGTAGGGCTGGTTGGCGATCCAGCCGGGCGCGGTGGACGCGGTGCGATCGGCGGCAGACATGCGGCGCTGTTGGACCCGGTTGATGCGCCGCGGCAATCGGCCCGGCGATCCCAGGCCGAAGTTTCTCCCCGGCTGGGTCGACAGACACCAATTGCCGCTGCCTATCAAGAGGGCAGATGCATCGCGACCATGCAGCGATGATCGTCTTCAGGAGCCGGCATGCGGGGCATGTCCACGGTGCCGTCGCCGGGGTCCGGATTGGACCGCGACGGATTTGAGACGCTCCGCACTCAGCAGATAGACGATGACGAGAGCGGCGATGGCGGCCAAGACGATGGCAGGCGGCGCAACGAAGCCGAACCAGGCGCCGGCCGGGGTGAAGGGCACGACCAGCGCGACGGCGAGCGCAGTCAGTGACGACGCCGTCAGCATCGGATCGGCGCGGTTGCTCCATGGCCGTCCGTTGGTCCGGATGATGAAGATGACGAGGATCTGGGTCGCCATCGATTCGAGGAACCAGGCGGTCCGGAACTCGTCGGGCGTCGCATGGAACAAATACAGCAGTGCGCCGAAGGTGAGAAAATCGAACAGCGATGACAGCGGGCCCATGATCGCGGCAAAGCGCAGCAGCCGCTTCATGTCCCAGCGCTGCGGCCGCGCGGTGGCCTGCGGACTCACACGATCGAACGGGATGCCGAGCTCGGAGAGATCGTAGAGCAGGTTGTTGAGCAGGATCTGCGTCGGCAGCATCGGCAGGAACGGCAGCATGATCGAGGCGACCGCCATCGACAGCATGTTGCCGAAATTCGAGCTCGCGCCCATCCGCACGTATTTCAGGATGTTGGCGAAGGTGCGCCGTCCTTCCTCCACGCCGTCGGCGACCACCTCGAGATCGGAGGCGAGCAGGATCATGTCGGCGGCCGATTGCGCCACGCCGGTCGCCCCGTCGACCGACAGGCCGATGTCGGCCACCTTCAGTGCCGGCGCGTCGTTGATGCCGTCACCCAGGAAGCCGACGACGTGGTCCGAGGCCTGCAGCGCCTTGACGATGCGCGATTTCTGATCGGGGGCGAGCCGGCCGAACGCATCGGCCGAACGCACCTGCACCGCAAGCGCATCGTCGCTGAGCTCGGCGATGTCGCTGCCGGACAGCACGCGATCCGCTCTCAGCCCGACCAGCCCGGCCAGTCGCTTGACCACGACCGGATCGTCGCCGGACAGGATCTTCAGCGCGATGCCGGCGCGCGCAAGCTGCGCGATGGCCGCGGCTGCGGTCGGCTTGGGCGGATCGGCGAACGCGCACAGACCCTCGAAGATCAGCTCCTGCTCGTCATCGGTCTCGATCTCGCGCGGCACGCCGGTCCAGGGCCGTGACGCGATGGCGACCGTGCGCAGGCCCTCGCGCGCCAGCGCGTGGACGCGCTCGCGCATGTCGGTGCGGCCGCTGTCGTCGAGCGGCGCGACGGTGCTGCCCTGCCGCTGCTGCGTGCACAGTTCGATCACCGCCTCCGGCGCGCCCTTCACGATCAGGATCTGTTCTGCCCCGCGGATCGCCAGCACCGAGCCGAGCCGGCGCGAGAAGTCGAAGGTCTGCTGTCCGCCCAGTGTCCATCCTGCCACCTCAAGGTCCGCGCCGGCGATGAGCGCGGTGTCGAGCGAACCACGATCACCGCCGAGTGCGGCAGCGATCGCGCCGAGCTCCGCGGCTCGCGGGTCGTCGCTGCCGTCGGGCGCGATGCTTCGGGCCAGCGTGATCTCGGCTGAGGTCAATGTTCCCGTCTTGTCGGTGCACAGCACCGACATCGCGCCGAGATCATGGATCGCCGCGAGCCGCTTCACGATCACCTTGCGCTTGGCCATGCGGAGCGCGCCGCGCGACAGCGTCACGGTCGTGATCATCGGCAGCAGCTCGGGCGTCAGTCCGACGGCCAGCGCCACCGAGAACAGCAGAGAGTCGAGCACATCGCGTCCGAATACGACGCGCACCGTGAGCACGATCACGACCAGGGCCAGCGTCAGCCGCGCGATGACGAGGCCGAATTCGTGCAGGTCGCGCTCGAACGGCGTGCGGGCCTGCGCTTCGGCCAGCGCCGAGGCGGCAGCGCCGAACATCGTGTTCGGTCCGGTGTTGACGACGATCGCGACGGCCTCTCCGGTCTGGGCCACTGAGCCGCGAAACAGCACATTCGACGTGTCATTCTCATCGCCGGGGATGCCGGCCTGTTTCGTCACGGGATAGGGCTCTCCCGTCAGCGCCGCCTCGCCGGCAGTGAAGGCCTTGCTTTCGATGATCAGCGCATCGGCCGGCACGATGTCGCCCGCGCGGACGCGCAGGATGTCTCCGGGAACGACGGCGTCGACGTCGATCTCGCGATAGGCGCCGTCCCGCTTGACCTCGGCCTTCAGGGCCACGGAGCGGCGGAGCTCCTCGGCCGCCTTGACGGCATGCCCCTCCTGAACCGTATCGAGCCCGATCGACAGCGTGAGGATGAGGACGATGATGGCGCCGCCGATCACGTCGCCCGTCACCATCGAGATGATGCCGGCCACCAGCAGGATCAGCGATAGCGGCTCGAGCAGGCGGCGAAGCACGGCGCGCATCGGCCCCACGACATGGGATGGGGAGTCGGCATTCCGGCCGTAGCGTTGCAGCCGCTGCCCGGCGTCGGCCCCGCCGAGGCCGTTCAGGTCGCAGCCCAGCGCTGCGGCTGCCTGCGCAGGCGACAGCCGCCAGAACCGGTGCAGGCCGGGGCTCGTATCGGTGCTCACATGCATCCGTTCATGTTCGTGGATGATTGGTGATGGTCATCTTGTCTGATTTGCATGAAGGATCGTGCGCCGGTTGACCTAGCGCAACATCCTCCTGCCGCGATCCCCTAGCTTTGCGGGCAATGCGCCGCGGGCTGACGGCCGCACCCGAGGAATGGATGGCGCCCGTCGCCGGGCATCATCCGCATTGACGAGTTTGTATTGAGGACCATGGCCGAACAAGCCGCAGCTCTCCCATCCCCCACGAAAGCCGCCGCTGGTCCGACCGTCCTGGCGGCGGTATGGGCGCATCGCTGGTTCGCTCTCGCCATCATCGTGCTGCTCGGCCTTGGCGGCTGGCAAAGCGTCCGCGTCATGCTTGGGCCTGCCATCGTGGTCGATCAGGTCCGGCGCGGCGACCTCGTCGAGACTGTCGTCGCCAGCGGTCACGTCGAGACGCCGTTCCGCGTCGAGATCGGCAGCCAGATCACCGGCACCGTCGAGGAGGTGCTGGTGCTGGAAGGCCAGCATGTCACCAAGGGCCAGCCGCTGATCTCGCTGGAGTCGCGCGAACTGAAGGCCGCGGTGGTGCAGGCACAAGGGCAGGTGGCGCAGGCCGAGGCGCGGATGCGCCAGCTCGCCGAGCTGACCTTGCCGTCGGCGAAGGAGGCGTTGCGCCAGGTGCAGGCGACCTTGCTCAATGCCCAGCAGACCTATGACCGGACGTCGCAGCTGACCGGCAACGGCTATGCGACGCGCGCTGCGCTCGACGAGGCCCAGAAGACGCTCGACGTTGCGCTGGCGCAGAAGCGTGCCGCCGAATTCCAGGTCTTCACGGCGAGCCCCGGCGGCAGCGACTACGTCATGGCCGAGACGCAGCTGAACCAGGCGCGCGCCAATCTCGACACCGCGCAGTCGCGTCTCGGCTATGCGACGATCTCGGCGCCACGCGACGGCGTGCTGATCACGCGCAGTGTCGAGCGCGGCACCGTGGCGCAACCCGGCAAGACGCTGCTCGTCCTGGCACCTGCCGGCGATCTCCAGCTCGTCCTGCAGATCGACGAGCGCAATCTCGGCAAGCTGGCGCTCGGCCAGACGGCGCTGGCGTCGGCCGATGCCTATCCCGACAAGCGCTTCCCCGCCGTGGTCAGCTACATCAACCCCGGCATCGATATTTCCCGCGCGTCCGTCCAGGTCAAGCTGATCGTCAAGGACCCGCCCGACTATCTGCGCCAGGACATGACGGTGTCTGTCGACATCGAGGTCGCCTCCCGCAAGGATACGCTGGAGCTGCCGGTGCGCTCGGTTCACGATATCACCTCGGGACAGCCCTGGGTGCTCGGCGTGAAGGACGGCCGCGCCGCCAAGCAGCCGGTGCGCGTCGGCATCCGCGGCAACAGCCATGTCGAGATCGTCGACGGCTTGAATGCCGGTGACATCGCCGTGCCCCAGAGTTCCGGCATCCTGACCGGCCAGCGCTTCCGTCCGGTGCTGCCGTGAACCGCTGGCTGCCCTTCGAGTGGATCGCGGCGGTACGCTTCCTGCGCGAGGGCCGGCTGCAGACCTTGTTCATCATCGGCGGCATCGCGATCGGCGTCGGCGTCATCGTGTTCATGTCGGCGATGCTGGCCGGCCTCGAGGCCAATTTCATCAAGCGGGTGTTGACCTCGCAGCCGCAGATCCAGCTGCTGACGCCGGATCAGGTTGCGCGTCCCCTGCGCAACGACAATGGCGTGATCGAGGATGCCATCGTGCAGCGTCCGAGCCAGCGCGTGATCTCGATCGATCAATGGCCGAAGATCCGCAATCAGATGCTGGCGATGCCGGAGATCTCGGCGGTGTCGCCGACCATCTCCGGCTCCGCCCTCGCCATTCGCGGCGACGCCAGCCGCGCCGTGACGCTGTCCGGCATCGAGCCGGAGAGCTACTTCAGAATCGTGCGCGTGCCGGACTACATCGTCGCCGGCGAGCCGCGGCTGACCAGCGAGGACATCATCATCGGTACCGAGCTCGCCAGGGATCTCGGCGCCATCGTCGGCGACAAGCTCAATGTTCAGGCCGCCTCCGGCGCCAACCGCGTGCTGATCGTGACTGGCCTCGTCGACCTCGGCAGCAAGGGCGCCAATCAGCGCTCCGCCTATGTCGCGCTGCGCACGGCGCAGTCGCTGCTCGGCATGGTCGGCGGCGTCACCACGATCGACATGACGGTACGGGACATCTATGCCGCTGAGGACATTGCGCAGCGCATCCAGGCCGCCAATCGCGTCAAGGCCGACAGTTGGATCAAGACCAATGCCCAGTTCTTCACCGCGGTGCGCGCGCAGGCGACATCCAACACGCTGATCCGCGTCTTCGTCGCGCTCTCGGTCGCGTTCGGCATCGCCGCTGTGCTGATCGTCTCGGTAATCCAGCGCTCCAAGGAGATCGGGATCCTGCGTGCGATGGGCACCTCGCGCGGACAGATATTGCGCGTGTTCCTGCTGCAGGGCGGGCTGCTCGGCTTCGTCGGCTCGCTGTTCGGCGCGGCGATGGGCGCGGGTGCGCTGATCTATTGGCATGCGGTGCAGCGCCAGGCCGATGGCTCGGAGTTGTTTCCGTTGATCCTCGAACGCCGATTGTTCGTCATCACGGCCCTGCTCGCGACGGTGACGGGCCTGCTCGCCGCGACCGCGCCGGCGCTGCGCGCGGCCAAGCTCGATCCGGTGGTGGCGATCCGTGGCTGAGGTCCTGCTGCGACTGGAAAAGGTCTGCAAGGCCTACAATGTCGGGCAGCCGACCGAGACCGAGGTGCTGCACGATATCGACATCGAGGTCGACCGCGGCGAGTTCGTCGCGCTGATCGGCCCGTCCGGCTCCGGCAAGAGCACTCTGCTGAACATCGTCGGTCTCTTGGACCGGCCGACCTCCGGCCGGCTGACGATCAAGGGCCAGGATACGGCATCGCTCAATGATACCGAGCTCACCCATCTGCGCGGCCATACCATCGGTTTCATCTTTCAGTCTCATCTCCTGATCTCCGCCTTCACGGCCAAGGAGAACGTGATGATGCCGCTGCTGGTCGATCGCGGCTTCCCGGGTCCCGAGATCGAGGCGCAGGCGTCGAAGCTGCTCGACCAGGTCGGGCTGGCGAAATTCGCCGACCATCTCGCCAGCAACATGTCGGGCGGCCAGCAGCAGCGCGTCGCGGTGGCGCGGGCGCTGGCCATGAACCCCGATCTGGTCCTGGCGGACGAGCCGACCGGCAACCTCGACACCAAGTCTGCCGAGGCGGTCTTTGGCCTGATGCGCGACGTCAATCGGAAGGTCGGCACGAGCTTCCTGCTCGTCACCCACAACCTTGATCTGGCCCGGCGCTGCGATCGTATCATCGAGGTTGTCGATGGCCGCATCCAGAGCTGAGAGCGGGCCGCTTCGATCGTAGATTCGCCGCCGTTCGGGTGCTCAATGGAACTGCCCGGCTCGATGCGCCGCCAGAAGCGCACGGCCGGGTCGCCCGATCCGCAGCCGGGGCGGCTTGAAATTTTGGGGCTTATCAAAGGCTTGGTGGCGCTGTTGTGTGCTCCGAAGGCCCGTTCTCGCTTGCCTAGCCCGGCGGCTTCCTTTATCCGGTGGGTCGCCTCGCAAGCGAGCGGTCCTGGCCGCGATTTGGGCTGGGCGCATGGTTGGCCAGGCTGGCCCCTCATCGGAAGCGATTTCGTCCGAACCGATCGTGCTGTTTTGGATCTTGGCAGAGGAAAGAGCTGCGAATGGCTAACGTCGTCGTCGTCGGCGCCCAATGGGGTGACGAGGGGAAGGGCAAGATCGTCGACTGGCTATCGGAGCAGGCCGACATCGTGGTTCGCTTCCAGGGCGGCCACAACGCCGGTCATACGCTCGTCATCAACGGCGCGACCTATAAGCTGGCGCTGCTGCCGTCGGGCGTGCTGCGCACCGGCAAGCTGTCGGTAATCGGCAATGGCGTCGTGTTCGATCCGCAGGCCTTTCTCGACGAGGTCGGCAAGCTGCAGTCGCAGGGCGTCGCCATCAGCCCGGACAATCTGCGCGTCGCCGAGAACGTCACCTTGATCCTGCCGCTGCACCGCGAGCTCGACGCGCTGCGCGAGTCCGCGAGCGCGGCGACCGCGATCGGCACCACCCGCCGCGGCATCGGCCCGGCCTATGAGGACAAGGTCGGCCGCCGCGCGATCCGGCTGATGGACCTCGCCGATCTCGATACGCTGCCGCACAAGATCGATCGCCTGCTCGCCCATCACAACGCGTTGCGCCGGGGTCTCGGCCTCGAGCCGATCGACGGCCAGCAGATCCTGCGCGAGCTGACGGCGCTGGCGCCGAAGCTGCTGCCCTACGCGGAGACCGTGTGGCGGCTGCTCGACATCAAGCGCCGCGAAGGCAAGCGCATGCTGTTCGAGGGCGCCCAGGGTGCGCTGCTCGACGTCGACCACGGCACCTACCCTTACGTGACCTCGTCCAACACGGTGGCGGCGCAGGCGGCGACCGGCGCCGGCCTCGGACCGGGCGCGATCGGCTACGTGCTCGGCCTGTGCAAGGCCTACACGACCCGCGTCGGACAGGGGCCGTTTCCGACCGAGCAGGACAACGAGACCGGCCGCAAGATCGGTGAGCGCGGCCGCGAATTCGGAACGAATACCGGCCGGCCGCGTCGTTGCGGCTGGTTCGATGCGGTGCTGGTTCGCCAGGCGGTGCGGACCTGCGGCATTAACGGTCTTGCGCTGACCAAGCTGGACATTCTCGATGGTTTCGACACCATCGAGGTCTGTACCGGCTACAGGCTGGACGGCAAGGAGATCGATCATTTTCCGGCAGGTGAGGGCGCGCAGTCCAGGGTCGAACCGATCTACGAGACGATCGAAGGCTGGAAGCAGCCGACGGCGAACGCGCGCTCCTGGGCCGATCTGCCGGCTCAGGCCATCAAATACGTCCGGCGCATCGAGGAACTGGTGGGTTGCCCGATCGCGCTGCTTTCCACCAGCCCCGAACGCGAGGATACTATTCTGGTCCAGAATCCCTTCGAGGCATGACGGGACCCGACAGCTGAGCGCGCGAATTGAGTTGATATGGCCGACTACTACCCGCTGATAGCCCGTGCCATTGCCGGATTGGACCCCAACGCTCCCGGGGAAAGCCGGCGTGCGCTTTACGAGCGGGCGCGGGCGGCGTTGATCGCGCAGCTGCGCAGCGTCCAGCCGCCGCTCAGCGAGTCCGAGATCACGCGCGAGCGGCTGTCGCTCGAGGAGGCCGTGCGCAAGGTCGAGGCGGAAGCAGCCCAGCGTGCCCGCGAGGCGCAGCGGGCGTCCAGTGGCGCCGCTCGCCCAGGTGATGCGCTCCGGCGGGCCGGTGCGCGGAGTTCGGATGCTCCGGCACCCCCCTCGGCTCAGCCCACTCCGACTCCAGACCAGGCCGCCACTGCCGCTCCCCGGCCACGACCGGCGGCCCCGGCCGCTGCCCGGGCCGAGCGCCCGCCGCTCGGCGGCGAGACGGCCGAGCTGCGGCCGGCGCGCAATCAGCGACCGGAAGGGCCGCCGGCTGCGGCTGGCGCACCAGCCGTGCCACCGCGGCCCCAGCCGCCTCAAACGCCTCCACAGGATGGGGCGGCGCCTCCCGTGCGCGAACGTCCGGCTGCCGCTCGCCGCGGTGCTCAGGACAACGGCAATCCGGCAACGCCGCCCGCCATGCGCGGCTTCCGCGACATCACCGCTGATGTCGACGATCTCGGCAAGGCCACCGCTCAGGCCAACCGCGCGGCGCGCAAGACCTACGCCAACGTTCCGGCCACCGATCTCGACCGGCTCGAGGGCGACGACGATGACCGGCCGCCGCTGCCCGAAGCGCCGTACTCCTATGACGAGTCGGTTCAGGAGGCCGAGCGCTACGCGCTGCCGGCCACCTCGACCCGCCAGCGTGGCGCCGCTCCGGATCGCGAGGGCAAGAAGAAGTCGGAGCGCAGCGGCTCGACCTTTCCGTTCAAGGCCGCCATCGCCGCCGGGATCGTGCTGATCCTGATCGGCGCCGGAATTCTGTGGGGCCGGCCGCTGGTCGGCATGGTCAACGGCCTGTTCAAATCTTCCTCGACGGTCGAGGCGCCGAAGGACACCGGCGCGCCGCTGAGCAAGCCGAAGATCACCGACCGCGTCGGCCAGTCGCCGTCCTCGGACCAGATCGCGCCGGTCGCGCAGCGCGTCGTGCTGTATGACGAGGATCCGTCCGATCCGAAGGGCAAGCAATATATCGGCTCGGTGGTCTGGCGCACCGAGCAGATCAAGGCGACGGCCACGCAGAAGGCCGACATCGCGGTGCGCGCCGACATCGAGATTCCGGATCGCAAGTTCAAGATGACGATGTCGTTCCGCCGCAACACCGACACGTCGCTGCCGGCGAGCCACACCGCCGAGCTCACTTTCATCCTGCCGCAGGATTTCAACGGCGGCGGCGTCGGCAACGTGCCAGGCATCCTGATGAAGTCCAACGAACAGTCGCGCGGAACGCCGCTGGCGGGCCTCGCGGTCAAGGTCACCGACGGCTTCTTCCTGGTCGGCCTGTCCAACGTCGATGCCGATCGCGCCCGCAACGTGCAGCTCCTCAAGGAGCGCTCCTGGTTCGACGTTCCCTTGGTCTACACCAATCAGCGCCGGGCGATCATCGCGATCGAGAAGGGCGCCCCGGGCGAGCGCGCCTTCAACGACGCTTTCGCGCTGTGGGGTGACTGAGGAATCAGCACGGGCTTGGCCCGGTCGGCGGGCCGGTGAGGCAGGAGATTGGGCATGAAGCGATATCTCATCTTCGTTGCCGTAGGCCCGGCGCTGGGCGGCTTCGCGCTGCTCCTGGTCACGACCTACATGTCGGGTTATTGGACCAACACCAATCCGGGCGAAGTGGCCAAGCTGTTCAAGGTCTTCGTCACCTCGCTGCAATACAGCTATCTGTTCGGCTTCCTGCCGGCGCTGATGATGTGCGCGATCGACGACATCCTGTTCCACGTCAGGCGCATCGGGCCGACGTTGCGGATGCTGCTGGTGGGAGCCATCGCCTTCCTGCTCGCGGCCTTCAACTACGCCTCGCACGGCTCCGAATACGGCATCATCCAGTGGATTCTGTACGGGCTGGTCGGCTTCATCCCGGCGACGGTGTCATCGTGGCTGGTGCACAGATTCGTCGAGGAGCCGCAGCCGGCGGTCGCCACCGAGCCGCCGACTGCGTAAGCAAGCTGAACACACGAGCAGCTCGGCCCTACCTGCCGTTGCCGCGGCAGCGGCCGCCGGGGCCGATGTGAAACCCGCGCGGGCAGGCGTGCGCCGCCGGATTGGCATAGTTGCGCAGGCATCCGCCATACGGACCGCGGTGCCAGCCGGGGCCGCAGCCGCCGGCGACCTGGATCACCTCCGGCTTGGATCCGGCGTCGATCGAAGCCAGCGGCATCGCAGATGCGCCGACGGTCAGAATTCCCAACAGGAGCGTGCTGGTGAGGATGGTTCGCATCGATGGTCTCCCTGGTTTGATTTGCGAATTGGTCAGCCGCCCGCCGCGAACGCGATGCCGGCACGCACCTCGGTGATGGCCTGATCGATCAGCCCCAGCGCGCGTTCGCGATGGCCGCCCTTGTTCGGTGTCGCCTGAGCCAGCTCGGCTCGCGCCGATTGCAGCATGGTGACGGTCGCGGTCATGTGCGGCTGCGCGCCGAGCGCGTAGCCGATCCCGATGCAACCCGCGAGGGCGGCGCCGAGGCCGAGCTTGCGGGCCGCGGAAGACATGGTCATTTCAATCTCTCCTCGGACTCATGGCTGTTCGACTTGGAGGATGCAGGCCGCAACGCATGTCGGCGTGCGTCCATCCGCATCGCTAGTTGAACCCGTTGCCGCTGTCTTGGACTCATCGGCATGAACGGTCGCGCGACTTGGACTGATCGGCGCTCCCGATCCGTCCTGATGAGCTTTGCCGACTTCAGCGGCCGTTCATCCCGCCGCTGCCACATTGATCGCGTTGCTTCGGAAATTCCTTTGCCTCGGATCTGATTTCGATGACCATCGTCAGGAAAATGCTGTCGACCGACATGCTGCCGAAAGGGCTCGACGACAGGCAGCGCTTCTTGTGCTTTGCGGAAATGTTCGAGCACTTCTCCAACACGGGCGAGCTCGATCCGGCCGAGGACGTGCCGTTTCGCGCCGTAATGAACGCCATCCACATCGGCACCACCCTGCTCGGGCGCTGCGACGGCACCTTCACCCGTGTCAGGCGCGAACGGCGCCAGGTGCTCGCGACCAACGACGACCGCTATTGCCTGGCGCGCAACGCCGGCAGTCGCGAGGCGATGGTCGTTCATCGCGGACGCGAGTTCGCTCTGCGGCCGGGGGCGATGGTGCTGCTCAAGCTCGATGAGCCGTTCTTCAGCGCCGATGGCGCCAATCACAAGCGCTTCGTCAACGTGCATCTGCCGATGATGACGCTGCGCTCGATGGTCTCCGGTGTCGATGACCTGGTCGGGCGCGAATTGGCGCCCGGCGGCGCGCTGTCGCTCGCGATGGACTACAGCGAATTGCTGCTCGCCCATCCCGCCGCGGCCGACGAAGCCGGCCCGGCGATCGCGCAGCATCTGCTCGATCTGGTGGCGCTCGGGCTCGGTGTGCGCGGCGACGCGATGCGCAAGGCCGGCCGCGGCGGCCTGCGCAGCGTTCGCCTGGCGGGGCTGCTGACCATTCTGAACAGCCGCTTCGCCGAGCCGGATTTTTCGGCGCAGAAGCTTGCGGCCGCGGCGGGCCTGTCCGAGCGCTACGTCAATGACCTGCTGCACGAGGCCGGCGCCGGCTTCTCGGCCCGGCTGAACGAGCTGCGCCTGCGCAAGGCCATGGACCTGCTGGCCGGTGGCGGACGCCGCATCAGCGATATCGCGTTTGCCTGCGGCTTCAACGACCTGTCCTATTTCAACCGCTGCTTCCGGCGCCGCTTCGGGCTGACGCCGACCGGCGCACGGGGCCGCTAGGCGAGACAAGGCGGCGGTTCGACGCAACTTGTGCCGGGCCCCGCGCGTTGCCATCTCATGGGTATGCAAGACCAGATGTCCACCTCGCCCCGCCGCGCATCGGGACGCGCCTCGCAGGCGCGCTTCAACGCCGATGAGGCGCGCGGACCGATCATCGACCAGGACGGACGAGAGATCCCGCAAGGGGCGTTCCGGTCCTCGTTCAATGGCGCCTTCGTCGGCCCGGATGGCGTGCGCTTCGATTTCAACACCGCCAATCCGTTCGGCAACCTGAGCCGCGAGCAGCGCATCGCGCGGCTCGAGGCGGTGGCGAAGCTGCTCGACGTCGCCTTCGTCCTGCCCGGCACCAACATCCGCTACGGCATCGACGGCATCATCGGCCTCATCCCGGTGGTTGGCGACCTCATCGCGACCGCGCTGTCGCTGTGGCTGGTGCGCGAGGCCCGGGCGCTGGGCGCGCCCTGGCACGTCATCACGCGGATGCTGGGCAATGTCGCGGTCGAGGGCGTGATCGGCATGGTGCCGGTGGCGGGCGACGCCTTCGACGTGCTGTTCCGCGCCAACATGCGCAACGCCAAGATCCTGCGGCGGTGGCTGGATACCCAGCCGCGCTGACGTGCGACGGGACCGGGGCAACAAACGGACAAACAGACCCCCATAAAAAAACTGCCCCGCACGAGGCGGGGCAGGGTATCGAAGAATGCTCTGGCAGCCGTCAGGCCGCATCGGCGTCCGGCGCCTTGTCGACCACGCGGCGCGGCAGCGGAAACGCCTCGCTCTCATACAGGGTGCGGATGCCGTTCTGGTCGAACCGGGCCTCCTCGACCTGCAGGTAGGCGCCATTCAGCGAATCCGCAGGCAACTCCTCCA
Organism: Bradyrhizobium sp. HKCCYLRH2047; assembly: GCF_051168175.1. Lineage (NCBI taxonomy): Bacteria > Pseudomonadati > Pseudomonadota > Alphaproteobacteria > Hyphomicrobiales > Nitrobacteraceae > Bradyrhizobium > Bradyrhizobium sp. HKCCYLRH2047. The sequence continues at coordinate 60,255 of NZ_JBNPUM010000011.1, forward strand.
TGGCGAAGCGCACGGCTTCGGCCGCGGTGCCGAACCGCCGATAGGCGAAACCCGCCCGCTTCTTCTTGCGGATGGCGGCGGGAAACAGTTCGGCAGAGGTGTTGAAGTTGAACGGACGCAGTGGACGCATGGTCTGAGACCTCTTCTTGTCGGCTGGAAGCGCTGACGCGAGCTTTCAAAACATTCAGCTTGGCAATGACGCCAGCGATTGCGGGGGTGGAGGGCGGGATTTGCCGCTCCAGGCGGCCCGGCCCTGCATAGTCAGTTACGACCCCTAATATAGGCCGATTTGGCAGAAATGCGAATCCTGCACGCTCACATCGTAAATCCGGCCCGCTGTGGGCCGCCTTGAAACATGCTGTCTTTTCAGTAGCTTAATTGATCCGCAACTTGTGAATGCAGGAGAGCCCGATCTGCACGGCTAAAATCTCACCCCTTGTGGCCGGTTTTGGCCGCCCGCGCCTCGCCCGCCGCAAGCCAGCGGCCCCGAGTACCGTCGATGACGGGACCGGGGCCGGGCGTGCCATCAGCGCGGTTTCAGCTTCAGCGCCGCCGAGTTGATGCAATAGCGCAGGCCGGTCGGCCCCGGGCCGTCGGGAAAGACGTGGCCGAGATGGCCCGAGCATTTCGAGCACAGCACCTCGGTGCGAACCATGCCATGGGTCGTGTCGGTCTCCTCGTCAACGTGGCTCTCCGTCGCCGGCCGGGTGAAGCTCGGCCAGCCGCAGCCGGAATCAAACTTGGCGTCGGACTCGAACAGGGTCTGGCCGCAGCCGGCGCAGACATAGGTCCCGGCGCGGTGCTCATGCTCATACTCGCCCGAGAAGGGGCGCTCGGTCGCCTTCTCGCGCAGCACGGCGTACTGCATCGGCGTCAGCTCCTTGCGCCATTCCGCCTCGCTCTTGACGACCTTGTTGTTCGTCTTGGTGTCGCTCATCCTGTGGTCCTCCAGGCGGACCCGTATGGTCCGCCCCTGTCATGGCGCTGGTCGGGCCGAACGCGACGCCTCAGTTCGTCGCCTTGGCGTCCCGGACCAGCGTCGGCTTGTCGATGTAGTTCTCGGCGAAGATCTTCTTCAGATTGTCGATCTTCGGCAGGTCGTTATAGGCGATATAGGGTTGGCTGGGGTGCAGCGTCAGGTAGTCCTGGTGATAGTCCTCGGCCGGATAGAACGCCTCGAGCTTGCCGATCTTGGTGACGATCGGCTTGCCGAACACCTTGGCCTTGTCGAGCTGCGCGATATAGGCCTCGGCGACCTTCTTCTGCGCCTCCGAGGTGGTGAAGATCGCCGAGCGATATTGGGTTCCGCTGTCCGGGCCCTGGCGGTTCAACTGGGTCGGATCGTGCACGACCGAAAAGAAGATCTGCAGGATCTTGCCGTAGGAGATCTTCTTCGGATCGTATTTGATCTGGACCGATTCCGCGTGGCCGGTCGTGCCGCTCGACACCGTGCGGTAGTCGGCCGTGGCCTTGGTGCCGCCGGCATAGCCGGAGACCGCGCTGACCACGCCGGCGGTGTGCTGGTAGACGCCCTGGACGCCCCAGAAGCAGCCGCCGGCGACCACAGCGGTTTCCAGCGCGTCGGAGGCCGGCTGGTCCTGGGCCGGCGGCGGGATCACAACGGCCTGCTCGGCGGCATGCAGCGGCTGCCAGGCCAGGATGCCTGCCGCCATCGCACCGAGCACGGCTGTCTTGACGAAAAGGGAGCGGGTGAGGCGCATCTTCGAATCCTTGTGAGGGGGCTTGTCTCGTCTCGCCGGCCGGAAACACTGGCCCGGCCCGGCCTCTGCTGCAAGATACGTCCGTGCCCGTCCGGCGTTACGGGGGAAGTGACACGACTGCGTGAACAGGCGGGGGGCGGCGGCACGTGCGCAACCGCCCGATGGGTGCCGGGACGACGCTGGGAGTTGTGGCGAGACCGTTCCAGGCATGACGATGTGGTCTCGCGGCCCGAATTGCCCGAGGGATGCCGGTTCATCGGCCCTCCGAAGTGGAGGGCGCAGGGAAGGCCGGACCTCGACTGAGGCCCGTGGCCCGCCTGCTTAAAAAATGCAGGCGGCAGGTACCACAGGTTCAGCCGGACAGATCCGGCCCTCCCTGCGCGACGGTGTTAACGCTTATACGTGCTCTCCCCGGGGACCGGCTGTCTTGCCCCCGTCGCCGGCGGATCATCACCGCCAGCTTGGCCTCAGCGTCGGGAGGCCAGGACCACACGCTTTCGCCGTCCGCGCCATGCCGTTCGTCGGCAGGTCCAGGACCCGCTGCAACATGTCGCGTCCATCGCATTCCGCTGCCAACGTCCGTGACGATCGCGATACGTCCCCTGCCGTGCAACGAAACGCAGGCATCATAAGCCTGATTTGGGCAGAGCGCGAAATGATTTATGTTTTTCAGAATACCTTGACAGCTTTTGTCGTCGCCGGCCGATTTGCCCGACGGGCTGCAGGGCGGTGCTGGGCGCGGTAACCGATCCTGCATCGTCGGCAGCCATCAAATTCGCAACGACGGGGTGAGGTCATCGGATGCGCGCCATCTCGTTCACGAACTCACGATGACGTCACGCTTCGTCGATCCTCGAATGATGGTGTGGTTCAGGTCTCGCGGTCGTGATCCCGGCAAGGCGACGACGCCGCGAATATTTCGTTTCCTCTGCGGTCAATACAGAGGCGGTCGCGCCTCGCTGATGACGGCTCTGACCAGAGCATCAATCGCGTGCGTGGTCTCCGCATCCTGAGAACCTGGAGAACAATCATGACATCCTGGAAATCAAAGGCGGCAGCCTTGCTGCTGTCGATGGCCACTGTTGCGCCAGCATCGGCGCAGGGCTGGTTTTTCGGCGAGCAGGAGCCCGGGGCGTTTCAGGCGATGTATCCTGATCGCGACGTGCTCAACGGCGGCGCGCTGACTCCGGCGGGGAAAATGGGCATGGAGCGCGCCTCCGGCGCGGTGCTCGTGTTTCCGCCGCGGGCCCGTCTCAGCCCGTATGATCGGCTGCCGCTGCGGCGGTGACGCGTCGGACCGTCGGCACGAATGATCCCTTCGCCAGCTCTGAGACATGAGCGCGCTCACGAAGGGTTACCGGCTCGCGCAGTCGTGATAGGGGGGCAGCCTTCGCCCGCCTACATGATCGCAAGCGTGAATTGATGCACCACGGAGGGAAGACCGATCATGATCATATTCAGGAGCCTGGCGGCAGCTCTGCTGATGTCGACGCTGGCGGTGACCGCGGCATCGGCGCAATTCTCCGAGCCGGCGGCCTATGAGGCCATGCATCCCGAACGCGACGTGCTCAATGGCGGCACGCTGACGCCGGCGGCACAGGCGGAGTTGGCCCGTCGCGGCGCGCCGGGCCTTCCGAATGCCAATGCAGCGATGCGGCCGGCCGATATGGCGAGGCCGCACCGGCGTCATCGGCGCTGAGCGGGGTGGCTCAGCTCGCGTGCTCCTCGCGCTCGTGGATCACGCTGGCGCGGCCGACGATGAGGTCGTCGACCTGGCCGATGCGCGAGACGTCCTTGCCGGCATAGGGCAGCGAATGCAGCACGCAGCGCATCGCGTTCAGCCGCGCACGCTTCTTGTCGTCTGACTTGATCACGGTCCACGGGCAGTCGGCGGTGTCGGTGGAGAAGAACATCGCCTCCTTCGCGCGGGTGTAGTCGTCCCATTTGTCGAGCGACGCGGTGTCGATCGGCGACAGCTTCCACTGCTTCAGCGGATGCGCCTCGCGCTCCTTGAAGCGGCGGCGCTGCTCGTCGCGGCTGACCGAGAACCAGAACTTGATGAGGTGGATGCCGCTGCGCACGAGGTTGCGCTCGAACTCCGGCACCTGGCGCAGGAACTCGTCGTACTCGACCTGAGAGCAGAAGCCCATCACGCGCTCGACGCCGGAGCGGTTGTACCAGGAGCGGTCGAACAGCACGATTTCGCCCGCGGTCGGCAGATGCTCGACATAGCGCTGGAAGTACCACTGGCCGCGCTCGACGTCGCTCGGCTTGTCCAGCGCCACCACGCGGGCGCCGCGCGGATTGAGATGCTCCATGAAGCGCTTGATGGTGCCGCCCTTGCCGGCGGCGTCGCGGCCTTCGAACAGCAGCACCAGGCGCTGGCGCGCATCCTTCATCCAGTTCTGCAGCTTCAACAGCTCGGTCTGCAGGATGAATTTCTGCTCCTCATAGTCCTTGCGGTACATGCGGAATTTGTAGGGGTAGCCGCCCTGGCGCCAATTGTCGGCGAGCTCGTCGGAGGTGTGGCGCTTGTCGGGCTTGGCCTTGCCCTCGATCAGCGCCTTCATCAGCCTGGCATCGTCCGGCGCGGCGCCGTCCAGCATTGCCCTGACCGGCGCGGAGTTGGGGTCGAGGGCCGGCGGACCGTTGAGCACGGTCTCGAACGCCGACAGCTCGGTGATCTGCGCGGCCTGCATCGATTCGTCCACAAGCGACTGACCGATCGGATCGAGCTTGGCTGCGGACTGCCGGCGCGCGACACGCGCCGTGGCGCTCGCGCGCTTGCGGCGCTGACCGTTGGAAGCCTTGTCTTTCGTCGACTTGCCTTTGGTCTTGCCTTTCGTGGTGTTGGACTTTGCCATACGATCCCGCCGCCTGCTGCTGGTTTAACAGAGATGTGAATCGATCTTTATCCGCCAAGGACCCTGCGTCAGGTTGACGTGGATCAACCTGCCGCAGGTGGGTACCAGCGAGGCGAGCAAAATCGTCTCGCGCGGTAAAGCCGGCGTTACACCACGATCGACAGCCGCTTCGCGGCGCGGGTGATGCCGGTGTAGAGCCAGCGAGCGCGGCTTTCCTGGAAGGCAAAGCTCTCGTCGAACAGCACGACGTCGTCCCATTGCGAGCCCTGCGACTTGTGCACGGTCAGCACGTAGCCGTAGTCGAACTCGTCATAGGGCTTGCGCTGCTCCCACGGGATGTCCTCGATGCCGCCGGCGAAGCATTCGCCGCGCACCGAGACTTTCGTGACCTTGCGTCCGAGATCCTCGTCGGGCGCGACCCGCATGGTGACGATCTTGGACTTCGAGGTCGCGCGCGACTTCACCCGCCACAGCCCGCCATTGAACAGGCCCTTCTTGCGGTTGTTGCGCAGGCAGACCAGCTTGTCGCCGGCGACAGGGAGGGCGTCCTCGATGTCGAGGCGCTGCCGGAAGCGGTTGTTGTAGGCGCGTCGGGTGGCGTTGCGGCCGACCAGCACCTGGTCGGCCTCCATGACGCGGGACGGATCGAGCTCGCGGCGCTCGACCACCTCGCTCTCGCCGTAGCGGCCGACGTCGAGCGTGTTGCCCTCGCGCACGTCCATCGACATCCGCACGATCGGATCGTCCTTGGCCTGGCGGTGCACCTCGGTCAGCATCACGTCCGGCTCGCTGTCGGTGAAGAAGCCGCCCCCCTTGACCGGCGGCAGCTGCGCGGGATCGCCGAGCACCAGCAGCGGGCAGTCGAAGGACAGCAGGTCGCGGCCGAGATCGGCGTCGACCATCGAGCATTCGTCGATGATGATCAGCTTGGCCTTGGAGGCCGGCGCGTCGTCCCACAATTCGAAGTTCGGCTGCTCCTCGCCGGTTTCTTGCGCGCGATAGATCAGCGAATGGATGGTGGAGGCGTTGTCGCAGCCCTTGCTGCGCATCACCAGCGCCGCCTTGCCGGTGAAGGCCGCGAACTTGACCTCGCCGTCGACGCCATCGGCGATGTGGCGGGCCAGCGTGGTCTTGCCGGTTCCGGCATAGCCGAACAGCCGGAACACTTGTGGCGTGCCGCTCTGGCCGGGCTTGGCCTTCAGCCAATCGCCGACGGCCTTCAGCGCGGAATCCTGATGCGGGGAGAAGGTGGTCATGGCTCACAGGGATGGAGCCGCGCGGCGACTCGGGGACATTCCGTGAACCTAAGGGCTGATGCGGGGAGATCAAGCGCTAGCTAAGGCAGGGGTGCCTCGCTTCAGAGAATGGAGGCCGAAAGCGCGCGGCGCGTACGGTGTGCTCCCTCCCCCCTTGTGGGGGAGGGTTGGGGAGGGGGGGGGCTCCGGGCGACACCGCCCGTGTGGGCCCCTCCCCAACCCCTCCCCACAAGGGGGAGGGGAGCCGACTGCGCGCGCGGCGACGGCTCGGCCATTCAGAGAAGTCGACTACTGCCAGCCCGGCACGCCCCGCATGTCCGGCAGGTGGTGCGCGATGCCCTTGTGGCAGTCGATGCAGGTCTTTTCGCCGGTGAACAGGAAGCGTTGATGCGCTTCCACGGCGCGCGGCGACTGCTTGGTGATGTCCATCGACTGGGAGCTGTGGCAGTTGCGGCATTCGAGCGAGTCGTTCGCCTTGAACCGTGCCCACTCATGCAAGGCGAGCTCCAGTCTGCGGTCGGTGAACTTCTCGCGGGTGTTGATCGAGCCGAACAGATGGCCCCAGACCTCCTTGGAGGCCTGCATCTTGCGCGCGATCTTGTCGGTCCAGTTGTGCGGCACGTGGCAGTCCGGGCAACTGGCGCGCACGCCGGAGCGGTTTGAGAAGTGAACGGTCGACTTCAGCTCGGCGAACACGTTGTCTTTCATCTCGTGACAGCCGGTGCAGAACTTCTCGGTGTTGGTGATCTCCAGCGCGGTGTTGAAGCCGCCCCAGAAGATCACGCCGGCGAGGAAGCCGGCGAGCACCAGCACGCCGAGCCCGAACACGGAGCTCGGCTTCAGCAGCACGTCGATGAGGTCGAGAATGAACTGCCAGGCGCGGCCGGCAAGGCCGAGCTGCTGCTCGGGGACGGGTGCCTTGGCGCCCTCCGGGATGTCGGCGCTGCTCATCGCTTGCCACCCGGCTTGTCGTGCGCCAGCAGCGTGTCGATGTCGACGAAGTCGTTGCTGACAAGCGGATTGGCGACACTCTGCGGCACGTGGCACTGGGTGCAGAAGTAGCGGCGCGGCGACACCGACGCCAGGAACTGGCCGTCGCGGTCCATGAAGTGGGTGATCGACAGCATCGGCGCCTTCGACTCCGCGATGCGAGCACGGGCATGGCAGGACAGGCATTTGTTGCCCTGCATGTCGACCTGATAGCCGTCGATCGAATGCGGGATCACCGGCGGCTGCTCCGGATAGTTGCGCACCTCTTTCTCGGCGGTGTTCTTCGTCGGCTGCATCGGCGGCGCCGGGCCTTCGTCATTGAGCGGCGTGGGGCCGCGCAGCGACGAGGAGACGCTCTGGGCGAGCAGGGCGCTCGAGCCGGCCGCAAGGCTGGCTGCGAGCAGCATCATGGCAAGTCTCTTGATCATGATCGTCACACCCGCTCGATGCGCACGGCGCATTTCTTGTAGTCGGTCTGCAGCGAGATCGGGTCGGTGGCGTCGAGCGTCACCTTGTTGATCAGCTTGGACTCGTCGAACCACGGCACGAAGACGAGCCCGCGGGGCGGCTTGTCGCGGCCGCGGGTCTCGACGCGGGCGCGGATGAAGCCGCGCCGCGAGGCGACCTTGACCTCGTCGCCGCGCCTCAGGTTCGCGGCCTCGGCATCGTCCGGATGCATGAAGCAGACGGCTTCGGGGAACGCCTTGTAGAGCTCGGGCACGCGGCGCGTCATCGTGCCGGAATGCCAGTGCTCGACCACGCGTCCGGTCGACAGCCAGAACGGATAGTCCTTGTCCGGCGATTCCGCCGGCGGCTCGTAGGGCAGGGCGAAGATGCGCGCCTTGCCGTCCCGGAAGCCGTAGAACTGCACGCCGGTGCCGGACTTGACGTAAGGGTCGGAGCCCTCGCGGAAACGCCAGCGCGTCTCCTTGCCGTCGACGACAGGCCAGCGCAGGCCGCGCTCTTTGTGATAGGCCTCGAACGGCGCCAGGTCATGGCCGTGGCCGCGGCCGAACGAGGCGTATTCCTCGAACAGGCCCTTGTGGACGTAGAAGCCGAACGCCTTGGATTCGTCATTGGCATAGCCCGGCTCGATCTGGTCGACCGGGAATTTGTCGACCTGGCCGTTCCTGTAGAGCACGTCGAACAGCGTCTTGCCGCGAACCTCCGGCTTCTTGGCGATCAGCTCCTCGGGCCAGACCTCTTCGATCCTGAAGCGCTTGGAGAACTCCATCAGCTGCCAGAGGTCGGAGCGCGCCTCGCCCGGCGCCGAGACGAGCTGGTGCCAAAACTGGGTGCGGCGCTCGGCATTGCCATAGGCGCCTTCCTTCTCCACCCACATCGCCGTCGGCAGAATGAGATCGGCGGCGAGCGCGGTCACCGACGGATAGGCGTCGGAGACGACGATGAAATTGTCGGGGTTGCGGAAGCCCGGATAGGTCTCTTCGTTCGCGTTGGGGCCGGCCTGCAAATTGTTGTTGACCTGCACCCAATAGGCGTTGAGCAGGCCGTCCTTCAGCATCCGGCTCTGCAGCACCGCGTGATAGCCCGGCTTGTCCGGGATCGTACCTTCCGGCAGCTGCCAGATGTGCTCGGCCTTGGCGCGGTGCTCCTTGTTGGTGACCACCATGTCGGCGGGCAAACGGTGCGAGAAGGTGCCGACCTCGCGCGCGGTGCCGCAGGCCGAGGGCTGCCCGGTCAGTGAGAACGGGCTGTTGCCGGCCTCGGCGATTTTGCCGGTCAGAAGATGGATGTTGTAGACGAGGTTGTTGCACCAGACGCCGCGGGTGTGCTGGTTGAAGCCCATGGTCCAGAACGAGACCACCTTGGTCTTCGGATCGGCATAGAGCTCGGCGAGCGCCTGCAGCCGGTTCAGCGGCACGCCGGACATCTCGGCGGCCTTCTCCAGCGTGTAGCCCGAGACGAACTTCGCATACTCGTCGAACGAGATGTCGGTGGCGTCGTTCGGGTTGGCGGCGCCCTTGGCCTTCTTCTGCAGCGGATGCTCCGGCCGCAGGCCATAGCCGATGTCGGTCTGGCCCTTCTTGAACACCGTGTGCGCCTGGACGAAGTCCTTGTTGACGCGGCCTGTCGTGATGATGTGGTTGGCGATGGCGTTGAGGATGTAGAGGTCGGTCTGCGGCTTGAACACCATGCCGATATCGGCGAGGTCGAACGAGCGGTGCTCAAAGGTCGAGAGCACGGCGACCTTGACATGCGGCGTCGACAGTCTCCGATCGGTCACGCGGGTCCACAGGATTGGATGCATCTCCGCCATGTTGGAGCCCCACAGCACGAACGCGTCCGTGGCCTCGATGTCATCGTAGCAGCCGGGCGGCTCGTCGATGCCGAAGGTGCGCATCATGCCGGCCACGGCCGACGCCATGCAGTGCCGCGCATTGGGATCGATGTTGTTGGAGCGGAAGCCGGCCTTGAACAGCTTGGAGGCCGCATAGCCTTCCCAGATCGTCCACTGGCCCGAGCCGAACATGCCGACGCCGGAGGGCCCGCGCTTCTTCAGCGCCTCCTTGTACTTCTGCGCCATGATGTCGAAGGCTTCGTCCCACGTGACCGGCGTGAACTCGCCGTTCTTGTCGTACTTGCCGTTGGTCTTGCGCAGCATCGGGTGCGTCAGGCGATCATGGCCGTACATGATCTTGGACAGGAAATAGCCCTTGACGCAGTTCAGGCCGCGATTCACCTCGGCCTTGATGTCGCCATGGGTGGCGACGACGCGGTTGTCCTTGGTCGCGACCATCACGCTGCAGCCGGTGCCGCAGAAGCGGCAGGCGGCCTTGTCCCATTTCAGCTCGCTCTGCTCGCGCTCGGTGACGAGGTTCGCCGCGAGCGAGGCGCTCGGCATGCCGGCGGCGGCCGCGGCAATCGCGGCGGCTTCCAGCTTCAGCATCTGGCGGCGATCGATCTTCATGTCGGTCATTGGAGTCTCGTGTGATTAGCCGGCGTCGATGGCGTGGAAGACGAGGCAGGCGGAGTGCACGTGCGGCAGCAGTCCGATCCGGTTCATGGTGGCGCCGAGCGCGCCGGCATCGGGCGCATCGACGACGACGATCAGCTTGCCTCTGATGTCGCGGCCGTGGATCTCGCAGCCGGACAGCGCGAGGATGTCGGCTGCGACGCGGTCGAGCTGCTCGGGCCGGGTCTGCACGATGATGCTGGCGATCTCGCCCTTGGCTGGTGCGACGACGGGATCGGCGGTGAGGACGCGGCCGGTGATCAGCGCGCGCCGGTCGAGGGAGGTGCGGTGTGAGAGCACGGCGGGGTCCTTCCGATCAGTGCGCCGCGGGCGGCCCGGGCGGTCCGGCCATCATCTGGTAGACCCACACCGTGAGTCCGTAGGAGCCGACAGTGGCGACCGCGAGCGCAGGCATCAGCACGGCAGTGAGAAACAGGAAGGCAAAAATTTCCATGCGTCTGCGACGCGCACGCGCGTTCGCATCGCCGCCAATGAGCGACATGAGAGAATTCTCGGCTAGGGGGAGGTTCAGGAGGGGTTGCGGCATCCGGGCCGCGCCTGTTCCAACGTTAAGCAAGGAAGCCTTGCCAAAGGCTTGACCTGGATCAAGCGGCGGACCGCGGGGACAATTGGTCGCGGATCGGCGAGCATGCCGGTGCGATCGTGGTTGATGGTCTGTGAAGACCCGTGATCGCGTTGTCGATCGTGAGAAATTCTCGCTGCTTTGCACGGGCGTCTCGATACGAACATCCCTTCGCCGTGTGACGAAACAGGACCGGCATCGCTATTTTTCCGGGGTGCTCGACACGCGTTTCGCCCGCCACCATCATCCCTTGCATCGCATCAATGCGGATGCGCAAGGGTCGGAGAGGGCAATGAAGCGTCGCGATTTTCTCAAACTGTCATTGGCATCAGCTGCGGTGATGAGCTGCGCGGCGCCGCTGCGCGCCGAGGACAGGCCGAAGGAGATCCGCATCGGCACCCAGAAGGGCGGCTTCTTCCCCGCCGTGAAGGCGCGCCGCACCATCGAGGAGACGTTCAAGCCTCTCGGCATCGAGATCGTCTGGGTCGATTTCCAGTTCGGTCCGCCGCTACTTGAGGCCATCAATGTCGGCAGCGTCGATTTCGGCTATGTCGGCGACGCGCCGCCGATCTTCGCGCAGGCCGCGGGCGCCAAGATCCGCTACGCCGCCGCCGTCAAGCAGAACGGCAGCAGCCAGGCGATCGTGGTGCAGAAGGATTCGCCGATCAGGACGCTTGCCGATCTCAAGGGCAAGCGCGTCGCCTTCGGCAAGGGCTCGAGCGCGCACAATCTGCTGGTCGCAGCACTCGAGAAGGCGGGCCTGTCGTGGAGCGACATCACGCCGGCGCCGCTCGCGCCGGCCGATGCCACCGCGGCCTTCGTCAAGGGCTCGGTGGACGCGTGGTCGATCTGGGATCCGTACCTCGCGCTCGCCGAGCTGAAGGAGAATGCACGGGTGATCGCGTGGGACAAGGACGTGCATAAGCCGAACTCGTTCTACATCGTGGGCTCCGACTTCGTTGAGAAGTATCCCGCCATCGTCGCCCGGCTGAACGCCGCGTTCGCCGCCGAGGGCATCTGGGCCAACAGCCATCACGACGAGGTGGCCAAGGCGCAGGCCGAGGCGACCGGCGTCGACATCGCGGCGGTCAGGCGCTTCGTCGACCGTTCGGTCTACAGCGTCGTGCCGCTCGACGACGACATCATCAGGAGCCAGCAGGCGGTGGCGGATCGGTTCGCCCGCATCGGCCTCATTCCGAAACAAGTCAACGTCAGCGACATCGTCTGGAAGTGGACGCCGTCCACCTGACGCCTGATCGCCATCCCAATCCGAAAGAGACTGACATGAGTAACGCTTCGAAGCCCAACGTGCTGTGGTTCCTGCCGACCCATGGCGACGGCCGCTATCTCGGCACCTCGCAGGGCGGCCGCGAGGTCAACTTCAACTATCTGCGCCAGGTCGCGCAGGCCGCCGATCAGCTTGGCTATTACGGCGTGCTGATCCCGACAGGACGGAGCTGCGAGGATTCCTGGATCGTGGCCTCGGCGGTGGCGCCGTTCACCGAGCGGCTGCGCTATCTCGTCGCGGTGCGGCCCGGCCTGCAATCGCCGGCGGTGGCCGCGCGCATGACCGCGACGCTCGACCGCGTCAGCAACGGCCGGCTGCTGGTCAACGTCGTCACCGGCGGCGATCCGGTCGAGAACAAAGGCGACGGCATCTTCCTGTCGCATGAGGAGCGCTACAAGGTCACGCGCGAATTCCTGACCGTCTACAACGCGCTGCTCGAAGGCGAGGCGGTCAACTTCAGCGGCAAGCATATCACGGTCGAGGACGGCCGGCTGCTGTTCCCGCCGGTGCAGTCGCCGCGGCCGCCGCTGTTCTTCGGCGGCTCGTCGGATGCCGGCATCGACGTCGCGGTAGACACCGTCGAGAAGTATCTCACCTGGGGCGAGCCGCCGGCCGATGTCGCGGCCAAGATCGCCAAGGTGAAGGCCGTCGCCGACAGTCGCGGCCGCAAGCTGTCGTTCGGCATCCGCTTGCATGTGATCGTGCGCGAGACCAATGACGAGGCGTGGGCGGCCGCCGGCGACCTGATCAAGCACGTCACCGACGACACCATCGCCTCGGCGCAGAAGATTTTTGCCCGCATGGATTCGGTCGGGCAGCAGCGGATGTCGCAGCTTCACGGCGGCCGACGCGACAAGCTCGAGATCAGCCCGAACCTGTGGCCGGCGTCGGCCTGGTCCGCGGCGGCGCCGGCACGGCGCTGGTCGGCGATCCCGACACGGTGGCGGCGCGCATCCGCGAGTACCAGGATCTCGGCATCGATACCTTCATCCTCTCGGGCTATCCGCATCTCGAGGAAGCCTACCGCTTCGCCGAGCTGGTGTTTCCCAAGCTTGGCTTGAATGTGTCGGAGCGGACGGGCAACGTCACCAGGCTCCGCACCAATACCGGCCCGTTCGGTGAGACCATCGCCAACGAGCACCGTCCGTTGCAGAGGGCCTCGCAATCATGAGTCTGATCGAAAGTGTTCCCAAGGTCCGCAGGCTCGCGGTGCCGCGCGCGGATGGGCTGATCCCCTGGCTGGTGCCGCTCGCGATCATCCTGATCTGGCAGGCGGCCTCGGCCGCCGGCCTGGTCTCGCCACGCGTGCTGCCGGCGCCGAGCGACGTGGCGCGCGCCGGCTGGAAGCTGCTGTGGTCGGGCGAGCTCGGCCGCAACATCTGGGTCAGCTTCTGGCGCGCCTCGATCGGTTTTTTGATCGGCGGCGGCATCGGCTTCGCCTTCGGTCTGGCCAACGGCCTGTCGCAACTGTCGGCGAAGCTGACCGACACCACTCTGCAGATGATCCGCAACGTGCCGCATCTGGCGCTGATCCCGCTGGTCATCCTGTGGTTCGGCATCGACGAGAGCGCCAAGCTGTTTCTGGTGGCGCTCGGCGTGTTCTTTCCGGTCTACCTGAATACGCTGCACGGGATTCGCACGGTCGATCCGCAACTCATTGAAATGGGCCGCGTCTACGGCATGTCCGACCGCGAGCTGTTTCGCCGGGTGATCTTCCCCGGCGCACTGCCGTCGATCTTCGTCGGCCTGCGCTTCGCGCTCGGCATCATGTGGCTCACCCTGATCGTCGCCGAGACGATCGCGGCGTCCTCGGGCCTCGGCTACATGGCGATGCAGGCGCGCGAGTTCATGCAGATCGATGTCGTCGTGCTCTCCATCCTGATCTACGCCCTGCTGGGCAAGGTCGCCGACAGCGCCTCGCGGGTGCTGGAGCGGCTGACGCTGTCCTGGCATCCGGCCTTCAGCAAGCATTGAGGTTCTGGAAATGCAGCAAGCGCTCCGAATTCCCGTCTCCGGTGTGGAGGCGATCGACGGCCCCGATGTGATCGGGCATGCTGAGGCTTTCCGCCCCGTGAGGAAGCACAGCGTGAGTCCGGCCCAACCCGAGACACGCGGCCTGCCGCTCGTGATCCGCGATCTCCGCAAGGCGTTCGGCGACAACGAGGTGCTGCGCGGCATCGACCTGGAGATCGCGGCCGGCCAGTTCGTCGCCGTCGTCGGCCAGAGCGGCTGCGGCAAGAGCACGCTGCTGCGGCTGATTGCCGGCCTCGACAAGCCGACGTCGGGCACGATCAGCTTCGGCGAAGCGGCCGCGCGGCCCGAGGACGTCCGCGTCATGTTCCAGGAACCGCGGCTGCTGCCATGGGCGCGGGTGCTCGCCAATGTCGAGGTCGGGCTCGGCCGCGAGCGCAAGGCCGCCGGCGCGCATGAGCGGGCGCGGCGGGCGCTCGACGAGGTGGGTCTCGCCGACAAGCGCGACCAATGGCCGGCGGTGCTGTCCGGCGGCCAGAAGCAGCGCGTCGCGCTGGCGCGCGCGCTGGTCAGCGGTCCGCGCCTGCTGGCGTTCGACGAGCCGCTCGGCGCGCTGGACGCGCTGACGCGGATCGCGATGCAGCGGCTGCTGGAGCGGGTCTGGGCCGATCAAACCTTCACCGCAATCCTGGTCACCCATGACGTTGCGGAAGCCGTGGCCCTCGCTGATCGCGTCCTCGTCATCGAGAGCGGCCGGATCGCCGAGGACATCAGCGTCGATCTGCCGCGCTCGCGCCAGCGCGGCTCTGCCGAGCTTGCGGCGCTGGAAGGCTCGATCCTGGGCCAGTTGCTTGGACCGGGCACGACGGGGTAGGAAAGGTCAACGCAATGAACTCCATCGTCCGTCACATGCCTGATGCCACGGCGCTCCAGCCGGATTTTCGCTCTGCGATGCGCCAACTGGTCGGAGGCGTCAGCGTCATCACGGTCGGACGCGGCGATGAGGTCACCGGCATGACGGTGAGCTCGCTGTCGTCACTTGCGGTCGAGCCTCCCTCCATCATCGTCAGCCTCAACCGCAACGCCTCGTCCTGGCCAATTCTGCAGCGGGAGGGCGTTTTTGGCGCCAATCTGCTGGCGGCGGATCAGATCGGCGTGGCCGAACGGTTTGCGGGTAAGGGTGGCTTGCGCGGCGTCGAACGTTTCGCAGGGGCGGAGTGGCGCAAACGGGTCACCGGTGTGCCGCTCCTCGTCGGAGCGCTCGCGACGCTGGATTGCGAGGTCGAGGAGATCATCGAGCGGCACTCCCATGCCATCGTGATCGGCAGAGTGGTCCATATCGATGTGGCGCCGCAGTCGGCGGCCCTGGCGTATTGGCATGGCAGCTATGTCGGGGTTGATCGCGACGACGGTCACGGTCGGCTCGCGGCCTTCAGCGTCCCGGATCCGCGGCTGACGCCGTAACGTTCCGACGCTCCCGGGGCGAGCTGGCAACTTTCCTGCGGACGCCTTAAAAGCCGCTGTCGGCGTCAGCAGCGGAAATCATGAAACGGATCGGAACCTGGGCTCTGTATGCGATCGGCACGGTCGCCATCCTCTATCTCGCGCTGTATGCGTACGCGGTCCTGACGCAGCGCGAGTTCACGCCCGGCGATCCCATTCACATCTTCCGCAATCCCGAGGCGCCGAACTATTCGTGAGGCTGTGCCCGGCGACGCCGCGCCGGCGTATTCTCGCGAACCCACGGATCCGCGGACTGTTCACAGTCCTGTAGCTGCATCCAATCGTTGGTCAGAAACTGCACGCGGCAGCGGCGCCACACTTTGATGTGTCCGCCATCCGGCGACGTCTCGACGTCGGATAGCGACAGCGTGGGCGGCCGCCAGCGATAGCTGCGTTCATTGTCCCAGCCGTCGCAGCCCTCCCTGCCACAGGCGATCGTTCGCGAGATCAGCTTGCCTTTTCCTGCGAAGCACCAGCTCCGGACGCCCCATTCCTGACCCGACGATGGGGTGACGAGCGGTGCGTGCGACGTCTGCTCCCAGCAGCCTGACAGCACGCCGCGCGTTGCGGCACCGGCCGGCGAAACGGCAAGCGGCGCGCCGAGGGCCAGCGCGCCGCCGAGAACGATCCGGATGGGCAGATTATACGGGGCTCGGCATGCGCGGCGTGTCGCCGGAGCCCGGCGGCGGGATCGGCACGCCGCCGTCGGCATATTCGTTGAGCTTGTTGCGCAACGTGCGGATCGAGATGCCCAAGATATTGGCCGCATGTGTCCGATTGCCCAGGCAGTGCTTCAGGGTCTCCAGGATCAGGTCACGTTCGACATCGGCGACCGTGCGGCCGACCAGGGCGCGCGTGACCTGTTCCGCCGCCATCGTAGCATGCGCGACGGCGGGTTGGGTCTTGCCGATGTCGAGGCGGGCGCCGTCGGGCGTGAGGATGGCATCCGGCCCGATCTCGTCGCCCTGTGCCATCAGCACCGCGCGATGCATCGTGTTCTCCAGCTCGCGCACGTTGCCCGGCCAGCGGTTGGTGGTGAGGATGCGCTTGGCCTCCGCCGAGATCGGCCGCAGCGGAACGGCATTGGCCTCGGAATATTTGCGCGCGAAATGCTGCGCCAGTTCGAGAATGTCGGCGGGGCGCTCGCGCAGCGGCGGGATCTTGAGGTTGACGACGTTGAGCCGGAACAGCAGGTCCTCGCGGAACGTGCCCTCGCGCACGGCGTCGGCCAGGTTGCGGTTGGAGGTCGCGATGATGCGGATGTCGACAGGGACGGGACGGGTGCCGCCGACGCGGTCGATCACGCGCTCCTGGATCGCGCGCAACAGCTTCGACTGCAGCCGCACGTCCATCTCCGAGATTTCGTCCAGCAGGAGCGTGCCGCCATTGGCCTCCTCGAACTTGCCGATGCGGCGGGCGACGGCACCGGTGAAGGCACCCTTCTCGTGGCCGAACAGCTCGGACTCCAGCAGGTGCTCAGGGATTGCGGCGCAGTTGATCGAGATGAAAGGACGCTTGGCGCGGGCCGAGCGGGTGTGGACGTAGCGCGCCAGCACCTCCTTGCCGGTGCCGGATTCGCCGGTGATCATCACCGAGGCGTCGGAGCCGGCGATCTGCTGGGCGAGCTTGATCACCTTGGCCATCGCCTCGTCGCGATAGACCAGATCGCGGCTGTCATTGGCGACAGCGGCGAGCACCGCCGCGATCAGCTCAGGATCCGGCGGCAGCGGAATGTATTCCTTGGCGCCGGCATGGATGGCGGCGACCGCGGCGCGGGCATCGCTGGTGATGCCGCAGGCCACGATCGGCACGTGGATGTGCTCGGCATCGAGCCGCATCACCAGGTCGCGGATGTCGAGCGCGACGTCGACCAGCAGCAGGTCGGCGCCCTTGCCGCCGCGCAGCACCCGCATCGCCTGCTCGTTGTCCTCGGCATGGGTGACGGTGGCGCCGTTCTCCATGGCGATCTTGGTGGCCGTCGTCAGCTGGCCCTTCAGCGTTCCGACGATGAGAAGCCGCATGTTGGTCTCCTATTCGGTCGTGCCGCTCTCGATCGGCACGCAGGTCATGTCTGTCAGTTGCGGTCGGACTTGATGATTTCGGTCATCGTCACACCGAGCTTGTCTTCGACCAGAACCACCTCGCCGCGTGCCACGAGCCGGTTGTTGACGTAGATGTCGATGGCTTCGCCGACCTTGCGGTCGAGTTCGAGCACGGTGCCGGGCCCGAGCTTCAGCAGCTCGCCGACATCCATCTTCGAGCGGCCGAGCACGGCCGAGACCTGAACCGGGACGTCGAACACCGCCTCGAGGTCGGCCGCGATGCGCGCAGCATGCTCTTCTTCATTGTAGCCGACGTCGCCGCCCAGCGGAGGCGCGTCCGCCGCATTGAGGTCGGGAAGCGGGATCTCGTTGTCGCTCATGACTTAAACTCCCTCGGCCACCACGGCGGCCTAGTTCTTCTTGGACGCCATGTAGCGTCCGACCAGCTCGTTGATCTTGGCGTCGATCGCAGCGCGCTCCAGCACGACCCCGCCATCGGCCCATTCGATACGGCAGTCGCCGGTCGCGATCTCCGGCTCGGCGAGGATGACGAGGCGCCCCTCGAAGCCGCTCTGCTTGGCGAGCTTCTCGATCTTCTCGCGGGCAAGCTCGTACAGCGCGTCGTTGATGCGCAGCACGAGGTGCGGCGTCGCCACCAGATGCGCGAAGCAGTCGTGCACGAGTCCGGTGATCTCGCCGAGCGGCTCCGCCTCGACCAGCGCCGCGCATAGCTTGCGGGCGACGGCGACCGCGACATCGACGGCCTCGGTTTCCATCCGCTGCTCGATGCCTTCGAAGCGTGCGGAGATGCCCTGCAATTGGATGTTGATCTGCTCCAGCGCCGAGGCGACGCGGCGGTCGGCCTCGACCTTGGCTTCGCGCTGCGCCGCCTCGTAGCCATTGCGATAGGCGGCGGCTTCGGCGGCCGCGACCTTCTGTGCGATCTCGGCGGAGGTGGCGGCAGCGCGCTCCCGCGTCGCCTTCTCCGGTGCGGCGAAGTCGGTATCGAACAGGAATTTCGCGGGCTGAGCCATCAATACACCAGTTCGTCGTCGGCGCGGTTCTTGCTGAGCATGATCTCGCCCTTGGCGGCGAGATCCTTGGCGAGGTTGACGAGCAGGGCCTGCGCCTCGTCGACGTCGCGCAGGCGCACCGGTCCCATCGCGGCCATGTCGTCCTGCAGCATCTTGGCGGCGCGGGAGGACATGTTGCCGAAGAAGAAGTTGCGCACCTCCTCGTTGGCGCTCTTCAGCGCCACCCCGAGCTTGTCCTTGTCGACGTTGCGCAGCAGCGTCTGGGCGGAAGCGGAGTCGAGCTTGATCAGGTCGTCGAAGGTGAACATCAGCGCCTTGATGCGCTCGGCGGATTCGCGATTCTCTTCTTCCAGCGAGGTGATGAAGCGGGTCTCGGTCTGGCGGTCGAAATTGTTGAAGATCTCGGCCATCACCTCGTGAGCGTCGCGGCGGCGGGTCTGCGACAGGTTGGACATGAACTCGACGCGCAGGGTCTGCTCGACGCGCTCGATGACCTCCTTCTGCACCGCTTCCATGCGCAGCATGCGGCCGATGACGTCGAGCGCCATGTCCTCGGGCAGGATCGCGAGCACGCGGGCGGCATGCTCCGGCTTCAGCTTGGACAGCACGACCGCGATGGTCTGCGGATATTCGTTCTTGAGGTAGTTGGCGAGCACCTCTTCCTGGACGTTGGAGAGCTTCTCCCACATGTTGCGGCCGGCGGGGCCGCGGATCTCGTCCATGATGCCGTTGACGCGTTCCGGCGGCAGGTATTGCTGCAGCAGGCGCTCGGTGGCGTCGAAATTGCCCATCAGCGCGCCGGAGGCTGACATGCGCGAGACGAATTCGAGCATCAGGTCCTCGACCACGTCGGCTTCGATGGTTCCCAGCGTCGACATCGCCAGCGACAGTTCACGCACCTCGTCGTCATCGAGCTGCTGCCAGATCTTGCCGCCGTACTGCTCGCCGAGGGCGAGCATCATCACCGCGGCGCGGCGCGGCCCGCTCAAGGGCTCGGTCTTCTCGCGCTGCGCCTGGCGGCTCGCCAAGGTCGCGATGACCGTGGAAATGTCGTTGTTGTTGGCGTTGGCGTTCTGGGTCTGCGGCAGCGACATGGCGTCTACGTTCTTTTCAGTTCAGGCGGTTCACGTCGATCGGGTCAGCTCTGCGGCTCGGCGAGCCACTGGCGGATGATGGCGGCGGCTTCGCCCGGGTTGCGGTCGGCCAGCTCGCCCACCCGGTGGACGGACTGAGCGTGGACCTGGCCCTGGACCTGGGCGACGTCGATCATGTTGGCGGTCTGCTGGGCGTGAGCGGCTGCCTGGATGGTTTCGTCGGTGAGCGCCGGCAGGCCGCCGCCCGGGACGGCGATCTCTTCGGTGGCGATGATCTTCTTCACCAGCGGCCGCACCACCATGAACACGACCACGATGCCGAGCAGCATCATCACCGCGAGCTCGATGACGTACATGACGTCATCCTTGGTGAAGTGGAGCATGCCGAGGAAGCCGGTGGGCTCGTTGATCTGCGGCACCGCGGGAGCGTCGGCGAATTTCAGGTTGACCACCTCGACCTGGTCGCCACGCTTCTGGTCGAAGCCGATGGCGGAGCGGACCAGTGCGGCGATGCGGTCGAGCTCGTCCTTGCTGCGCTCCTGATAGACCAGCTCGCCCTTTTCGTTCTTGGAATAGGCGCCGTCGACCAGAACCGCGACCGAGATGCGGTTGACCCGTCCGGCCTCGGTGACCTCCGTCTTGGTGGTGCGGGAAATCTCGTAATTGTTGGTCTCTTCGGTCTTCTTGCTCTGGTCCCGCGGCTGTTGCGGCGGCTGGTTCTGCTGGTTG
Organism: Bradyrhizobium sp. HKCCYLRH2047; assembly: GCF_051168175.1. NCBI lineage: Bacteria > Pseudomonadati > Pseudomonadota > Alphaproteobacteria > Hyphomicrobiales > Nitrobacteraceae > Bradyrhizobium > Bradyrhizobium sp. HKCCYLRH2047. The sequence continues at coordinate 80,304 of NZ_JBNPUM010000011.1, forward strand.
CCCGGCAGCTCGTTGTTGACCGTGACCTGGCCGTTGTTCTCGTTGGTCGCCGACTGCTCTTCGCGGGTCTGGCTCGAGCGCAGCACGCGGCCTTCCGGATCGTAGCGGTCGGAGGTCTGGGTGATGCGGTTGTAGTCGAAATCGGCGGAAAGCTGGACGCGGGCGCGGCCCGCTCCGACCACCGAGGAGACGATGTCCTCGACCTGCTTGCGCATCCGCTTCTCGAAGGCGTTGCGACGCTCGTCGCCGACCTGCTGGTCGATGTCGGTCTGGGTGCCGTCGGCGAGCAACTGTCCGGCCTCGTCGACGATCGACACCCGCTGCGGCTTCAGGCCGTTGACGGCGGAGGCGACGAGGTGGCGGATGGCGCGGATCTGCGCCGGCTCGAGGGTGCCGCGCACGCGCACGACGATCGAGGCGGACGGCTCCGGGGTCTCGCGCGAGAACAGCGGCCGCTCGGGCAGGACGAGATGGACGCGCGCGGCCTGGACACGGTCGATGGCGCGGATGGTGCGGGCAAGCTCGCCTTCGAGCGCGCGGAGATGGTTGATGTTCTGGACGAAGCTCGTGGTGCCCAGCGCGTCCGACTTGTCGAAGATCTCGTAGCCGACGCCGCCGCCCTTGGGCAGGCCGCCCTCGGCGAGCTTCATGCGCAGCCGGGTCACCTTGTCCTTGGGCACCAGGATGACGCTGCCTTCATTGCGCATCTCGAAGGGAATGCCCTGCCGCTCCAGATCCTTGATGATGCTGGAGGAGTCTTCCATCGTCAGGTCGGTGAAGAGGGTGGTCATCTGCGGCGCGGTCACGCGCATGATGACGAAGCCGAAGAAGCCGATCAAAGCAGCGGTCACCGCGATCATGGCGGTGAGCCGCGCGGCGCCCAAACCCTTCAGGAAGTCCAAGAGACCTTGCAAGCAACTGCCCCATAGTTCGGCATTCGACGGGTGGCCGCTGAAAGGCGATGTGAGCTTCGCGGGCCTTTACGGCCGGTTGCATAGATCGCGAAATTCAATCCTTAACCTTCACCAGCACCCGCATTCCAGGTGGCGATCCGATGTCAGCCGCCACGTCCGCCAGTCGCAGAGGGGGCGCGGAGGTTGGATCGAACCGCTGGGCAATTATTGCCTATGGGAAGGTTTCGATATGGTTAACGATGGTTAAAGGGTCCTAACAAAGTGTAGACATGCAAAAAATCGGCTTGGCGGGGCCAAGCCGATTTTCGAACAAATCCCGTCGCGTCGGTAACGTCTTATTGGCGATATTGCTGAATTCGGGTGGTGCGCAGGCCGGCGAGACCATGCTGGTCGATCGAGAACTGCCACGACAGGAATTCGTCGACGGTCAGGGTGTAGCGGCTGCACGCTTCCTCGAGGGACAGCAAGCCGCCGCGAACGGCGGCAACGACTTCAGCCTTCCGGCGAATGACCCACCTCTTGGTGCCTGGCGCAGGCAAATCCGCGATGGTGAGCGGGCTGCCGTCAGGCCCGATGACGTATTTCACCCTCGGGCGATGGGGTTCTGTCATGGCGTACTCACAAACTCTTAACCACTGAACTCACGGTAAGACCCTACGCCGCCTCGCTTAAAATTTGCCTAAGCGAAGGGCGCGAATCCGGCGCTATGCGCGAACGCCGCCACTTCCGGTGGCGCTGCGCCCCGGGAGCGGAATCGTGGTAAATGATTGGTTAAGAATTTCCGGCGCTTACGCTGACATGTCGCCGCGGCGGCTGAGCTTGTTCGAGCTCAGCCGGGATCGGTTCAGACGGGGCGGGAGCTAGCTCACGATCCGCTGGATCTGGTTCACCGTATAGGTCTGGCCGCCGATCGACAGCAGCGGCGGCTGCTGGGTCAGGTCGACCGAGGATACGGTGCCCTTGACCTGGGTCGAGATGGCCACCGGCGAACCGTTCGTTGCATCGGTGCCGACCACCGTGATCTTGTATTGCCCGTCCGGCCATTGGGTGCCGTCATTGCCCTGGCCGTTCCAATTATAGGTCTGGTTGTCGCCGGCGCTCGCCGAATATTTGCCGCTGAAGACGGTCTGGCCGACGCTGTTGGTGATGCTCACCGTCAGGTTGCTGTCCTTCGGAATGCTGAGATCCCAGCTCGCTTGCCCGTTGGTCATGGTCGTCGTCGAGCCGTTCACCACCGCTGTCTTGCCGACGAAGGCGAGCGCCTGGGTCGCCTGCGTCGTCTGCTGCATCGTGAGCAGCGATGCGAGCTGGTCGTTGGTCTTGAGCTGCTGCTCGACGCCGGCGAACTGCACGAGCTGCTGGGTGAACTGGTTGGTGTCCAGCGGATCCAACGGATTCTGGTTCTGCAACTGCGTCGTCAGCAGCGTCAGGAAGGTCTGGAAATTGCCGGCAATGGTCGAGCCTGCGCTCGAGCCGAGGCTGCTGTTGCCGGTTGACGAATTGGTGTTGGTCGTGCCCGAGACCGGCGGGGGTGCCGTGATCGCGTCGCCGATTGCCATGGAAGCCTCCTGTTAAACCCTGATATCCACGCCGCCTTGCGCGCCGAACATCCGTCCATAGGACCGTCCGGCGAGCTGGACCGGGACGTTTTCGTCCTCGGTCACGATCAGGCGTTGTGCGTTGCCATTCTGTTGATAATCGCCGCCATTCTGGCCGGACGAGTTCTGGTCGCGCAGCGAGAACTGCAATCCGCTGTTGTTGCTCTTGAGGCCGGCGTCCTGCAGCGCCTGCTGGAGCTGCGGCGCCGTCTGCTGCAGCATCGCCAGCGTCTCCGGCTTCTCGACCCGCAGATGCGAGGTCACCTGGCCGTTGCGGTCGACGTCGATGCGGACGTCGATGCGGCCGAGCTCGGCCGGATCCAGTCGGATCTCGAAGCGGCTCTTGCCGTTGAGCGCGGAGGCTGCGATCTCGACGGCAAGCCCATGAAGCGGCACAGCGGCCGCCGTGGCGGCTGTCGCGGTCAGGTTGGCCGAGGTGATCTGGCTGGTCGATGCGGCCGGCGTCGACAGCTGGGGCTGCAACGCGGCCGTGGCCTGTGCACTCGGATCCGGCGCCGGCCCGTTGGTCTGGCTGGTCGTCGGCGCGGCGTTGCGATCATGTGAGGCCGGTGCCTGCACGTTGCCATTCGCCTTCCCATCGCCGGCCTCGACGGAGTCCGGCTTGGCTGCAACAGCGGGCTGTTGCGCGAGCGCGCCATGGCCCGGCTGCTGAGTGGACTGGACGTTGCCATTGCCAGTTTCGGTGACCTTGCCGGCTGCGCCGTCGGCGAGCCCCGTCTTGGTCTGGGTGCCCGGCTTGCCCGTCGTCTTGGTGCTGCCGGGAACCGCCGCATCGAGCGCGGCGGTGAAGCTCTGATCGGCAGATGCGGCAGCGTCGCCGGAGGCCGCCGCTGCCGTCTCCGGCGTCGTCGCGGTGGATCCGGCTCCGTCGGCATCCTTGGCCGCCCCGGTGGATTTGGCTGCGGCCGCCAGCAGGCCCGCCGCGGCATCGACCGAGCCCTGCGGGCCAACACCGGGCACTCCGACGGGAGCGGCCGCACCGGGCGCATTGGTTTTGCCGTCGCCGTCCGCCGTGCCATCGCCGGTGGCGGGGTTGGCGAGGGTGATCTCGGGCTGGATGGCGACGGCGACCGGCGTCGGCACGGCCACGGTCGGCCCGGCTACAGCGGTCGTCGCGGCGCTCGCATCCGTGCCGGCCTGATCGCCGTCCTTCTTGTCGCCCGTCTTGCCGTCGCTGGTCTTGCTGTCGGCGGTCCCGGCCGCATCGGTTTTGGTCGACGTGCCGGCGCTCGCGTCGCCCGGGGTATCCGAACCGCTGTCGTCGGCGCGCGCGGTGCTGCCGTCGGCCTTGTCCGCCGGCTTGTCCTGCGACCTGGCCTGGGTGGTGCGATCGGCGTCGCCGGCCCGCGCCGGCTCGCGGCTCGGGGTGGAAGCGCTGGCGGCGCGCGGCGACGGCGACGCGGAGGTGGGCGGCGACGCTGTCGACGGATCCGGAGTCGCGGCGTCGACCAGCGCCGAGAAGCTGTCGGACGGCTGCGGAGCGTCCTGACGGGACTGTCTCGGCGCCGTGGTCTTGAGAACCGTGCCTGCCTGGATGTCTGACGTGACGCTGAACACCTTGGACCCTCTCGCGATGAACTCGACCAAGCAGTTCAGCAAGGAGCGGGCCAAGCCGGGGTTGCAGAAAATCGCCAACAAATTCAGGTTCTTATGGAATCAATCGGGGCGCGGGCCGCAGCCCTCGTCCTCGCCATTTCTGCCCGGCCGGCAAGATTTGCCGCCGGCATCTGCGACCGGCGCAATTGCTTCGCAGGAAGTGCGCCTATATTAGAGACAGATGCTTTCGTGTTGTTTCCGATCAGGACATCCTGTCCGGAGATCGCCCGAAGCAAGCCATCCGCAAAGACGGCGCATGCGAGGCGTTCCCGCGCCGGGAACCCGTTGCCTGACGCCGCGATCGCAGTGACCGGATCATGCTCAACAGTCTCGATCTCGAAGGCCGTCCCGAAGACACCAGGGTCGTCGTCGCCATGTCCGGCGGCGTGGACTCCTCGGTGACGGCCGCGCTGTTGAAGTCGGAAGGCTACGACGTCGTCGGCATCACTCTGCAGCTCTACGATCACGGCGCGGCGACGCACCGCAAGGGCGCGTGCTGCGCCGGCCAGGACATCCACGATGCCCGCAACGTTGCCGAGCGCCTCGGCATCCCGCATTACGTGCTGGACTACGAAGATCGCTTCCGCGAGTCGGTGATCGACAATTTCGCCGCCAGCTACGCTTCGGGCGAGACGCCGGTGCCGTGCATCGAGTGCAACCGCGCGATCAAGTTCGGCGATCTCCTGAAGACCGCGCGCGAGCTCGGCGCCTCCGTGCTCGCCACCGGCCATTACGTCGCCTCGCGGCGGCTGGCGGACGGATCGCGCGCGCTCATCTGCGCGGCGGACAGCGATCGCGACCAGAGCTACTTCCTGTTCGCGACCACGCGCGAGCAGCTCGATTACCTGCGCTTTCCGCTCGGCGACATGACCAAGCCGGAGGTGCGCGAGCTCGCGCGCCGCTTCGGCCTGGAGGTCGCCGACAAGCACGACAGCCAGGACATCTGCTTCGTGCCGACCGGCCGCTACACCGACATCATCGGCAAGCTGCGCCCGAACGCGATGGAGCCGGGCGAGATCGTCGATCTCAGCGGCCGCGTGCTCGGCGCGCATCACGGCATCGCCAACTACACGATCGGCCAGCGCAAGGGCCTCGGCATCGCTGCCGGCGCGCCGCTCTACGTCGTCAAGCTGGACGTCGCCACCCGCCGCGTCGTGGTCGGCCCGCGCGAGGCGCTGCGCACGCATCGCATCACGCTCCGCGAGGTCAACTGGATCGGTGATGGCGCGCTCGACGCGGCCGCGCGCGAGGGCCTCGAATTGTTCGTGCGGGTGCGCTCGACGCGGCCGCCGCAGCCGGCCTGGCTGCGCGGTGCGGACGGCCGTTACGAGGTCGAGCTCGTTGCCGGTGAAGAGGGCGTCTCGCCGGGCCAGGCCTGCGTGTTCTACGATGCCGCGTCCGGCCGCGCCCGCGTGCTCGGTGGCGGCTTCATCCAGAGCGCTGTTGCGGAAAGCAGCAGCTTGGGCGGCAACGCGATCAGGCCGCAGCGCGTGGCCGAGCCGGTCCGCGGCTGATCAGCATCCATCATTCAGGGCAGGGGCATGGGGGACATCGACCGCGCGGGGGTCGAAAAGGCCTATGAGCGCTGGGCGCCGATCTACGATCTGGTGTTCGGCAAGGTCTTCGATCAGGGCCGCCAATCGACCATCGCGGAAGCCGATCGCATCGGCGGCCGCATTCTCGACGTCGGCGTCGGCACCGGTCTGTCTTTGTCGGACTACGCCCGGACCACGAGGATCTGCGGCGTCGATATCTCCGAGCCGATGCTGCGGCGGGCGCAGGCCCGCGTGCGCGAGCTGAAGCTCTTCAATGTCGAGACGCTCGCGGTGATGGATGCCAAGCATCTCGCGTTCCCCGACAATTTCTTCGACGCGGTGGTCGCGCAATACGTCATCACTGCGGTGCCGGATCCCGAAGCGACGCTCGATGATTTCATCCGCGTGCTGAAGCCGGGCGGCGAGCTGATCCTGGTCAACCATATCGGCGCCGAGAGCGGCCCGCGCCGCATCTTCGAGCTCGCCTTCGCGCCGATCGCGCGCCGACTCGGCTGGCGGCCGGAGTTCCCCTGGGCCCGGCTGGTGAACTGGGCTGCAAAGCATGGCGGCGTCACCTTGGCCGAGCGCCGGCCGATGCCGCCGCTCGGACACTTCTCGCTCATTCGCTACCGCAAGGGCTGATCACCGGATACCCTGGCCGTGCGCTTTGCCAGGCCATCCGCGCGGAACGCGAACGCGCGGTTTGCGTTGCCCCGCCATGAGCATCAGGCAAACCTTGTTCCTCTCGTTCGCACTGGTCTCGGCCGCGGCTGCGGCCCGCGCCCAGGCGCCGCCGACGCCGGCCACGCCGCCGCAGGCAACGGCGCCGGCCCCCAACGCGAATGCCGCTTGTGCGCCGAATGCCCGCGCGACGGCGACGCCTGACGGCATCACCACCGGCCGCGCCGGCGAGCTGCTCGGCGACAAGCTGGCGAAGACCAACGGCGTGTTGTGTCCGCCGAGCGGGGTCGACCCGGAAATGCACGCGCCGACCCCGGAGGGCGGCACGACCCCGGTGATCCCGCCGCCCGGCAGCCCCGGCGGCAATCCGAACGTACAGCCGAAGTGAGCCTCTTGTGATCCGCATTGCCGAGCAGCTGCTGTTGGTCGCACACGTCGGCGTGTGACCCTCGACGAGCGGCGGATACATGCGCAAGGCCTTGGAGAGTCGTCCGGAAATCCCCTCGTGCGAAAACCGCTGCTGCCCGCGAGCTTTGCTTGACAGGGGCGGAGACGCCTCCTTATATGCCGCCCGTTCACAAGGTCCGGCGGCCCGCTTCAACCGGTCTTGCCTTGATCGAACACCGTGGCGGGGTAGCTCAGCTGGTTAGAGCACGGGAATCATAATCCTGGGGTCGGGGGTTCGAGTCCCTCCCCCGCTACCAACGGTCCCCTCCCCCACCCGAACGCTTCGTCCCCATTCTCCCGGTCCGCAAGGCTGGCGCGCCACGCCACGGCGCGGCCTACGATGCCAGCCGCGCGATCACCAGATCGAGCACAGCGCGCAGCCGCGCCAGCCGGCGCAGATCTCGATGATAGCCGAGATAGGTGTCCCGCCCCGGCGGCTGCTCGCCGACGTCGACCTGCTGGAGGCCGGGCGTAGCGTCTCCGAGCGGTCGGGGCAGGACGGCAAGGCCCGCTCCCTGCGCGCAGAGAATGGCCTGAACGTCCCGGTTGTTGCTCCGCATCGCGACCTCCGCCTTCGGGAGTTTCTTCGCCAGCCAGCGCGCGTCGGGCATGTCGGCGAAGGCCGTGTCCATGGTGACGACCCTGATCCCTTCGCCGTCGCCTCCGACGTTCCGGGGGCCGTGAACCGGGCCGTACACGGCATAGGGAATGTGCAAGAGCCGCCGCGAGATCACCTCCGGCTCGTCGAACGACCGAATGCGGAACACGAGGTCCGCCTCGCGGCGGGGAAGGCTGTAGAGCCGAGCATCGGTCAGCAGCTCGACACAAACGCGCGGGTGGAGACGGCCGAACTCGGCAAGGACAGGCGCCAGCATCAAGCGGCCAAACCAGTCCGACGATGAGATCCTGAGGAAGCCGTCGAGTTGCGCCTGCGTTCCGGCCAGGCGTCGCTCGAAGGCGAGCGCTTCCTCCTCCACGCGCTCGGCGTGGGCCAGCACGGCCGTGCCTTCGTGTGTGAGCACGAAACCCTCGGACGTCCGCTGGAACAGCGTCTGGTTCACGGCGGCCTCAAGGGCTGCGAGGCGGCGTCCCATGGTCGGTTGAGACAGGCCGAGCCGACGCGCTGCAGCACCGAGCGTGCCCTCGCGCGCAATGGCAAGGAAGATCCGCAGGTCGCTCCACTCCATGCCGGTCCTTTCAAAAACAGCGCGACGGGATCGCTGGACACCTATTCAGAACTGAATGAATTACGTACAAATTCGATGATGTCCATTCAGAACATGAGGGATCATGGTCTCCGCCATCACAGCAGGAGGTTCTCAATGACCCATTCGATGATGGCTGCCGTCCTCCCCGAAACTGGCGCGCCGCTCCGCGTCACCCCGATCAGCCGCCCGACGCCGGGGCACGGTGAGGTCCTTGTGCGCATCGCCGCGGCGGGCACCAACCCGTTGGACGCCAAGATCCAAGCCGGCCAGGCCGCGCATGCCAAGCATCCCGCGCCCGCCATCCTCGGGCTGGACATGGCTGGGACGGTCGAGGTCGTCGGCCCCGGCGTCACCCGGTTTCGCCCTGGCGACGAGGTGTACGGCATGGTCGGCGGCGTCGGCGGTCATCCCGGAACGCTGGCCGAATATGTCAGCGCCGATGAGGATCTGCTTGCGGCCAAGCCGGCCAACCTCTCCATGCGCGAGGCCGCGGTTCTGCCCCTCGTGACGATCACGGCCTGGGAGGGTCTTGTCGATCGCGTCGGCATTCGACAAGGACAGACGCTCCTTGTGCTGGGCGGAGCCGGTGGCGTCGGTCACATCGTGGTCCAGCTGGGGCTCGCATTCGGTGCAACGGTCCATGCCACGGGAAGCGCGGAGAGCAGGCCCGTGATCGAGCGCCTTGGCGCGACCTTCATCGACCGGCACGAGCCGATTGCCGAAGCGGTCGGCCGCGTGACGGGCGGGCGTGGCTTCGACGTCGTGTACGATACGGTTGGCGCTCTCGACGTCGCCTTCGCCGCGGTGGCGAGGTTTGGTCACGTGACCTCATCGCTGGGGTGGGGCACCCATCCGCTCGCGCCTCTCTCGTTCAAGGGCGGCACCTATTCCGGCGTTTTCACCCTCCTGCCGCTGATCGAGGGTGAAGGACGGCGGCACCACGGCGAGATTCTCGAGAAGGCCGCGCAGATGGTCGAGGCCGGCAAGCTCACGCCGCTGCTCGACCCGCGCCGGTTCGCACTCGAGGACGTCGGCGCGGCCTATGACGCCCTCAAGAAGGGGGGTGGCGCAGGCAAGATTGCGGTCGACATCGGGGCGGCGTGAGCTTGCTCGACCAATCACGGCTGCACAGGTTTCACTCGCAAATGGCAACGCCAAGGGATCGCGCGATGAGAGTCTGGTGCCGCGCCCGCTTCGACCACCTTGTCGACAAAGCCGGAGCAGGCCTCTTCGCCACCGTCGACCAGGTGACACCCGAGATGTTCGATAACCTGCTCGCCACGCATCTCAAGGGTTCGTTCTTCCTCGATCGAGGTCTCCGGTGGGGACCAGATCTGACAGGCGAGACATGGTGACGGCCAGCGAGACACGTCACGCGCGGGGCTTGCCTCAGGCGGCGGAAGTCACCTCGTTCCGCATGAAGCCGGGGATTGCGGCGAAGCAGGCCGTCGAAGCCGGCCGTGACATCGATGCTTGGCTTCGTCAGCAGCCCGGCTTCGTCTCCCGGCTCATGATCTCCAACGCGGATGGCTCGATCACCGACATCGTCGTCTGGAGGTCTGAGCGGCACGGTCAGAATTCGTCGAGAAGGCTAATGGCCGAGACCGCGTTCTCGCCCTTCCACGCAATGGTCGATGGCAAGTCGGTCGACTGGAGATTCGCTGCCGTCCTGATCTGAACGCAGGCGAGGACATGCGCAGCACGCCTGCAGTTGCCCGCACATTCACGGGTGAACGTGTCGCTCGCACCGGATTGCGCAAGGCGGGCTTCGACCTATTCTCTATCGACACCACCCAGACGACAACTCCATGGCGCCCTCGCTAGCACCGCCCGAGCTCGAGGTCGCGGACCTTCTGAACCATGTCCGTCACGGATGTCGCCTCGAGCTTTCTGAAGGCATTGCTTCGATGCATCTTCACCGTGATGAGGGAAATCCCGAGTTCGGCCGCGATCTGCTTGTTGACCAGGCCGCGATCGAGAGCCGTCAGGACCTCCATCTCTCGCGGCGTCAATCGGGTGGCGCGATCCCTCAAGTGATCCTTCGCGCGCTCCTCCTTCTGCCGTCGCGCCTCGATGTCAATGGCTTCGTCGACCGCCGTGAGGAGGTTCCGCGGCTGGAATGGCTTCTCCACGAAGTTGATTGCGCCGGATCGCATGGCGCTGACAGCGGTCGACACATCCGCGTCGCGGGCGCTCATGATGATCGGGGTTCGGACGTTGCGTGCAAAGAGATGCTGCTGCAGCGCCAAGCCGCTCTTGCCCGGCAACCGGACGTCGATCAGGAGGCAGCCGACTTCGCGATCAACGCCCCTGGTGAGCAGCGAAGCTATCGAATCGTGCCACCTGGACTCGAGACCCGCTGACATCAAGATGGCATCGAGTACGTCTCGCGACGTCGTGTCGTCATCGACGACAGCGACGACATGAGGTGGTGGGATCTCCGGCCTGGCCAACCTGAGATGGTGCAACTCGCCGCGGCCACGCGTCCGCGCACCGTGCTGCAGGAGAGGGGAGTCCGCAGCCGAATGCGAGGATGTTCGACGGCGAGGAAGCTCTGCCGTCATTCTGCGATGAACGCGAGAATGTCTGCGTTGAGGACGTCGGCATGGATCGTCAGCATGCCGTGCGGAAAGCCCTTGTAGAGCTTCAAGGTGCCATGCTTGAGCTGTTTGGCCGACAGCAGCGCGGCGTCTTGATAAGGCACGATCTGATCGTCATCGCCGTGCATGACCAGCGTCGGTACATCGATGAGCTTGAGGTCCTCGTTGAAGTCCGTTTCCGAGAACACCCTGATGCATTCATAATGCGCGTGGGCTGCGCCCATCATGCCCTGACGCCACCAATTGTCGACGACACCCTCGATGAGGCGCGCGCCCGGCCGGTTGAAGCCGTAGAACGGAATCGGCACATCGCGATAGAACTGCGCCCGGTTGGCCGCGAGCTGGGCGCGGAGATCATCGAATACGGCGAGCGGCGTGCCGTCTGGATTAGCTGACGTCTTGAGCATGATCGGAGGGATCGCGCTGACCAGAACGGCCTTTGCAACGCGCCCCTGGCCGTGACGGGCGACGTAGCGCGTGACCTCGCCGCCGCCGGTCGAGTGTCCGACGTGGACGGTATTGCGCAGATCGAGCGCGCGCGCGAGCTCCGCCACGTCGGCCGCATAGGTGTCCATGTCATGGCCGGTCGAGGACTGGCTCGACCGGCCGTGACCGCGCCGATCGTGCGCGATCACGCGATAGCCGCGATGCAGAAAGAATAGCATCTGGGTGTCCCAATCGTCGGCGCTGAGCGGCCAGCCGTGATGAAACAGGATCGGCTGTCCGTTGCCCCAATCCTTGTAGAAAATCTCGGTTCCGTCGGTCGTCGTGATGAAGGGCATGGATGCATCTCCAGTTGAGACCCGTCGAGGATTCCGATTGCAGCGCGGGCTACGGCGCGGCCTCGGACGTGAGCGTTCGTTCGACAACGACTTAAAAGAGACCCACCGGAGAAGTCTTCCGTGCGGACTTCCAATCTTGAAAGAATGCACGAGCACGCGCTGGGCAGCTGCAGCGGATGGAGCTACGGTTCAGCTTGTTCGATTGCGGGCGCCCAGCCGCCAAAGCGCCGGGGAGTTTCCGGTCATTCGCCGAAAGGCGGTGGTGAAATGGGCCTGGCTGCTGAAGCCGAGATCGAAGGCGATCGAGACGACTGGCTGTTCCGTCGCTCGAAGCCTCTCCTGGGCGCGGACGATCCGGCGGTGCAGGATATAGGCATGGGGCGGATGCCCGGTGGCGGCCTTGAACTGGGCGGCAAATCGAGATCGGGGAAGGCCAGCGATGTCACTGAGTTGCGACAGGGAGATCGTCCTACCAAGGTGCGCATCGATATAGTCGAGGGCGCGGCCGATACGGTCGGCCGCGGGCTTCGCCGCGTCGCCGGCGCTGATCGTGCGGCCATGATGTCGTTCGATCAAGCGCGAGCCGAACGCCAAGGCGAGCCCTTCCACGAAGGAGGGTCCCGCGATTCCGTCATAGAGGTCCGCGGCCCTGAATGCCAAGGCAAGCTGTCGGAGACCGTCGTCGACGATCCGGTCGGTCTCGAACAGACAGATGTCGCCCGATGGCAAACGCCCGAGCACGCTGTTCATGCACTCGCGCAGCAGATCCTGCGAGAGAAAAACCCTGAGATTGTCGAGCCGGCCCCTGGCCACCCCGCGCCAACGTCCCTGCCGCGGGCCGGTGATCAGCATGGCATTCGGCTCCTCGCCGCCGCTCCAGACGCTGCGTCCGGAGATCAGCAACTCTTGTCGCGCGCGCCGCTGCACCAGCGTCACGACGTGTGAATCATCCTCGCAATCGGAGCAGACTTCGATAGGACCGTTGTGCTCGCTTCGCCAGCGCGACAGGCCGACTTGAAGATGGCGGCCGTTTGCGAGCGTGGCGGGGGCAGGCTTGGCGCGCCATTGAGTTTCGTCGTGCACCAGCATGGAGAGACCTCGTCGAGAAATCGTTTAGTTAGACAGCGCCGACCGGATGCGAAAGAGGCCGTAGGCCGCAGCGCCATCGATTGACGTGCGAATTGGAAAGTCATTCGCACTTTCAGGAAGCAAGCATGGTCTCTCGTCCGCTAGATGTCGTGACCAGCCGTCGCAACGCTGCGCCGAGGCCAGATTGTGGTGGCTGCCGGGAGACGTTGCTGCCGAACGGGCAATGGGAGATCGCAAGATGACACTGGCTGAGAACCATTCCCGCCGAACGTTCTGCATCTGCTGTATCGCCGCAGCCGGTGCAGTTGCCGCGGGAGGCTGGCTCACGCCATCGCAGGCGTTTGCCGAAGCCCGCAACATCGTGGATACGATCCGCGACGCGGCGGCGCATGCGCCGATCAAGGTCCACGCGCTACGCGGCGATGTCAGCATTCTCGAAGGATCCGGCGGCAACATCGCGGTTCTCTCCGGACGCGACGGCAAGCTGCTTGTCGATGCAGGCATTACGGCGTCGCGTCCGAAGCTGCTGCAGAGTCTGAATACCATTGGCCGCGGCCCTGTGACGCGCCTGATCAACTCGCACTGGCATTTCGACCATACTGACGGGAATGCGTGGTTGAACGGCGAGGGAGCGGCGATCGTCGCCCACGCGAACACCCGCAAGCATCTGTTGTCAGCGCAGCGCGTCGAGGACTGGGACTACAACTTCCCGACATCGCCGCTCGCCGCAGTTCCGAGCGAGACCGTCAGCGCCGAGACGACGCTGAAGCACGGCGGCGCGACGGTTGTGCTCCGGCCCTACGGCGCTGCGCATACCGATTCCGATTTGTCGATCACGTTCACCGAGGCCGACGTCCTGCACTGTGGCGACACGTACTGGAACGGAATCTATCCTTTCATCGACTATTCGACCGGCGGCAGCATCGACGGCATGATCAAGGCCGCCGATGCCAATCTGGCCGCGGCGGGCGACAGGACGATCGTCGTTCCCGGACATGGCGCGCCCGTGAGCAACAGGAAAGAGCTCGCGGTTTATCGGGACATGCTCTCCGCCATCCGCGACAATGTCGCCAAGCTGAAGCAGCAGGGACGTTCGGTGGAGGAGGCCATCGCGGCCAAGCCGACCACGGCCTTCGACAGCCGCTTCGGCCAATTCCTGATCACGCCGGCGTTCTTTACCCGACTGGTCTACCAGGGCGTCTGACGTCCGCGGCCGAGACGAAATCATGGCACAGCGCGGCGCCAGCGTCCGGGCGCTTCTCCGACCAGGCGCCGGAACACATTGATGAAATGCGTTTCGCTCTTGAATCCGACGGAGATGGCAACATCCCGGATCGATCGCTCGGGATCGAGCAGCAGCCGCTTCGACGCATGAACCCGGCACTGGAGGACATACATGTGGGGCGACATGCCGGTGGAGGCCTTGAACTGAGCTGCGAAATGCATGCGGCTGAGACCCGCGGCGGCGCTCAGATCCGCCAGCGCGATCGGCTGTTGAAGATGAGCATCAATGAAGGCCTTTGCCCGATTCAGCCGCCACGGTGTCAGCGGCGACAGCTTTCGCTTCGGCGAATGCTCCTGCTTCAGGTGGTAGCGCCCGATCAGGTGGGCCGCGAAGCTGATGCTCAGGCTGTCGAGGAACAACCGGCTCGGGGCGGCGTCATCGGCGAAGGCGCGCATCAGCGACGTCATCAGGTGACGCAGCACCTTGTCGTCCGCTTCCTGCGGGCCGAACAACTCCATCGAAGGGTCGGCGGGCCTGCCGCTGATGTCCTCGTAACATTCCGTCACGGTGGCCGGAGAGACGAACGCCCGCAGGATCGCGTAGTCCTCGCGATAGATTGCCCGCGCATTGGGAAGCGCGGGCCCTGTCAGGACGATGGTGCCTGGAACGACGTCGCCATCGATCACGGACCGTCCGGCAATGGAGAGCGACAGGTTCGTGCACCGCACGGCGTAAGACACCGTGTAGGGCAGGTCGGCCAGATCGGCTTGCACCTCGAGTGCGGCTCTGTCGATCCTTCCGCTCCACATCGAGACCGAGAGTCGTGCTCCGCCGTCCGCGGTCAGCGATGGTGAGTGCGGTGGCTCGCGCCAGCGTCGTTCGGCAGGGATGTGCGCCAGGCTTGGCAGCGAGGTGACCAGGGCCGGCACATGTCGGCCCGTGTGCGATAGTCGCGTCGCCGTGTTGGCTTCTCTGGCCTCGTTGTCCATTGCGCGCCTCCGTCCTTGACCGAGGGGGATGATCCATACAATCTGTCAGAAGAAGCATGCAATCAAAGGAATTGCGGAGAATTGCATGGATTGGCTCCCTACACTTTCCGAATGGCAAGGGCCGCTGTTCGTCCGCATCGTCGATGCGCTCGCCGCGGATATCGCGAGCGGACGGCTGCTGCGTGGGCAGCGGCTGCCGACGCACCGCAGCCTCGCGGCGGAGCTGAGGATCGATCTGACGACGGTCACACGCGCCTATAGCGAGGCGCGTCGTCGAGGCTTGATCGAGGGGCGCGTCGGGCAGGGGACGTTCGTGTCCGAGACCACGGCGCGTGCGTCTCCGGACCAGCCGGCCACGGTCACCATCGACCTCTCGATGAACCTGCCGCCACAGCCGGTCGAGGCGCAGCTCGAACGGCGGATCGAGCAGGGGCTTTCGACCATTCGCACGGAGGCCGGCTTGAGCGCGTTTCTGAGCTACGCGCCGCCGGGCGGCAGCGTGGACCAGCGCGAAGCTGCCGCCCTCTGGCTGCAACCGCGGCTGTCTCATGCCTCGCCCGAGCGGATCGTGATCTATCCGGGATCGCAAGCGATCATCTTCAATGCTCTGCTGGCGCTGACGCAGCCGGGCGATGTCGTCGTGACGGAGGCGCTCACCTTTCCCGGAATCAAGGCAGCCGCTGCGCAGCTCGGTGTGCGTCTCATCGGGGCTGCCATGGATCTGGAGGGGGTCCGGCCCGACGCGCTGGATGACGCCGTGCGCAAGCACCGGCCGAAGGCGGTCTATCTGGTTCCGACACAGCAGAATCCGACTACCGCGACGATGAGCGCCGGACGGCGGCAGGCAATCGCCGACATCATCCGCAAGCGCAACACCGTGCTGATCGAGGATGATGCCTATGGCCCGCTGGAGCCGCGCGTCGCGCCGATCGCGACCTTGATCCCCGAGCGAACCTATTATGCGGCCAGCATCGCCAAATGCATCGCGCCGGCCCTGCGTGTCGCCTATCTGCTGGCGCCCGACGACAAGGCCGAGCAGATGATGCGCGTCAACCTGCAGGCAACGATGCAGATGCCGGCGTCGCCGATGGTTGCGCTGGTCACGCACTGGCTGAAGTCCGGTGTCGCCGACGAGATCATCCGCGCCATCCGCAACGAGGCCGCCGCCCGTCAGCAGCTCGCGTCGCGTCTGCTGAAGGGAGTGACCTATGCCGCGCGTCCCGCCAGTCATCATCTTTGGATGCCGCTGTCGCCGCAGCTCGACGGCACCGACCTGCTGTCGCATCTGATGCGGAACGGCCTGGCCGTCGTCGGTGAGGTCGCGTTCGCGGTCGGCCAGCCGGCACCGCGCGGTCTGCGTCTCTCTCTCGGAGCGGCACGCAACCGGGCCGAGCTCGGCCAGGCATTGCAGGTGCTGTCGCGCGCAGTCACCGCGCGCCCCGTCAGACAGATCGTATAGCGCGATCCCCGGGCGTTCACATCCCCCGGTATAATGGAGGCGCCACCGAATTGCAGATAAGCCTCTGCGACCTCCGTCATCCTGAGGGCACGCATGAGCATCGAAAAGCCGTCTCACACCTGGCTCCGGTCCGATGAGGGAGGCGGCATCTCGCGTCGACGCTTCGTCAAGGCGTCGGCGGTCGCCGTCAGCGTCTCGATAGCCGGCGAAGCGCTCGCCGACGATCTGGCCGACGTGCCGGCGCGGGAGCCGGGTGATGCGTTGTCCGCCTTCAGCGCGCGCTCGCCCTATGTTCACATCGGACGGATTCCGGAGGCGACGCCCGGCAAGCGGAATGTCGATCCCGCCGATGCGATCAACTCTAAGACGCCACTCGACAGGCTCGTCGGCACGATCACCCCGTCGGATCTGCACTATGAGCGCAGCCATTCCGGTGTTCCGAACATCGATCCGGCCAGGCACAGGCTGCTCATCCACGGCATGACACGCGAGCAGCTTGTGCTGACGCCCGATGACATCGCGCGAATGCCCTCGATCTCGCGCGTCGTTTTCATCGAGTGCACCGGCAATGGCTGGGAGAACTGGAAGAAGGCCGACCCCAATCTGACGGTGCAGAATACCCATGGTCTCGTCAGCAGCAACGAATGGACCGGTGTCCCGCTTCGCCATCTGATCGAGCTGGTCGGCAAGGATCATCGCTCCGCCTGGATGCTGGCCGAGGGCGGCGACGCGGCGGGCGTTGCACGAAGCATCCCGCTCACGGATGAGATCATGGACGAGGCGTTCGTCGCCTATGGCCAGAACGGCGAGCCGCTGCGGCCGGCCCATGGCTTCCCGTTGCGTCTCATCATGCCCGGATTCGAAGGCAATCTGAACATCAAATGGCTGCGCCGCCTGAAGTTCGGCGACGCGCCCTGGATGACGCGCTGGGAGACCGCGCGCTACACCCAGCTGCTGGCCAACGGCAAGGCGATGCAGTTCCAGCTCAGGATGGAGACCAATTCCGTCATCACCTCGCCCTCGGGGACGATGACGATCCGCCCCGGCTACAACCGCATCACCGGCCTGGCCTGGAGCGGCCATGGTCGGATCGCAAAGGTCGAGGTGAGCACCGACGCGGCCCGAACCTGGCAGCAGGCCCGGTTGAACCATCCCGTGCTGCCGAAGGCGCAGGCGCGCTTCCAGCTCGACTGGCAGTGGGACGGCAAGCCCACCAGGATCGTCAGCCGCTCGACCGACGAGAAGGGCAACGTGCAGCCCGATCGCAAATCGTTCATCGCGAAGACCGGGACCAACGCGCTGTTCCACTACAGCGCCCAGCAGACATGGAGTATCAGCGGCGATGGGAAGGTCAGCAATGTTCTCGCCTGAGCGCCTTTTCGCTACCGCGCTGGCCGCGGCGCTTCTCGTCTGTCCGGCACATGCGGCCGAATTCGGACGCCCGGCAACGGCGCAGGAGATCAGGCTATGGGACATCGACGTCCGTCCCGACGGCAAGGGCTTGCCAGAGGGCAGCGGCACGGCCGCGCGTGGCAGGGAGCTGTTTGCCGAGAACTGTGCCGCCTGCCATGGCGAAGGCGGGCAGGGCGGCATCAAGGATCGTCTGGTGGGCGGTCAGGGGACGCTCGCCTCTGGCAATCCGGTGAAGACCGTCGGCAGTTTCTGGCCTTATGCCACGACCTTGTTCGACTACATCCATCGCGCCATGCCGTACCAGGCTCCGGGCTCGCTCAGCGTCGACGACTACTACGCATTGTCGGCCTACATCCTCAGCCTGAACGGCATCCTGCCGCCGGACGGCCGTCTCGATCAGGCCTCGCTTCCGAAGGTTAGAATGCCGAACCGCGACGGCTTCGTTCCCGTGCCGGAGTTCAGCAGGGTGCGGGCGCCAAAATGAGCGGATCAGGCTGCCGGCAATCCGCCGGCCGGGGCCTCGTGATCGGGTGGACGCTCGCTCTGCTCGGCCTTCTGACATTGTCGACAACGATCGGAGCACAAGCCATGGACCCGAACGGGCTGATCACGATTCAAAGCCATAATGATCCGGGCACCACGATGCGGAAGCTGCAGGACGCGGTCACATCGAGGGGACTGACGATCTTTGCTCATGTCGACCATCGGGCCGGCGCCGTCGAGGCGGGCATGACGCTGCGCCCGACCGACCTGCTGATCTTCGGCAGCCCCAAAGGGGGAACGCCGCTGATGCAGGCCGCACAGACCAGCGGCATCGATCTGCCCCTGAAGGTCCTCGTGTGGCAGGACGCCGAGGGCCGCACCTGGTTGTCCTACAATGACCCGGCCTGGCTGCTGGGGCGTCACGGCCGACCGGCGGCGGCCGAGCCGGCCGTGCGGGCCATGACCGGCGCGCTCGAGGCGATTGCCGGAGCCGCGGCGTCCGAAGCGTCGCCGCAATAGGGGCGCATGCCATGCCGCGCATATCCTGGCGTTCGCTGTGGGGAGAGATGGCGTCGGATGCCCGCACCATGGGGGCCAGCGCCTATCTGCTCGTCGCAGCATTGCTGTCGATGCTGGTTGCGGTGATCGTCGTCGCGGTTCTCGGCTGGTCGTCCGCAGAAGGCACCGACGTGCCGTCGTCAGGCTATGCCGCGATGGCCATCGGCGTGCTGTTCTCGCTCGTATGCGGCATCGGGCTGATGGTGCTGGTGTTCTATAGCAGCCGTGCCGGCTATGATGAGCCGCCGACGATCGTGTCGCGGGACGCCGACGATCAGCCAGGTCCGCCGGGCCTGGTCTAGGCGGATGTTGCGGCGTGGCAAGATAGAGGCGGGGCTGATTAACCTCACACTGGACAACGTCCAAGCCCTGGCAGTAGCGCCCGGCGTTGAGCCCGCCGATATGCTGAAGTGGCCTCGTCAAATCTAAAAGCAGTCACGTTTAGAGGAGGGCTGGTGAACCCCTGGCTTGGCAATGCCGATCGCGCAAAACCAGATCACCGACGCAGCGGCCGATCGGTTTCGGGCCGTCTCAGCGACTGCCACGCGGAGTGGGTGTGGCGGCGGAGAAGAACCATATCGACGGCTCCGATTCCGGACTCTGCTGATTGACCGTTCCCAACAGAGGGCAGGACCGTTCGCAAAAGAAGCCTACGAGCCGGGATCGTCGATCAGCGGCTTTGGCCGGGCAAACAGCTCCAACTTCTCCTTGCGGTCGATGACGATCTCTCGTCCGCGGATGCGAACCCCATGGCTCGTAAGTTGGGCAAGACTGCGTGACAGGTTTTCGCGCGTCGTGCCGATGTGGGAGGCCAGCGTACCGCGGTCGAATGGAATGACGATATTCGCGTGCGCCGGTTCGCGCTGGGCTTCGGCAAGGATCCAATTGGCGAGGCGCTCGATGCTCGACCGGGCCAGGGTGCCCTTCAGCTTCTTGACAGAAGCGCGATAGGCATACGCCAGCTCCTGAGCGACAATCCGTGCGAATGCGATGTCTTCGTCGAAGAGTGCCCTTACATCGCGGGCCGGGATCAGCAGCACGCGCGACTCGGTCAGCGTGCGGGCTGAATTGAGATACGCCTGATCGACCACGACCGCAGCCAGTATGAAGGTCGACACGGGACGAAGCAGCGAGATGCCCCACTCGGCCTCGTCCTGCTCGGTGTAGATTTCCACCAACCCGCCAATCAGCACATGCAGGAAGTCGGCCTGATCTCCCTCGCGAGCCAACCGCACTCCGGCCGGAAATTGCTGCAGCAGAGCCGCGCCAAGCAGCCGCTTCAGATTCTCGTCGCTGAGGTCCGCGAACAGCGGCAGCGTCTTCAACTGGGCGAGTTCGTCGGGGCGCAAGCGAAGCTCCAGCGGTCACTCACCTGCTATCGCCCTGAATTGTGACAAAAGTCAATTGCATACGTGCGGTCTGATAATCCGATCTGGAGCATTTGGCAGATTGTGGCAGACCGGGCCGTCCGGTTGATGCATCGCAAAACCTTCCCCGGGTGCCCCGAATAACTGCTGTGGCGTCGAATTCATTCGTCGAGGCCACCATGGACGCCGTAGATTCTAGCCCTGTGCACCGAACGCGAGCACTTTGGCTCTCAACAATCTCGTTCACGATCTGCTTTGCGGTGTGGACGATCTTCTCGATCATCGGCATCCGGATCAAGCAAGAGCTCGATCTGAACGAAACCGAGTTCGGCCTCCTGATCGGCACCCCGATCCTGAGCGGCTCGCTGATCCGGCTGATGCTCGGTATCTGGACCGATCAGTATGGCGGGCGCCGCGTCTATACCGTTGTGATGCTCGCTGCCGCGGTCGCGACCTATCTTCTGACCTGGGCGCATACCTATCCGCAATTTCTCGTCGCGGCGCTCTTCGTAGGAATCGCCGGTGGCTCGTTCGCGGTCGGCGTCGCCTATGTGTCGCGGTTCTATCCGACGGCCAAGCAGGGCACTGCGCTCGGAATCTTCGGCGCCGGCAACGTGGGCGCCGCCGTCACCAAGTTCGTGGCGCCGTTCGTGCTGGTCGCCTATGGCTGGCAGACCGTGGCCCAGGTCTGGGCGCTCGCGATCGGCGTCATGGGAATCGTCTTCTGGCTGTTCTCCGAGGAGGACCCGGTGGTCCGCTCGCGAAGACAGCGCAACCAGAAGGCCGGCAGCGCCTGGCTCGAGCTCGCGCCGCTCAAGAACATCCAGGTCTGGCGCTTCGCGCTGTACTACTTCTTCGTCTTCGGCGCCTTCGTCGCGTTGTCGCTGTGGCTGCCGCAATACCTGATCAAGGTCTACGGCGTCGGAATCCAGTCGGCCGGCATGATGGCCGCCATGTTCTCGTTTCCGGCCAGCGTGTTTCGCGCCTATGGCGGACACTTGTCCGATCGGTTCGGCGCCCGTCGCGTGATGTACTGGACATTTCTGGTCGCCGTCGTCGCGACCTTCCTGTTGTCCTACCCGCCGACGGACTACGTTGTGACGACCGTCAACGGAAAGGTCGGCTTCCATCTGGAGATGGGGCTCGTCCCGTTCGTCGTCATCGTCTTCGTGCTCGGCTTCTTCATGGCGCTCGGCAAGGCCGCCGTCTACAAGCACATCCCCGTCTACTATCCGAACAATGTCGGAGCCGTCGGCGGCCTGGTCGGCATGATCGGCGGGCTCGGGGGATTTGTGCTTCCGATTGCGTTCGGCGCGCTGGTGGATCTCACCGGTCTGCGAACCAGCTGCTTCATGCTGCTGTTCCTGCTGGTCGCGGTCGCGCTGGTCTGGATGCATCTCTCGATCCGGCAGATGGAGCGCGGCGTCGCCGGCGAAGCGCTGAAGAGGCTGCCGGAACTGCCGGAAATGGAGGAAATTCACCGGCCCGAGCACATCGGAGCCCTGTCCGGCGCGATCCTCACCGACTGGCGGCCCGAGGACGACACGTTCTGGAGAGAGAAGGGCCGAGCCATCGCGCGACGCAACCTCTGGATCTCCATTCCGGCGCTGCTGTTGTCCTTCGCGGTGTGGCAGGTTTGGTCTGTCGTGGTTGCGAAGCTGCCTTCGGTCGGCTTCAAGTTCACGACCGATGAACTGTTCTGGCTGGCGTCGCTGCCTGGGATCTCCGGTGCAGTTCTGCGCATCTTCTATTCCTTCATGGTGCCGATCTTCGGCGGCCGGCTGTGGACCACGCTGGCCACGTGGTCGCTGCTGATACCCGCGATCGGAATCGGCTATGCGGTGCAGAATCCGGCGACGCCCTATCCGGTGTTCCTGATACTGGCTCTGTTGTGCGGCTTCGGCGGCGGCAATTTCGCCTCGTCGATGGCCAACATCTCCTTCTTCTTTCCTCGCGCCGAGAAGGGCAACGCGCTCGCGCTCAATGCCGGCCTCGGCAATCTCGGCGTCAGCGTCGTCCAGTTCGTGGTGCCGATCGTGATCACGGTCGGAGTCTTCGGCTGGTTCGGCGGAGATCCGGCGATGACGAGTGGGTCGCAGCCGACGCCGATCTGGCTGCAGAATGCCGGCTTCGTCTGGGTACCGTTCATCGTCGCCAGCGCTTTCGCCGCCTGGTTCGGGATGAACGACATCGCCTCCGCGAAAGCGTCCTTCGCCGATCAGGCCGTCATCTTCCAGCGGCGGCACAACTGGATCATGTGCTGGCTCTACACCGGCACGTTCGGCTCGTTCATCGGCTATTCTGCGGGCTTCCCGCTGCTGGCAAAGACCCAGTTCCCGGCCGTCGACGCGTTGCAGTTCGCGTTCCTCGGGCCGCTGGTGGGTGCCTTGTCGCGGTCCGCGACGGGCTGGATGGCCGACAAATGGGGCGGCGGGCGGGTTACCGTCGGGGTGTTCCTGCTGATGATGGCCGGTGTGCTCGGGGTGCTCTACTTCCTCGGCATCAAGGATCAGCCCGGTGCATTCTGGGGCTTCTTCGCGATGTTCCTGCTGCTGTTCTTCGCGACCGGTGTCGGCAATGCATCGACCTTCCAGATGATCCCCAACATCATGCGCCAGGAAATGGCCCGGCTCATGCCGACCGCAGACGCGGAGACGCGGCTGCGCCAGGCCGAGAAGGAATCCGCCGCCATCACCGGCTTCACCTCCGCGATTGCCGCTTTCGGCGCATTCTTCATTCCCAAATCCTACGGCACCTCGATTGACCTCACTGGCGGCGTGCAGGCCGCCCTCTGGGGCTTCTTCGGCTTCTACGTCACCTGCGTGCTGATCACCTGGGCCGTCTACACCCGCAAGGGCGGCGTCCTGCACGACGTCGAAGGGCGCCGAGCGATCGCGACCGCTGCCCAACCCGCTGAATGAGGACGTAAACGATGAGCCATTTTCTCGATAGGCTGACCTTTTTCACCCGGGCCAAGGAGGAGTTCGCAGGCGGACACGGCGTGACGACGACCGAGGACCGTTCCTGGGAGGAGGGCTATCGCAAGCGCTGGCAGCACGACAAGATCGTGCGCTCGACGCATGGCGTGAACTGCACCGGCTCCTGCTCGTGGAAGGTCTACGTCAAGGGCGGCATCGTCACCTGGGAGACCCAGCAGACCGACTACCCCCGGACGCGCCCTGATCTTCCCAATCATGAGCCGCGCGGCTGCGCCCGCGGCGCGAGCTACAGCTGGTACCTCTATTCCGGAAACCGGGTGAAATATCCGCTGGTGCGCTCGCGGCTGCTCAGGCTGTGGCGCGAGGCGCGGGCGCGGATGACGCCGGTCGCGGCCTGGAAGTCGATCGTCGAGAATCCGGACAAGCGCTCGGACTACGTGCAGAAGCGCGGACTGGGCGGCTTCGTGCGGGCGAGCTGGGCCGAGGTCAACGAGCTGATCGCGGCGGCCAATGCCTATACGGTCAGGGCCTATGGTCCGGACCGGGTGTTCGGGTTTTCGCCGATCCCGGCGATGTCCATGGTGAGCTACGCGGCCGGCGCGCGCTATCTGTCGCTGCTCGGTGGCGTCTGCATGTCGTTCTACGATTGGTATTGCGACCTCCCGCCGGCCTCGCCGCAGACCTGGGGCGAGCAGACCGACGTGCCTGAAAGCGCGGACTGGTACAATTCGGGCTTCCTGATGCTCTGGGGCTCCAACGTGCCACAGACGCGTACGCCGGATGCGCATTTCTATACGGAGGTTCGCTACAAGGGGGCCAAGAGCGTCGTTGTCTGCCCGGACTATTCCGAGGCTGCGAAATTCGCCGATCTCTGGCTGTCGCCGAAGCAGGGCACCGACGCGGCGCTGGCGATGGCGATGGGTCACGTGATCCTCAAGGAGTTTCACATCGACCGGCAGACGCCATACTTCAACGACTATGCGCGCCAGTATACGGATATGCCATTTCTGGTGCGGCTGGTGAAATCCGAGGGACGGCTCGTTCCTGAGCGGTTCGTGCGCGCCTCGGATTTCGCCACATCTCTCGACGAGGCCAACAATCCCGAATGGAAGACCGTTGCCTATGATGAGATCAGCGGGGCCATTGTCGTGCCCAAGGGATCGGTCGGCTTCCGCTGGGGCGAAAAGGGCAAGTGGAGCCTGGAAGAGAAGAGCTCGGCGAACAACGATACCCGGCTGCGGCTGTCTCTGGCCGGCATCGAGGACGAGATCGCGCCGGTGGGATTCCCCTATTTCGGCAACCGTCAGCACGATCACTTCAGCGGCACCAATCATCCGGACGTGCTGACCCGCAACGTGCCGGTGAAGCGACTTCGTCTTGCCGATGGTGAGGCGGTCGTGGCCACGGTCTTTGACTTGTTCGCCGCCAATTATGGTGTCGATCGCGGCTTCGGCGGCGACCATCTCGGCAAGAGCTACGATGATCTGGAGCCGTACACCCCGGCATGGGCCGAGGCGATCTGCGGGGTGCCGCGCGGCCAGATCATCGCGGTGGCCCGCGAGTTTGCCTCGAATGCGTCGAAGACCCGGGGGCGTTCGATGGTCATCGTCGGCGCCGGTCTGAACCACTGGTACCACATGGACATGAACTATCGCGGCATCATCAACATGCTGGTGATGTGCGGCTGTGTCGGCCAGTCCGGCGGTGGCTGGTCGCATTATGTGGGCCAGGAAAAGCTGCGGCCGCAGTCGGGCTGGACGCCGCTCGCCTTTGCGCTCGATTGGGGGCGCCCGCCGCGGCAGATGAATTCGACTTCGGCGTTCTACGCCCACACCGACCAATGGCGCTACGAGACGGTCAATGTCAGCGAGATTCTCTCACCGACCGCACCGGCCGGCTCCTGGCACGGCGCGCTGATCGACTACAATGTCCGCGCCGAGCGCATGGGATGGCTGCCGTCGGCGCCGCAACTGCAGGCCAATCCGATCGAGGTATCCAAGCGCGCAGCCGCCGCCGGCCTGGAGCCGAAGGACTACGTCGCGAAGGCCTTGAAGTCGGGCGAGCTGAAGCTCTCCTGCGAGGATCCCGATCAACCGAAGAACTGGCCCCGCAACCTGTTCGTCTGGCGCTCGAACCTGCTCGGTGCCTCAGGCAAGGGCCACGAATACTTCCTCAAGCATCTGCTCGGCACCAAGCATGGCGTGCTCGGCAAGGACCTCGGCGATCAGGGCCACAATAGGCCGGTCGAGGTCACCTGGCATGAGGAGGCTCCGGAAGGAAAGCTCGATCTGCTGGTCACGCTCGACTTCCGGATGTCGACCACCTGCATGTATTCGGACGTCGTGCTGCCGACCGCCACGTGGTACGAGAAGAACGACCTCAATACGTCCGACATGCATCCCTTCATCCATCCGCTTTCGGCGGCGATCGATCCGGTGTGGGAATCGCGCAGCGATTGGGACATCTACAAGGGGATCGCCGAGGCGTTCTCCAGGGTCGCGCCCGAAGTGCTGGGACTCGAGAAGGACGTCGTGCTGACGCCGATCATGCACGACAGTCCGGGCGAAATCGCGCAGGCGTTCGACGTCAAGGACTGGAAGCAGGGCGAGATCGATCCGATCCCCGGCAAGACCATGCCGGCGGTGACGGTGGTCGAACGTGACTATCCGAATCTCTACAAGCGCTTCACCTCGCTTGGTCCGCTGATGAACAAGCTCGGCAATGGCGGCAAGGGGATGGCCTGGAACACCGACCATGAGGTCGAGCTCCTGAAGCGCCTCAACGGCGTCGTCGCTGAGGACGGGCCGACCCAGGGGCTGGCTCGCATCGACAGTGCGGTCGACGCCTGCGAGGTGATCCTCAGCCTGGCGCCGGAAACCAATGGCGAGGTCGCGGTCAAGGCGTGGTCGTCGCTGGAGCAATTCACCGGCCGCGACCATGCTCATCTCGCCATTCCCAAGGAGGATGAGAAGATCCGGTTCCGCGACGTCGTCGCGCAGCCGCGCAAGATCATCTCGTCGCCGATCTGGTCGGGGCTCGAGTCCGAGAAGGTCTGCTACAACGCCGGCTACACCAACGTCCACGAGCTGATCCCCTGGCGGACGCTGACCGGCAGGCAGCAGCTCTATCAGGATCACCTGTGGATGAGGGCTTTCGGCGAGGGCTTCTGCGTCTACCGGCCGCCGATCGATACCAAGACCGTCAAGCCGGTGATCGATCGCAAGCCGAACGGCAATGCGTCCGTCGTCCTGAACTTCATCACGCCGCATCAGAAGTGGGGCATCCACTCCACCTATACCGACAACCTCCTGATGCTGACCTTGTCGCGCGGCGGTCCCATCGTGTGGATCAGCGAGATCGACGCAAAGGCTGCCGGCATCGCCGACAATGACTGGATCGAAGCCTACAACACCAATGGTGCGCTGGTTGCGCGCGCAGTGGTCTCGCAGCGGGTCAAGCAGGGCATGTGCATGATGTATCATGCGCAGGAGAAGATCGTGAACGTGCCGGGCTCCGAGCAGACCGGGCAGCGCGGCGGCATCCACAATTCGGTCACGCGTGTCGTTCCGAAGCCGACGCACATGATCGGGGGCTACGCTCAGCAGGCCTATGGCTTCAACTACTACGGCACGGTCGGCGCCAACCGCGACGAGTTCGTCATCGTCCGGAAGATGTCGAAGATTGATTGGCTGGACCAGCCGACTGCTGACCGGTCGGCCACGACCCCCTCGGAGGCTGCAGAATGAAGATCCGTGCTCAAATCGCCATGGTGCTCAATCTCGACAAGTGCATCGGCTGCCACACCTGCAGCGTGACCTGCAAGAACGTCTGGACGAGCCGCGAGGGGATGGAATACGCGTGGTTCAACAACGTCGAGACCAAACCGGGCGTCGGCTATCCCAAGGATTGGGAGAACCAGTCTCGCTGGAAGGGCGGCTGGTCGCGCAATCGCGACGGGTCGATCCAGCCGCGGATCGGCGGCAAGTGGCGGGTTCTGGCGAACATCTTCGCCAACCCTGATCTTCCTGAGATCGATGACTACTACGAGCCGTTCACCTTCGACTATCAGCACCTGCAGAGTGCGCCCGAGGCATCGGCGATGCCGACCGCGCGGCCGCGCTCGCTGGTGTCCGGAGAGCGGATGGAAAAGATCGAGTGGGGGCCGAACTGGGAAGAGATCCTGGGCGGCGAATTCGCCAAGCGCTCTCGGGACATCAATTTCGACGGCGTGCAGAAGGAGATCTACGGCCAGTTCGAAAACACCTTCATGATGTATCTGCCGCGGCTGTGCGAGCACTGCCTCAATCCGGCCTGCGTCGCATCCTGCCCGTCCGGCGCGATCTACAAGCGCGAGGAGGATGGCATCGTCCTGATCGATCAGGACAAGTGCCGCGGCTGGAGAATGTGCGTCTCCGGCTGCCCCTACAAGAAGATCTATTATAACTGGTCCTCGGGGAAATCGGAGAAGTGCATCTTCTGCTATCCCCGGATCGAGGCGGGGCAGCCGACCGTGTGCTCCGAGACCTGTGTCGGGCGCATTCGCTATCTCGGTGTCGTGCTGTATGACGCGGACCGCATCGCCGAGGCCGCGTCCAAGCCCGACGAGGGCGATCTCTACCAGGCCCAGCTCGACGTCTTTCTCGATCCGAACGATCCCAACGTCCTTGCAGAGGCCGAGCGCCAGGGCATTCCGCATGCCTGGCTGGAGGCAGCGATCCGGTCGCCGATCTGGAAGATGGCGATGGAATGGAAGGTCGCCTTCCCCTTGCACCCGGAATACCGGACCTTGCCGATGGTCTGGTACGTGCCGCCGCTGTCGCCGATCACGTCGGCGGCTTCGTCCGGCAAGATCGGGCACGATGGCGAGATGCCCGACGTCAAGTCCTTGCGCATTCCCATGCGGTACCTCGCCAATCTGCTGACTGCGGGCGACGAGAAGCCGGTGACGCTGGCGCTCGAGCGAATGCTGGCCATGCGTGCCTATATGCGGGCCAAGACCATCGATGGCGTGGTCGACGAGGCGATCGCGAGGCGCGTCGGCCTGAGCGGCGCGCAGATCGACGACATGTACCACATCATGGCGATCGCCAACTACGAGGACCGCTTCGTGATCCCGACCGCGCACCGCGAGCTCGGTGGCGACGCGTTTGATATCCGCGGCTCCTGCGGCTTCTCGTTCGGCAACGGCTGCTCCGGGGGCGAGAGCGAAGTCAACCTGTTCGGGTCGCCGCGCAAGACCAAGAATCCGATGGAGGTCGCCTGATGAAGACGTTCAAGGTGCTGTCGGCGTTGCTGAACTATCCGAGCGGGGAATTGATCGCGGCCATCCCGGAGCTCGCGCGGGTGCTCGACCAGGAAGGCCTCGTCCAGCCTGGCATTCGCCGGGAGCTCGACGTGCTGCTGCAGGAGATCGCCACGAGCGACGTCTACGACCTGCAGGAGCGCTACGGCCTGCTGTTCGACCGCAGCAAGACCCTGGCGCTGCATCTGTTCGAGCATGTCCATGGCGAAGGCCGCGACCGCGGCCAGGCCATGGTCGACCTGCGCGCCATGTATGACAAAGCCGACCTCGTCATCGCCGGCAACGAGCTGCCTGATTATCTGCCGCTGTTCCTCGAATTCCTCGCCATCCGGGAGCTTGCGGATGCGCGCGAGTTGCTCGGCCAGACCAGCCACATCATCGCCGCGCTCGCGGAACGATTGGGGCGGCGGCAGTCGAGCTATCGGGCGGTGTTCGACGCGCTGCTCCAGATCGCCGCGGACCAGCCCCGCGCGGAGATCGTCGATGAGCTGCTGAAGGCGGCGGACGTGGATCCGATGGACCTGCACGCGCTCGACGCGGCCTGGGAGGACGAAGAGGTCAGGTTCGGCCCGGGAGGCGGCGACCAGGCAGCCTGTGGGCACGACAATCTGATCGCAAAACTGCGCCACGCCAAACGTGCGGTCAACGCGCCGCCGTCACAGTTGCAATGAGGGGATTGGCCATGCAAACGCTCAATGCCATCGTCTTCGGCTGGTATCCCTATCTCTGCCTGACCGTCTTTCTGATCGGCAGTCTGATTCGATTCGACCGCGAGCAGTACACGTGGCGCTCGGGCTCGAGTCAGCTGCTTCGGCGGCGCCAACTGATCTGGGGCTCGAACCTTTTCCATGTCGGGATCCTTTTCATTTTTGCGGGGCATTTCGTCGGGCTGCTGACGCCGATCTGGGTGTTTGACATGCTCGGCGTGTCGCACGGCTTCAAGCAGATGCTCGCGATCGTCGCCGGTGGCGGCGCCGGACTGATGTGCCTGGTCGGCATTTCGCTCCTCGCGCATCGCAGGCTCTTCGATCCCAGGATCCGCGCGACGTCGTCTTTTGCTGACACGGGTATCCTTCTGGTGCTGTTCGTCCAGCTGCTGCTTGGCTTGGCGACCATCCCCGTGTCGCTCGGTCATCTCGATGGTCACGAGATGGTCAAGTTCATGGCCTGGGCGCAGGGCATTCTCACGTTGCAGCCTGGAATCGCCGCCAACATTGTCGACGTCCATCCGATCTTCAAGGCGCATCTGGTCCTGGGAATGACCATCTTCCTGCTCTTCCCCTTCACCCGCCTGGTCCACATCTGGAGTGCGCCGGTGTGGTATCTCGGCCGCCGCGGCTATCAGGTGGTGCGCAGCCGCGACGGACGCCGTCATCTTGTGCAACCGATTCAGCCTGCGGAGTAACCGATGGACTGTTCATTGGGCGCGGCGCTTCCAAAGCCGAAGATGGTCAGTGTGAACGGGGTCGTGATCGAACGCGACGTCATTGCCCGGGAAGTTCAGAACCATCCGTCGGACAAGCCGATCCTCGCCTGGCAAGCGGCGGCGCGCGCGCTTGCGGTGCGCGAATTGCTGAGACAGGAGGTCAGGAGGCTCGGCGTAACGGCCTCCCCTCTGCGTGATGCCGAAGGTCGCAGCGAAACCGAGGAAGAAGCGGCGATGCGGGCGCTGATCGCGCGCGAGGTTCTGATACACGAGCCGGACGAATCGACGTGCCGTCGCTTCTACGATCAGAACAGGCAACGGTTCCTTGTCGGCGAGCTCTACGAAGCGTCGCACATCCTGCTGATCGCGCCGAGCAGCGATTCGCTGGCTCGATCGGCTGCGCGAGACGAGGGGCGGACGATCATGGAGGCCGTGCGGAGAAGCCCGGAGGTGTTCGAGACCATCGCGCGCGATCGCTCCGACTGCAGGGTCTCGGCGGAGAATGGTGGCAGGCTCGGGCAGCTGTCGCGTGGGCAGACGACCGCCGAGTTCGACGCCGCGCTGGCCCGGATGTCGGTTGGAGAGGTTGGTCTGATTGAGACACGCTTTGGTATCCATGTCGTGCGCCTTGACCGGCGGGCCCCCGGACAAGTCCTGCCGTTCGACATGGCGAGGGCGCGCATTTCGCAATATCTCACCGAGCGTGTCCGGCACCAGGCGCTCGCGAAATATGTCGCCGATCTGGCAGGCCGCGCGGCGATCGTTGGCGTGACTTTGCCGGCGCCGCAATCGGCGCTGCCGCAGTAGAGGGGGCGATCATGCTGCTCGGGGATCTCATTCACGATCTCAGCGACGACGCGAAGTCGAGTGCGGTGTTGCAGGGGTGTGGCGACCTTACGCTCCTGGTGCGCGTCAGCTCTGTCGCGGATCGCCTCGGCGAGGATGTCGGTGAGTATGCGTCGGCTGCTGTCCGGCGCTTTGCAAATCTCGCCAAGAACGAGGATTGGCTCGGGTTGATGAGCGCCATCGACAGAGCCGCCGATCCCGCGATCGTCTGTCTGACGTCCATGATCAAATGGTCGCTGCAGAGGGATGAAATCGATCACTCCTAGGCCGGGTCCGCCACAGGCTATCTGTGCTGGAGGAGTGGGTTGGACATGTCGAAGCATCAAGCTGATGTTGGGATTCGCATGCACGATGAGATGGTAGAGAAGGTCGGTGTTGAGGCCGCGCCGCTCGTGGCGCTCGTCTACGACGACGGGAAATATCCCTACGAGACGTTCGATCACCTCGTGGATCACTCGCGTCGAGTGCGATTGAAGGTCGCCGGCGCACTGCAGCGAAGGCTGTTCCTCGACGAAAATCGCCGGTGCGACGTCCTGCTCGAGGAGATCGACACGGCCAATCAAACCCCGATCTTCGAGGATCGTGGATCGGGAGCGAGAGGTTGCCGGCTGGATGAATCGGCGCTGGCAGAGGTGACGGTTCGAGTCCTCGCCAGCCTGGATGCGCGTCCAAACATCCTGGTGTTGAACAAGTTTGGAAAGGCAGAGTGCGAGGGACGCGGAACGCTTGATCTGATTGCCCGCGCGCTGGACCTCGCGATACCGACGATTGTCGGCGTGCCGCGCAGCAATATCGATGCCTGGAGAGATTTCTCCGGAGATATGGGGATTGAGCTCGAAGCCCGCGGAGACGTGGAGCGGTGGCTGGAAAGTGTTCGGCAGGATCGAACTATAAACTCAGCCAGCCAGCTGCGCTGATCGCGATTGCGAGCAATCGACGGGTCGGGGGACACAGAACTGCCGAGCCGGGCCGCCGAAGATATCTGCCGGCTGACATGGATGTTCCTCGACGCGACAGGGAGTCCGCCGGTCGTGCTGGAGTCGTCATCACGACGCTGATGACGCGAAATGTTGCGCTCCGACAAAGAATGGCCGGTCGGGCCTGACTAGCATCTTTCCGATGGTCGGGAGATTGTATGGCGCAAGCTCATCGTTCGCGCTTCCTTCGGGCGTGAGGGGACTGTGTTCCTCCGGGCGCCACGGCAATTGCCGAATGGCGCAGCGTCGTCGCGAGTGCTGCGTCCGCGATCAAGAACTGGAGCCGCTCATGATTGGAGCGAAAATCTCGCGCTGGACGATGAGCTATTTCGCGGCAGCGCTGGGGTGGCTGCTCGTTGCCTTGGCAATGCTGGTCGGCGGACTCGGTTACCCCGCTGCAGACCTCGGCGCTCCCGATACGCTTGTCGTTGTGCATGCGGTCTGCATCGGTTGGCTCAGTCTCTCGGTATGCGGCGCCTTGTTCCAGTTCGTTCCCGTTCTCGTCGCAAGGCCGCTCCCCTTCGACAAATGGGCCTTGCCGGCCTTGTTCCTCATCAACGTCGGTCTGGTCTGCCTGATATCGGGTTTCCTCTCACTGGCCGGACGAATTGCTCCAGCCGCTTGGCTTCTGCCGGCCGGCAGCGTGGTGCTCGGCGCCGGTCTGGCGATGGTCGCGCTCGATCTGGGCCTGACGCTCTTCAGCCAGCCGAAGGGGTCTGCTCTATTTGTCATCGCCGGACTTGGCTCGTTATGCGCGACTGTCGCGCTCGGCGCCGCGTTCTCGTTTGCTCTCGCCGGATCGGCGGGCACCTTCGGCGCCGCGCTCCTGGCCGCGGCGATTCCGATCCATGCGATTGCCGGGCTGGGAGGCTGGCTGACCCTGACCGCCATGGGGGTGAGCTATCGCCTGCTGGCCATGTTCATGCTCTCGGCGGACCTCGGCGATCGACAGAGCACATCCGCGCTGAAATTTGGTGCGCTCGCGCTATCGGTGGCAGTCGTGGGCGGATTGTTCGCAATCGGCCTCGCAGCCGAGCTCGGAGCCGTGCTCATCCTCGCTGCTGGTCTTGGGGTGATCTCGCTTGCGCTGTATGGACGGGACATCGCGACGATCTATCGCTCCCGCAAACGGCGCCAGCTCGAGCTGAACATGCGGATGGCAACCGTGTCTTTCGCCAATCTGGCGGCGACGGTGGCGCTCGGCACCGTCATCATCGTCACCGGAAAGGTCGGCGTTCATGTCGGCGCGTTCGCGTTCTTGGCCGTGTTCGGCTGGCTGTCTGGTCTCATATTCGCGAAGCTCTACAAGATTGTCGCCTTTCTGACCTGG
The DNA here is from genome assembly GCF_051168175.1 of Bradyrhizobium sp. HKCCYLRH2047. Classification (NCBI taxonomy): domain Bacteria; kingdom Pseudomonadati; phylum Pseudomonadota; class Alphaproteobacteria; order Hyphomicrobiales; family Nitrobacteraceae; genus Bradyrhizobium; species Bradyrhizobium sp. HKCCYLRH2047. The sequence continues at coordinate 113,089 of NZ_JBNPUM010000011.1, forward strand.
CTCGAAACCTACGGTCCCGTGATGGGGCGCGGCCCGACGCCACGGGTTCAGGACCTGGCGGTGGAACGCCGGTCCGAGAAGTGGTTCATCATCTATTTTCTAGGCGTCTGGGCGGCGACCATCATGTTGATGATGGGCGAGGACCAGGCGTTTCGCGGCGCCGCGGCGGTCATGGCCGTGGGCAGTATTGGAATCATACACGAGCTTGTGCGAGTCCGACGTCTTTCCGATGTTGCGGGCTCCCGGAGGCTTCCGGCCGGAGCCATCGCGCCAAGCCTGTTGTTCGCCAGAAACTAGGAGGGAAGCCATGATCGCGTACATTGACGTCGACGTCCGACCGATTCTCAGGGCCGGAGGCGAGCCGTTCTCCGTCATCATGGACGCGGTTGGCCGGCTGGCGCCAGGCCAGGGCGTGCGGCTGATCGCGAGCTTCAGGCCGATTCCGCTGCTCTCCGTCATGGCAAAAAAGGGCTTCGCCCACACCGATCGACCGCTCGACGATGGCGACTGGGAAGTGCTGTTTTCGCCGCTGGCTGCCGAGGACGCCGGTCAGGAAGACGCAGGTGCCAGCCTCGCATTCGAGCGATGGCCAGATCCCGTGGTCACGCTCGACAACCGGGAGCTCGACCCACCCGAGCCGATGGTGCGCATCCTTGCGGCCGCGGAGGAGTTGGCCCCTGGAGAGACCTTGTCGGCACTTCTGGGCCGCGAGCCGGTGTTCCTGTTCCCTGAACTTGAGAAACGTGGCTTTCGCTGGCTCGGCGGGTTTACGCCGGATGGATCGACCTACGAACTGTCGGTGAGGGCTCCGCTATGAGCCGCGATGTCATCGACCGCATCCGCGACGCCATGCGCGTGGTCATCGATCCGGAGCTGGGAGAAAACGTGGTCGATCTCGGCTTCATCTACGACATCACGGCGACGGATGGCGTTGTGCATGTCACGATGACGGCCACGACGCCCGGGTGCCCCGCAACAGGTTTTCTCAAGGAAGGGGTCGCATGCAGCATTGCGGAGATTGCGGGCGTCGAAGCCGTGGACGTGACGATGACATTCGATCCGCCTTGGACCCCATCCAGAATTGATCCGGCCGTTCGTGCTGCGCTGGGTTTCGACAACGTCAATTGACCGAACGAAAGCGAAAAGCTGGTGGCTGCTCGGCCGGGAACAGTCCAGGTTCGCGCGGCAGCACGGAGAGGCGGCGTCTGTACTCCCGCTCGTCGAAGAACACGTCAACCGTCGCAGACGCCTTCGGCTCATCGCCCGAGTGCGTCTGTCGTGTTCTGTCTTCAAGTCCTATCGTCTGTCTTGCTTCGCTACCTCAGCAAGATTGCTTGCTTCGGTCGTCCGGTCCGGAAGCCACTCCCGCGCGTTGGCGCGGAGCCCGGGGACGTCGAGCAGGTTGATCGCGCGGCAGGCGATCTGCTCGATGACGTCATCGAGCGACTGGGGCTTCAGGTAAAACGCCGGCACTGGCGGCGCGATGATCGCGCCGATCTCGGTGGCCTGCGTCATCGCTCGGAGATGACCGAGATGCAGCGGGCTCTCCCGCACCAAGAGGATCAGCCGGCGGCGCTCCTTGAGTTGAACGTCGGCGGCGCGGACCAGGAGGTTGTCGAGCTGGCCCCAGGCGATCGCCGAGAGGGTGCGGATCGAGCAGGGCGCCACGATCATGCCGGCTGCAGAAAACGAGCCGCTGGCGATGCTCGCGCCGATGTCGGCGACATCATGAGCATGCGCCGCCAGATCACGCAGCCGCGCCAGGCTGCCCTGGCCGACCTCCTCGTGCAAGGTGCGCACGGCGGCGTCAGATACCACGAGATGGACCGTGCATTGCGGTTGCTCCGCGAGCCGTTCGACGATGCGCACACCGATCGCGGCGCCCGAGGCGCCGCTGATGCCGACGATGACGTGGTGCCGTCCGCTCATGCCGAGGCCACCCGACCGGCCCCGCCCTCGCCGAGGCCGAGGCTCGGCCACATCGCGTCGATGCGTGCCGCTACGGCGGGGTCCATCGCCAGCACCTCGCCCCAGGCGCGCTCGGTCTCGGCGCCGAGCTTGGTTGTGGCGTCGATGCCGAGCTTGCCGCCGAGGCCGGATTTTGGCGAGGCGAAGTCGAGATAGTCGATCGGCGTGTTGGCAAGCGGCACGAGATCGCGCGAGGAGTCGCTGCGCGTCGCGACGGCCCACATCACCGCGCGCCAGTCGCGGACGTCGATGTCCTGGTCGACCACGATGAGGAGCTTGGTGTAGCTGAACTGCGGCAGCATCGACCACAGGCCGAGCATGATGCGGCGGGCTTGGCCCGGATAGCGCTTCTTGATCGCTACGACGGCGATTCTGTAGGAGCAGGCCTCTGGCGGCAGATGGCAGTCGACCACCTCCGGGAATTGCTGCCGGATCAAAGGGACGAACAGCGTATTCAGCGCCTCGCCAATTCGAGACGGCTCGTCCGGCGCGCGTCCCGTGAACGTCGACAGATAGAGCGGGCTGCGACGCGTGGTGATCGCGGTGACCTGCAGCACCGGAAAGTTCTCGACGGCGTTGTAGTAGCCGGTGTGATCGCCATAGGGCCCCTCCGGCGCGGTTTCGGTGGCCGACACGACGCCCTCGATCACGATCTCGGCGGCCGCCGGCACCGTCAGGGGCACGGTGAGGCATTCGACCAGCTCGGGGCGGTCGCCGCGCAGGATGCCGGCGAAGCGCAGCTCGGAGATGGTCTCGGGCAATGGCAGCACGGCGCTGAGGATGGTGGCGGGATCGGCGCCGATCACGATCGCGATCGGCATGTCGCGCCCCAGCGCCTGCCACTGCTGGTGGTGGCGGGCGCCGCCGCGATGAGCGAGCCAGCGCATGATGGCACGATCGCGGCCGAGCACCTGCATGCGGTAGACGCCGACATTTTCCTGCTCGCCGGTGGATGCGTCCGGCGGGACGGTGATGACGAGCGGCCACGTCAACAGCGGCGCCGGCTCGCCCGGCCAGCAGATCTGGGCCGGCAAGGTGGTCAGGTCGATGTCATCGCCCATGGTGACACATTCATGCACCGGCGCGGCTGATCGCAGCCTCGGCCGGGTCGACAGCGCCGCGCGCGCCAGCGGCAGCTTCTGCAGCGCTTCCCTGATGTCGCGCGGCGGTTGCGGGGCGCGCAGCTCCGCCATCATCTTGCCGAGCTCCGCCAATCGTTCGGGCTGCACGCCCATGCCCCAGGCCACCCGCTCCACGGTGCCGAACAGATTGGTGACGAGCGGCATTGCCGAGAGTGAGCCGCACGCCTTGATCGGCCGTTCGAACAGCAGCGCGGGCCCTTCGGCGGAGATGACGCGGCGATGGATCTCGGTGATTTCGTGGACGACCGAGACGCTGTCGCGAATGCGTCGCAGCTGTCCCCGCTCGTCGAGAAAGCGCAGGAAATCCGACAGCTCGCGGAAGCGAGGGACATCACGTCGCAACGATAGGCTCCGTTCAAAAAACGCCTCGTAGCTGGAACAATCAGTATGATCTTTGTTCCGGGTCAAATACTTCCCCCGCCGATCCGGCCAGAGCTTGTGCCATGAGTTCTCTTCAGGACGCGTCTTCGACCTCACTGCCACTGTTGCCGCCGCTGCTCAGGCAGGCGCTGCGTCCGTTGCCGTTGCTGCCGCTGCAGATTGCGCTCGGCGCTTTCCTGCGCGGGCTTCTGCGCCGACATCCGCATCTGCTCGACCGGCTCGGGTCGCATCGCGGAAAGCGCTTTGGCATCAAGCCGACCGATCTGCCGTTCGCATTCGTGATTCAGGCGGGCCCGCAGCAGCCGCAACTCGTGGCGGTGCGCGAGCTGCCCACCGGCCTCGATGCCTCCATCTCCGCATCGATCGTGAGCCTGCTGGCGCTGGTCGAGGGCCGGCTCGACGGCGATGCGCTGATGTTTTCGCGTCAGCTGGTCATCGAAGGCGATATCGAGGCGGTGCTGGCGCTCCGCAATGCGATCGACGATGCCGGTCTGGATCTGGTCGCTGAGATCGCGACGCTTTCGGGGCCGTTCGGCGTGCCCGCGCAACGCCTGCTCGCGGCCGCGCGCGACTCGCTGCTGAGATTGACGACGAACGAAAGCGGGATGCGACGATGGAGCTGATCTGTCCGGCAGGGACGCCGGCGGCGCTGAAGAGCGCGGTCGAAGCCGGTGCCGATGCCGTCTATTGCGGCTTCGCCGACGAGACCAACGCCCGCAACTTTCCCGGGCTGAATTTCAGCCGCGCGCAGATGCGCGAAGGGATCACGTTCGCGCATCGGCGCGGCGCCAAGGTGCTGGTCGCGATCAACACCTTCCCGCGCGCCGGCGCCGTCGAGCTGTGGCGTCGCGCGGTCGATGATGCCGTCGAGGCCGGGGCTGACGCGCTGATCCTTGCCGATGTCGGGCTGATGGACCATGCCGCGCGGCGCCATCCCGAACAGCGACTGCATGTCTCGGTGCAGGCGGCGGCGGCGAATGTCGACGCGATCGCGTTCTACGTCGAGAATTTCGGCGCCCGCCGCGTGGTGCTGCCGCGCGTGCTGAGCGTGCCCGAGATCGCCGAGATCACCCGTGAGACGGCCTGCGAGACCGAGGTGTTCGTGTTCGGCGGACTTTGTGTGATGGCCGAGGGCCGCTGCTCGCTGTCCTCCTACGCCACCGGCAAGTCACCGAACATGCAGGGCGTGTGCTCGCCGCCCAGTCACGTCGCCTATCAGGAGACGCCACAGGGAACGACCTCGCGGCTCGGCGGCTTCACCATCAACCGCTTCGGCCGCGACGAGCCGGCCGGCTATCCGACGCTGTGCAAGGGCCGCTTCTCGACCACGCAAGGCGCCGGCTACATCTTCGAGGATCCGGTCAGTCTCGATGCCACGACCCTGCTCGAGGGTCTGCGCGAAGCCGGCGTCACCGCGCTCAAGATCGAGGGCCGCCAGCGCGGCCGCGCCTATGTCGACAGCGTGGTGCGGCATTTTCGCAGCGTGCTGGCAGCGCTCGATGCCGGCAGGTCCACCGAGGCGGCCGACCTCACGGCGTTCACCGAAGGGCAGGCCACCACGCAGGGCGCCTACCGCAAGACCTGGCGTTAGACGACATGACAATGGCGGATCAAGGCGTAGAGCGAATGCAACTCACTCTGGGGCCCGTGCTCTACAATTGGCAGCCGGAGCGCTGGCGTGATTTTTACTTTCGCATCGCCGACGAGGCCCCGCTCGACCGGGTCGTGGTCGGCGAGGTCGTCTGCTCGAAGCGCGCGCCGTTCTTCGAACCCCATTTGCCTGAAGTCATCGAGCGGCTTATGGCTGCCGGCAAGCAGGTGCTGCTGGGGTCGCTGGTCCTGGTGTCGTTGCGGCGCGAGCGCCGGCAGACGGCAAGCCTCGCCGAGTTCGGCCACGGTCTGGTGGAGGTCAACGACCTCACCTGCCTCAAATCGATCGCCGGCCGGCCGCATGCCATCGGGCCATTCGTCAACATCTACAACGAGGCCAGCGCCGCGTTTCATGCCGCCCAAGGCGCCACCCGGATCTGCCTGCCGCCGGAGCTGCCGCTGTCCTCGGTTGCCGCCATCGCCGGCGCCGTGCCGGAGGTGGCGATCGAAGTATTCGCCTTCGGCCGTGTGCCGCTCGCGATCTCCGCGCGCTGCTATCACGCCCGCCTGCACAAGCTCGCCAAGGACAATTGCCGCTTCGTGTGCGAGCAGGACCCCGACGGCCTCGTCGTAACGACGCTGGACAACCAGGCGTTCCTCACCATGAACGGCGTGCAGACGCTGTCGCATGGGTGCTCAAACCTGCTCGGCGATCTCGATCGTCTGAAGCAGAGCGGCGTGACATCGCTGCGGCTATCACCTCAGGCCTGCGACATGGTCGCGGTGTCCGAGCATTTCCAGGCGGTCCTGGCGGGGCGCGTGGAAGCCGAAGCCGCAACGGGCCGCCTGCGCGAGATCTATCCGGACGTTCCATTCGCCAACGGCTTCCTGCACGGCGCCCCCGGGGCGTCCTACGTCTCGGGATAGGTACTGCCGCGTCCTTTCGAGGTGAACTCAGATGTGCTCAGTCTGCATGTTGACTGACCACGGATGGACGACGTTGCGAGACGACGCGCAGCCCGTTCTTGCCGGCATGCTGCAGATTGCTGACCGCGCCAAGGCGGAAGCCCAGGAAGCCGGGGAAATCGTGGTCTGTCCCCGATTTCCCCTCCCAAGCCGGCTGACGTCCTACACGCCGACCGCAGAGCCCAGCTGACGGCCGGCGCCTCATCCCGACTTGTCGCTGAACGTGGCGGGAAGCGTCGCGAGGAACGCCATGACGCGCTGCGTGCGCAGGGGCGGCCGGCGGTTGGAGGTGCGCAGCATCCATAGGGGCTCCGCCGGCGCCCGCCAGGGCATAAGCACTTCGACCAGCTGGCCGGTGCGCAGGTCGTCATGGAAGAGCCACGCCGGCCCCCAGCCGATGCCGAACCCATTCGCGATCAAAGCGACCGACGCGTGCGCGTCGTCGCAAATGTGCTTGGGCTTGGGCGCGACGCGAACGAGCTTTTTGCTGCGCGGATCGGTGAAACGCCAGGTCAGGATCTGCCCGCTCGCGGGATTGCGGAAGCCGACGTGGTCATGTTCGGAAAGCTCGTATGGAGTCGCCGGCGCGCCGCGCGCGTTCAGATACGCGGGCGAGGCGCAAGCGATCCAGGAGAACGTGCAAAGCCGCCGCGCCAGATGACCGGGCGCGCGATCGAGGGGGCCTGAGCGGATGGCGATGTCGACGCCTTCCGCCGCGAGATCAAGAATCTCGTTGCGGAACTTGATCTCGATCTCGATTTCCGGCCGCTCCCGCAGGAACGCGGGAAGTCTCGGCAGGATGCAGGCACGCGCGAACGAGGCGGGGGCGGTCACTCGCACCCGTCCGCCATCGTTACGCGTGGCTTCGCCGAGCGCGGATTGGACGCGATCGAGACTTTCGGCCAGCGCGCGTCCCGCCGCCATCAGCCGCTCGCCCTCTTCGGTCAGCGCCAGCGAGTGGGTGGTGCGATGCAAAAGCCGTATCCCGCGAGCCTGTTCGAGGCGGGCGACCGCCTTGGACATCGCGGAAGTGGTGGTCCCCGCGCGCCGCGCGGCTTCGGCGAAGGAGCCCGCCTCGACGACGCGGACGAAGGCGAGGAGACGCGAGAGGTCGGGAGGCAAGGCCGTTGTGGACATCCTGTCCACATAGTCATGGCGGCGCGGTCGCTACAAGAGGCCGTTCCGATGGGCCAAATGGAGAGCGTCAGCGCGCATCCGCGCCACTAGAAACCGCGAGAAGTCCCATGAACCCCATCGAAATCACCCTGCAATCCCTCGACGCCGCCGAGCGCGTACTTCCCCTCGGCGAGCCGGTCTACATGCTCAATCTGCTGCGCTACCGCCCGCATGCGCGTTACGAGGACGGCTTCGACGCCGCGCCCTGTTCGGGCCGCGAAGCCTTCAACGAACGCTATAGACCGGCCTTCCGGCGTCTCGCAGCCGGTAAGCCGCTGGTGCGGATGTTTTCCGTGCCGGTCCTGGCGAGCCTGGTCGGCCCGCAAGGCGAACGCTGGGACGAAGCGGCGATCAATGAATACGGCGATTTCGCCGCCTTCCGCTCGATCGTCGACACCGAGACCTACCAGCGCGAAGTCGCCCCGCATCGGCACGCGGCGCTCGAGGATTTCCGGTTGTTCGCGCTCGCCAAGGCGATGTGAACGCATCGGGGCGCCGGCCTTCATTTGGCATCTCAGGACGTGGTTGGATCGCGCGCAAATGCGGTATTGGCGGACTATCCAACCGCCGCGAGGCCAGTTGGGCCGTTCGCAGGCAAAGAAGCAGAGCTTCCAAAATAGTGGGTCTCGCGATGTAGCGGACCCCCGCTACCCGCTTTCCTCGCATTTCCCTTGCTGGCGTGATATGCCTCTGCGTCGATCAGCAGGTTGAGATGGTGAGACTGAGTCCGTTTCCACCAGGTCCGGATTGCTCCAGTTGGCTCTGAAAATCTTACTTGCCGGCTTTGCCGTGTTTCCCTTGGTGCTGCTCTGGTTCGGAGGTCCAATTGTCTGGACCGCCCTGCGAACCGGGCGGCTGCTCGCTCGTGGAGCCGTCTACGATCGCGAGGTACAGCCTAAGATGTACTTTTTTGGGTTGGTATTCTGGTTTTGCATATTTTTCGTTATGGCAGGGATTAGCTCATCCGTGCTCGTGCATGTCGACGACTGGATTCTCAATTAGACGCTATCCTGCGATTCTTCGTTCCTTCCGCCGCGCTGCCGCGCATCGCCCCGGAATGACGGCGAGGCACCGAAAAAAAACGGCGGCCCGGGGGGGGGGCCGCCGTTGGAGTCGAGACCACGCGAAGCTAAGCGTGGTGCTCAGGAGGCTCGGAGCTGGACGCGCTGGATCTTGCCGACGATCAGCAAGTAGGCGCACGCCGCGACCAGGGCGTTGAGGCCGACGAACACTAGTGCGCCGTTGAAGGAGCCGGTGGCCGACAGGATGTAGCCGATCACGATCGGAGTGGTGATGCTGGAGAGGTTGCCGAAGGTGTTGAACAGGCCGCCGGAGACGCCGCCGGCTTCCTTCGGCGAGGTGTCGGAGACCACAGCCCAGCCGAGCGCGCCGATGCCCTTGCCGAAGAACGCCAGCGCCATCAGGCCGACCACCAGCGCCTGGCCGTCGACATAGTTGCAGCCGATGATTGCCATCGACAGCAGCATGCCGCCGACGATCGGGATCTTGCGGGCGAGCGTCAGCGATCCCGTCTTGCGCAGGATGGCGTCGGAGATGAAACCGCCGAGCACGCCGCCGATGAAGCCGCACAGCGCCGGCAGGGTGGCGACGAAGCCGGCCTGCAGGATCGACAGGCCGCGCTCCTTGACCAGATAGACCGGGAACCAGGTCAGGAAGAAATAGGTCAGCGTGTTGATGCAGTACTGGCCGATATAGACGCCGAGCATCATGCGGTTCGACAGCAACTGTCCGATATGCGACCAGGTCGGACCACCGGAGGTAGCCTTGGCGTCCTTCGCGCCCTCCATGTCGACCAGCGCGCCGCCGTCCTTGATGTAGTCGAGCTCGGCCTGGTTGACGCTCGCGTGCTCCTTCGGTCCGTACATGGTCCTGATCCACATCAGGCCCATGAGGATGCCGAGCGCACCCATCACTGTGAAGACGTGGCGCCAACCGAACGCATGCGCGATCCAGCCCATCAGCGGCGCGAAGATCACGGTCGCGAAATACTGGCCCGAGTTGAAGAAGGCCGACGCCGTGCCGCGCTCGTTGCTCGGAAACCAGGCGGCGACGATGCGGGCATTGGCCGGGAAGCTCGGCGCTTCGGCGAGACCGACCAGGAAGCGCAACGCGAACAGCGCGGTGACCGCGGCGGCGCCGGAAAAGAAGCCGATCCAACCCTGCATCATGGTGAAGATCGACCAGATCACGATGCTGCAGGCATAGACCCAGCGCGAACCGAAGCGGTCGAGCAGCCAGCCGCCCGGCACCTGCGCGAGCACATAGGACCAGCCGAAGGCGGAGAACACATAGCCCATCGCGACGGGATCGAGATGCAGCTCCTTGGACAGCGAAGGTCCTGCGATCGACAAGGTCGCCCGGTCGGCGTAGTTCACGGTCGTGACCAGGAACAGCATGGTCACGATAAACAGCCGCACGCGTGATCGGCGCAATTCGGCCGTGGTTACGATAGCGCTCATGCGCTCCACCTCTCTTGTACGTTCCTCGATGACTGTCCTAGAGGAGAGGGAGGGCCGGGGTCCAAACCGAAGCCTGTATCAATCGATGCAAATTTTGGATCGATCCCCGGGGTCTCCATGCCGGTTGAAGCCTGGGGCTCGTCACCAGCCGCGGCTTGCGATGCATGAGCTGGTCAGGCTTGCGCGCCGAGGTTTTGCAGATTTCGTGGCGCAGTCGACCGCCGTCGCGGCGGATCTCTCCCCACATCCACCGCGCCTCACGCGCCGGATCGCCTGGATCCCGGCGCACTCGCTGCCGAGAAGATACGATGCACAGCGTACCGTTCCGCCGGTTGGAAGCTGCCGGCACGGACCGATCGACGTGCGAACCATCCGTGCTTGTATCCGTCGTGACTGCGTGCACAATCGTCGGTGCGAGCGAACAGGAGCCATTGCGCGTGAAGGCCGTCTACACCGAGCTGCATCGCAGCCATGATCCGCAATTCTATCTGGTGCGTGGCGTCGTCAAGCGCACCACCGAGCAGCCCGAGCGGGCGGATCGTTTGCTTGCGGGATTGAAGGCCGGCCATCACGAGTTGGTCGCGCCGCTTCATTTCGGCCAGGAAGCTCGCGCGCGCGTGCACAGTCCGGAATACCTCAATTTCCTGGAAGAGGCGTGGGACGCCTGGGCCGCGCTCGGCGATGCCGGTGCGGAAATGATCCCGAACATTCATCCCGTTCGCAATGCCGCCACCTATCCGACGCACATCGTCGGGCGGCTGGGCTGGCACACGACCGATACCTCAGCGCCGATCGGGCCGGGGACGTGGGAAGGCGCCTGCGCCGCGACCGACGTGGCTGCGACCGCAGCGCAACTGCTGCTCGACGGCGAGGATGCGATGTACGCACTGTGCCGGCCGCCGGGCCATCATGCGTATCGGGACATGGCCTCGGGCTTCTGCTTCATGAACAACTCCGCCATCGCGGCCGCGCATCTGCGTCAGCGCCACGAGCGCGTCGCCATCCTCGACGTCGACGTCCATCACGGCAACGGCACGCAGGGCATCTTCTACGAGCGGCCCGACGTGCTGACCATCTCGATCCACGCCGACCCCACGCATTACTATCCGTTCGTCTGGGGCTATGCGCATGAGCGCGGTGCAGGCGCCGGGCTTGGCGCCAACCTCAACATTCCGCTGCCGCTCAAGAGCGGCGACGACACCTATCTCAAGGCGTTCGAGACCGCGGCCAAGACGATCCATGCGTTCGCGCCCGGTGCGCTCGTGGTGGCGCTCGGCCTCGATGCCTCCGAGCACGATCCGCTCAAGGGGCTCTCCGTGACCACGCCAGGTTTCCGTCGCATCGGCGGCGCGATCGCGCGGCTCGGCCTTCCCACGGTGTTCGTGCAGGAGGGCGGCTATCTCTCGGACATTCTCGGGCAGAACCTGACCGCGGTGCTCGGAGGCTTCGAAGCGGCGCGGTAGGCCTTCATCTCGTCCTCGCGATCTCTTCCTGGTGTGCCTGCAGAACGCCATCGCAAATCATTCGCATGGCGGCGCTTGACGTGCGGAGGCGAGCCGCGACGCGACCACGCGAGGCTCGACAGAGCAGGTGACTGGCGAAACATCCGGCTCCAATTGCTGCACCATTTAGCAAGTGCTAGGCTTTGCGAACTACCCTCGGCTGTAGTCGGCTCGGAGGGACGTGATGAAGCGGCGAATGATCGGCCTGGATACCCTGGTCGGGGGACCCGAAGAGGCATTGGCCCAGCCGACGGCCAAGCTGACCCCGTCGGAGCTCAGCTCCGCAGCCTCGGCCGGCCGGCCATCCCGCCGAAGGCTGCTGGCCTCAGCCGGCCTCGGCCTCGGCGCTGCGGCATTTTCGTTTTCCTCCGGCCCGTCTTTCGCGCAGCCACGTGACGGCGCAAGCCTTGGCCGGCCGGTGCGCGTCAGCAAGGATCGGCTCGATGCGCTCGCAGCGAAGCTCCACGCCGTCTTCAATGAGCAGAATATCTTGCCGCCATTCTCGGCCGACAAGCACGGGGCGCGGGTCGACGTCGAACTGCGCCGGCTGACGACCTACACGCGCATCCCCAGCACCGGTGAGCGCGTCAAGGTCAGCGGCCTGCTCGCGCTGCCCGCCGATCACAAGGGCGCACTGCCGGTCGTGTCGTGGCAGCACGGCACCATCCTGTCGTTCGACCAGGTCCCGTCCAATCTCGTCAAGCTGGCCGATCCGAACTACGAGCCGCGCGACAATGTCGATTCGATCGAGACGCTGTTCAACGTCCAGCGCCTGGTCGGCAACGGGTTTGCGTTGATCGCGGCCGACTATCTCGGCAAGGGACCGTATCGCCAGGGGCGAGGCGAGGCCTATGCGGTGAAGGACGCGACCGTGCAGTGCTGCCTGGACGTGTTGAACGCGGGTCTGCTCGCGCTCGATCACCTCGGCCTGCGAAAGACCGGGCTGTTCCTGAACGGCTGGTCGCAGGGTGCCTTGAACACGCAATGGCTGCGCCAGGAGCTGCAGCGGCGGCGCGTCGCGGTGGCGGCGAGCGCCACGCAAAGTCCGTTCAACAATCTTGCGGATTCGATGCGCTATTGGGTGTCCGCCCAACCGGGCAGCGCGTCGACCGACAGCACCTATCCGAAGCAGCCGATCTGGATCACGCCGTGCGTCATCGTCCTCCTGGGCAGCTATCGCCAGTATTACCGGCTCGGCGACCTGTTCAAGACTGCGATCAAGCCGCAGCACGTCGCGCTGGCCGAGAAATACTTGGCCGACTACAGCATGGACGAGACGTTCAGCAAGTCGGTGCCGCAGCCCTCGGATCTGCTGGTCGACGGCTTCTTCGAGCGCTTCACCCACGAGACCAACAGCCGCTTCCTCCGCCGCCTGGCCGGCAACAGCTCGACCTATTGGGATTATGACTCCCCGATGCGGTTCTACTACGGCCTTCTCGACGAGGCGCTGCCGCCGAGCCTCGTCAAGATGCCGCTGGCGGCCGACGGGCGCTTTGCGCAAGGCATCGCGGTCGCCGGCGCCAGCCATCGCGGCACGTTCCTGGCAAGCCTCTATGGCGGCGGCGACGTCATCGGCGGCGCTTCGACCGTGCTGGACTTCTTCAAGACCAGTTCCTGAATTTCGGCGATGATCAGCTTGCCAGCGCCTGCGGCCTGTGGGTCGCGAGCTCCCGCTCGGCGGTGCGGACGATCTCCATGGTGCGCACGACGCTCGCCGGATTGACGCTGATCGAATCGATGCCGAGTTCGGCCAGATAGCGCGCGACTTCCGGATAGTTGGCCGGCGCCTCGCCGCAGATGCCGACATGGCGATGGTTGCGGTGCGCGCCCTCGACCGCCATCCGCAGCATCGCCAGCAGGCCGGGATCACGCTCGTCGAAATCGAAGGCGACGATGTCGGAGTCGCGGTCGACGCCGAGCGTGAGCTGGGTGAGATCGTTGGAGCCGATCGAGAAGCCGTCGAAATGTTTGGCGAACTCGTCGATCAGGATGACGTTGTTCGGGATCTCGCACATCATGTAGATCTCGAGCCCGTTTTCGCCTCTCACGAGGCCATGCCCGGCCATCGCCGCAATCACCTTGCGTGCCTCCTCCACGCGGCGGCAGAACGGGATCATGATCTTCAGATTGGAGAGCCCCATCGTGTCGCGCACGCGCTGCAACGCCGCGCATTCCAGCGCGAAACCGGCGGCGTAGGCGGGATGCGCATAGCGCGAGGCGCCGCGGAAGCCGAGCATCGGGTTCTCTTCCTTCGGCTCGAAATCGGAGCCGCCGATCAGGCTGGCATATTCGTTGGTCTTGAAGTCCGAGAGGCGCACGATCACCGGCCGCGGGTAGAATGCCGCGGCGATGGTGCCGACGCCTTCCGACAGCCGCTCGACGAAGAAGTCGGCGGGCTTCTTGTAGCGCGCGGTCAGGCGCTTGATCGTCGCGCGATCTTTTGCCGTGGTCACCTTTGCGGGCGTCGCCAGCGCCATCGGGTGGATGCCGATCGCCTGGTTGATGATGAACTCCATGCGCGCAAGGCCCACGCCATCGTTCGGCAGCAGCGCGGTCTTGAAGGCCAGTTCGGGGTTGCCGAGATTGACCATGATCTCGGTGCGCGGCTTCTCCAGTCTGTCGATCGCCAGGCGCTCGACATCGAACGGCAGTGCGCCGTCGTAGACATGGCCGGCATCGCCCTCGGCGCAGCAGACGGTGACCGTCGTTCCGGTCTTCGCGCGCTTGCTGAAATCCTCCGTGCCGACCACGGCCGGCACGCCGAGCTCCCGAGCGATGATCGCGGCATGGCAGGTGCGGCCGCCATGATCCGTGACGATCGCCGCCGCGGTCTTCATCACCGGCTCCCAGTCCGGACTGGTCGACGCGGCGACCAGCACCTCGCCGGGGCGGAACGCGTTCAGATCCTTGGGATTGCGGATCAAGCGGATCTTGCCGGTGGCGATCTTTTCGCCCACGGCGCGGCCGGTTGCCAGCGTCCTGCCGGTCTTCTTCAGAACGTAGGTCTCGATCGCCTCGGGCCGCCGCTGCGAGGCCACCGTCTCCGGCCGCGCCTGGATGATGTAGAGCGCACCGTCGCGGCCGTCCTTGGCCCATTCGATGTCCATCGGTGTCGGCCTGCCGGCCTTCTGCGAGTAGTGCGCCTCCACGACGATGGTGGCCTGCGCCAGCTCCAGCACGTCGGCGTCGCTGATGCAGAATTTCGCCCTGTCGGCCGGCGGCGTCGTCTCGGTGCGCGTCGTGGGGCCGCGGCTTCGTGCGCCGGCCTTTACGCCGGCTTTGGCATAGACCATCCGCTTGTCCTTGGCGCCGAGCCGGCGCGACAGCACGCTGCGGAAGCCGGCCGCGAAGGTCGGCTTGTGGACGTAGAACTCGTCCGGATCGACCGTGCCCTGCACGATGGTCTCGCCGAGGCCATAGACCCCGGTGATGAAGGCGACGTCGCGAAAGCCGCTCTCGGTGTCCAACGAGAACATCACGCCGCTCGCGGCGCGGTCCGAGCGTACCATCTTCATCACCGCCACCGAAAGCGCGACCTTGTCGTGGTCGAAACCGTTGTCGATGCGGTAGGAGATCGCGCGGTCCGTATAGAGCGAGGCGAAGCAGCGGCGGCACGCCTCGAACAGGTCCTTGGCGCCGCGAATGTTGAGAAAGCTCTCGTGCTGGCCTGCGAAGCTCGCATTCGGCAGGTCCTCGGCGGTGGCCGAGCTGCGCACGGCAACCGCGACGCCGCGGCCATACTCCTGCTCCAGCTGCTTGTAGGCCTCTGCGACCTCGTAGCGCAGGTCGTCACGGTCGGTCGCCGCGAAAACGATCGCGCGCGCCTTCGCCGCGCGTTTGGCGAGATCGGCGATGCGGCGCTTGTCGAGGCCTGCGAGCAGCTTGCGCAGCTCGTCGTCAGCGCCGGTCGCGCGCAAGGCATCGCGATAGGCGGCGGCCGTCAGTGCGAAGCCGTTGGGTACGCGCACGCCCTGCGACGCCAGCGCCGAATACAGCTCGCCGAGCGAGGCCGTCTTGCCGCCGACCCCGGGCACGTCCTCGATACGAAGGTCCTTGAACCAGCGGATGTAGCCGGGTGCCGTCATCAGTGATCTCCCGCATCGCAGCGCAAACTTCAGTTTGTCGCGACGGGCGGCGGCTGCCTTGCGCAAGATCAAGCAGGGCGCTCCGCGAGCCCCTTAAATCGCGAGATGACAACGGTTCCACCATAGGCAAGGATGTTTGGTAAGACTCATCAATCGCACCCATCCGGATCACCAATGATCTCCGACGACGAGAACGAGGACGGCAATCGCGAATGGTCGCGGTTCTGGCTCACGGCGCGGCAATTCTGGCTCGGATCGACGGCATGGCGGGTCTGGCTGCTCTGCGTCGCCCTGATCGTCCTCGTGGTGCTTCAGCTCTACGTGCAGTTTCGGTTCAATTACTGGAACAGGGATTTCTTCGACGCATTGGAAGGCCGCGATCCGACGCGGCTGCGGCAGCAGGCCGCTCTGCTCATTCCGCTCTGCCTGGCGAGCGTCGTGCTGGGGATCGTCTCGGTGTGGGGCCGCATGGTGATGCAACGCAACTGGCGGCAATGGTTGAGCACCAAGGTGATCAACTATTGGGTCGAGAACGATCGCTATGCGCGGCTCGCAACGGTGCAGGGCGATCTGAAGATTCCGGAGTATCGCATTGCCGAGGACATCCGCATCGCCACCGATGCACCGATCGACTTCGTGGTCAGTGTGATCTCCTCGCTGCTGACGGCGGTCGTGTTCGTCCAGGTGCTGTGGCAGGTTGGCGGATCCATCGGTTTTGCCGTAGCCGGGCACCAGTTGTGGATTCCAGGCTATCTGGTGGTCAGCGTCGTCATCTATTCCGGACTGGTGACCGGGGCGATGCTGTGGGTCGGTTCGCCGCTCACGCGCGTCATCCAGACCAAGAACCAGGCCGAATCGGAGCTGATTACCGCAGCACATCACTTGCGCGACATCGGCGAAGGCATCGCGCCCAAGCAGGAAGAGCGCAGCGTCATTGCTGGGCTGTGGATGGCGCTCGACCGCACGATCCGGCAATGGAAGCGGCTGTGCTGGCAGCTGATGCGCAATACCCTGGTGTCTCATCTGAATTCGCTGCTCGCGCCGATCATCGGCCTCGTGCTGTGCGCGCCGAAGTTCCTCGATGATCAGATGACGCTGGGCGAACTCACCCAGGCTGCCGCCGCGTTCACGCTGGTGCAGGGGTCGTTCAATTGGATGGTGGACAATTTCAACCGCCTCGCCGAGTGGATGTCGTCGCTGGAGCGCGTCGGCGGGTTGCTGCTCTCGCTGGATCGGCTCAACGGTGATACGGCGAGCGATGTCACGCCGTCTCGAGCCGCACATCAGCCAGCAGACGGCTGACGTCGGCGGGATCGGACAGCGCGGTGCCGGTGCGCAGCAGCGCCGCGGCACCTGCGGCGACTGCAAAGCGAAACGCTTCGTCCAGCAGCTCGCCCGCGGCGAGCTTCGCGACCAGCGCGCCGAGAAAACTGTCGCCGGCGCCGACTGCGTTGACCGGCACCATCGTCAGCGGCTGAGCGCGCAGCACGCGGTGGCGGGTGACCAGCAGGGCGCCGAGATGACCCATGGTCAGCGCGACGGCGCCGGCCTTGCCGCTCGCGACCAGCGCGTGGGCGGCTTTCTCCCAGGCCGTTGCATCGGGCAGCGCGCCGCCGACCAGCTCTTGCATCTCGTGCAGCGACGGCTTGATCAGGTCGACCCCGCCGGCAACCGCCGCAGCCAAAGCTGGTCCCGAGGTGTCGAGCACGAATTGCGCGCCGTGTGATCGTGCAAGCGTCGCAACGCGCGCGTAGAAGTCGGCCGGCACGCCACGCGGCAGGCTGCCGCTGCCGACGACGAACCGGGGGAACGGATCCTGGGCCGCGAGCAGGGTAAGGCCGGCCTGCCACTCGGCCTCGGTCAGCGTCGGACCCGGCAGGATGAAGCGATAGGGCTGGCCGCTGACGCGCTCCTGGACGAAGAAATCCTCGCGCGTGTCCTCGGCCGTTGCCCAGGTGTGGCTGGCGACGCCTTCCTTCTCGACGAGTTGCTTCAGCAGCAGGCCGGTCGGGCCGCCGACCGGATAGAGCGCAGTGACGTCGCCGCCGAGTCGGGCGATGACGCGGGCGACGTTGATGCCGCCGCCTCCGGGATCTCGCTGTTGCGTCGTGCCGCGCAGCTTGGCCACCGGCACGATTTTCTCGACGGTCGTCGAGACGTCGACGGCCGGGTTCGGCGTGATCGTGACGATGTCGCTCATTCGATCTCAGTGCGTCGGGGAGCCGCCGCTCGCGGTGATGCCGGCCTCGAAGAACGATTTGAGGCCGAGAAAGCTGATGTCGGGCTTGGTGACGAGATGAACCGGGATCGGACGCAGATAGCTGTCATAGCGCCCCTTGCTCTCGAACTGCCGGCGGAAATCGGATCTGGCAAAGTAGTCCGGAAACCGCGGCGGAATGCCGCCGGCGATGTAGACGCCGCCGCGGGCGCAGAAGGTGAGTGCGAGGTTGCCGGCGACAGCGCCGAGCCAGGCGCAGAACATGTCGAGCGTCGCGCGGCTGGTGGCGCAGCTGCCGTCGAGCGCGGCGTGGGTAATCGCTGCGGCATCGCGCGGCGGCACGTCGACGCCATCCACCGCCGCGACGGCTCGATAGACATTCTCGAGGCCCATGCCGGACAATGCGCGCTCGATCGAGACATGGCCGAAGCGCTCGCGCATCTTCGCCAGCACGGTGGCCTCGCGCGCCGTCGTCGCCGGCAGCGTGGCATGACCGGCCTCGGTCACGGCAACCATGGGGTGGCCGTCGCCCGGCAGATAGCAGGCGGCGCCGAAGCCAGTGCCCGGGCCGATCACCAGCATCGGCGCGCCGTCGACCGCGGCGCTTCCGCCAAGCGAAAACAGGTCGTCGGGATGTAGCGCTGGCAGCGACCAGCCGACCGCCTCGAAATCGTTCAGGAGCTTGGCCGAGCGCAGCTTGAACCGCTCCGCCAGTTCGGCGCCGTCGATCACCCAGGTCGAGTTGGTCAGCATGCCGCGATTGCGTTCGATCGGGCCGGCGACGTCGAGCACGGCCGCGTTGGGCGCTCCGCCGGTTGCTTGGCGCGAGAGGAAGTCGGTGATCGCGTCAGCGATGGTCGGAAAATCCGCGACCTTGAGATGAGCAACCTCGCCGATGGTGCCGCCGTCAAGCAGCGCGAAGCGCGCATTGGTGCCGCCGATGTCGCCCAGAAGAACGCGTTCGCTCATCCTCACTCTTCCGCCCGGTTGTGCCGCCCGGCGGGATCGTCGGATGCCCGGTGAGCCGCAATCATGTTCGAATACCACCGCGCCGACGCCTTGGGAATGCGGCGCTGGGTGGCGCGATCGACATAGACAATGCCGAAGCGCTGCGAATAGCCTGCCCCCCATTCAAAATTATCCAGGAGCGACCAGACGAAATAGCCGCGCACGTCGGCGCCCGCCGCGATCGCCTGTTCCATCGCGGTCGTATACGCCTTGAGATAGCCGATCCTGCCGTCGTCCTGGATGCTGCCGGATGCATCGACGATGTCATTGGCCGCCGTTCCGTTCTCCAGGACGTAGATCGGAAGCCGGAACCGGCTGTGGATGTCCAGGAGCGTATCGCGGAACGCCTCGGGCACGACAGGCCAGCCGATTGCGCTGCGCGGCACTTCCGCGGGAGGCGGTCCGAAGCTGGCGCCCATCAGGTTGCTGCCCGCCTTGACGTAGTGCGGCGAATAGTGATTGAGGCCGAACCAGTCGACGGGGCGAGCGATCTGCGCCATGTCGCCGGCTGCGATATAGGGTGCGACGGCCTCCTGGAGCTCCGGCGGGTAGCAGGCAAAGGCCTGCGGAAACGGGAAGGCATCGTTCCAATAGGCGGCGAGCCGCAAGGCGGCCGCGGCGTCCTCCGCACTGTCGCTCGCAGGGTAGCAGGGCTGCCGATTGTGGATGGCGCCGATCGAGGCGCCGGCCACATCCCTGCGCAGCACGTCGACGGCGCGGCCATGGCCGAGATTGACGTGATGAATGGCCTTGTGCAGGGCCGCGCCGTCGGCGATCCCCGGCGCGTGCCAGCCGAGGCCGTAGCCGAACAGGGTGAACACGCAGGGCTCGTTGAAGGTCGCGAAGCGCTTGACCCGGTCGCCATAGCGCCGCGCGACCAGCGCGGCATAGTCGGCGAACCAGCCGGCGATATCGCGGTTCTGCCAGCCGCCGAGCGCCTCCAGCGCCTGCGGCAGGTCCCAGTGGTAGAGACAGAGCCACGGCTCTATCTCAGCGGCAAGCAGGGCGTCGATGAGGCGGTCGTAGAAGGCGAGACCGGCTTCGTTGGCCGCGCCGCGGCCCTGCGGTAGCAGCCGCGGCCAGGCGACCGAGAACCGATAGGCATTGAGGCCGAGATCGCGCATCAGCGCTACGTCCGCAGCGTAGCGATGATAGTGATCGCAGGCGGTCTCGGCGGTGTCGTTGTGGCTCACCCGGCCGGGGGCGCGCAGATAGACATCCCAGATGCTGTCGGCGCGGCCGTCGAGGTGCGCTGCGCCCTCGATCTGGAAGGCCGAGGTCGAGGCGCCCCAGAGAAAGCTCGGACGGATGGTCATGATCGAGATGGGCCCTTGCGTTGTTGCGATCAGCCGCATGATGGCGGTCGCCGGCGCTCCGCCGTTGACCGGGATCAAGCGGGCGATACCCCGGCCGGTGCGGTGTGCGAAGGTGCCTGCGTCGGGCAATGGCAATCATGCAGGCAACGGGCTTGCATCGGAGCCGAAAGCTGTGGAACGTGCGGCCGCCGAAAACTGGAGTCCCGGCGCGAATGAGCGTTTTTCTGCTGCGGCGCTTCCTGACCCTGCTGGCGACCCTCGTCGGCGCGTCGCTGATCATATTCCTGGTGCTCGACGCGCTCCCGGGTAACGCCGCCCAGATGCTGATGGGCGCGGATGCCTCGCCCGATGCGGTGAGGGCGCTGACCGTCAAGCTCGGGCTGGATCAGCCGCTGGCCTGGCGCTACCTGCACTGGATCGGCGGCCTGCTGACCGGCGATCTCGGCAACAGCTACGCCTATGGAACGCCGGTGGCCGAACTGATCCGCGAGCGGCTGGCGATGACCATTCCGCTCGCGATCCTGGCCATGGGACTCACGACCGTGCTGGCGCTCGCGGCCGGCATCTACACGGCCGCCAATCACAACCGCCTCGGCGACGTCGGCGTGATGTCGCTGACCCAGATCGGCATCGCCTTGCCGAACTTCTGGTTCGCGATCCTCCTCATCCTGTTGTTTGCAGTGAAGCTGCAATGGCTGTCGGCCGGCGGCTTCCCCGGCTGGGAGGACGGCATCTGGCCGGGCCTGCGCGCGCTGCTGTTGCCGGCTGTGGCGCTGGCCGTGGTGCAGGCCGCGATCCTGGCGCGGGTGACGCGCTCGGCCGTGCTCGACGTGCTGCGCGAGGATTTCGTGCGCACCGCGCGCGCCAAGGGCCTGACCAAGCGCGAGGTGCTGTGGCAGCACGTGCTGCGCAACGCGATGATCCCGGTGCTCACCGTGATGGGCCTGCAATTCGCCAATCTGCTCGCCGGCACCATCGTGATCGAGAACGTGTTCTATCTGCCCGGCCTGGGGCGCCTCATCTTCCAGTCGATCGCCAACCGCGACCTGATCGTCGTGCGCAACTGCGTGATGCTGCTGGCGGCGATGGTCATCATCGTCAACTTCGTGGTCGATGTGCTGTATGCGGTGATCGATCCGCGCATCAAGGTGCACGAGTTGTGAGTTCTGCCGTGGTCGTTCAAACGGGCGCTGCGCCTGCGTCCAATGCGTTCTGGCGCCGCGCGCTGCGCCATCGCAGCTTCACGGTCGGCGCGCTGCTCTGTCTGCTGGTGCTTGGCGCCGCACTGCTGTCGCTGGTATGGACGCCATGGTCGGCCTATGAGATCGACGTCGCATCCAAATTGCGGCCGCCATCAGCAGCGCATTGGCTCGGCACCGACGTGCTCGGCCGCGACATCGTCTCGCTATTGCTGGTGGGTGCCCGCGCGACCATTCTGGTCGGCGTCATCGCCGTCGGCATCGGTCTCACCTGCGGCGTCTGCCTCGGCCTGGTCGCAGCCGCCCGGCGCGGCTGGACCGAGGAGCTGATCATGCGCTTCAGCGACTTCACCTTCGCCTTTCCCGCGGTGCTGTCGGCGATCATGCTGGCGGCGGTGATCGGGCCGGGCATGGCGACGTCGATCGCCGCGATCGGCATCTTCCAGATCCCGGTGTTCGTGCGCGTCACCCGCGGCCAGGCCGGCGCGATCTGGGCGCGCGAGTTCATCCTGGCGGCGCGCGCCGCCGGCAAGGGCCGCTTCCGCATCACCATCGAGCACGTGCTGCCGAACATCCTGTCGATCCTGATCGTGCAGGCGACGATCCAGTTCGCCCTGGCGATCCTGGCTGAGGCGGCGCTCTCCTATCTCGGCTTGGGCACCCAGCCGCCGCAGCCGTCCTGGGGACGGATGCTGAACGATGCGCAGACATTGCTGTTCCAGTCGCCGAGCCTCGCCGTGTATCCTGGTGCCGCCATCGCGCTCGCGGTGCTCGGCCTCAACCTGCTCGGCGACGGCTTGCGCGATCTGCTCGACCCACGGCTGGCGAGGCAGCGATGATGGCGAGCGATCAGCCTCTGCTCGATGTGTCGGGTCTCGGCATTCGGCTCAATACCAGCCGCGGCTCGGCGCAAGCTGTGCGCGAGGTCTCCTTCGCGCTCCGGCGCGGCGAGACGCTCGGCATCGTCGGCGAGTCCGGCTGCGGCAAGTCGATCACCGCGCTCGCTCTGCTTGGGCTTCTGCCCGATAGCGCCGTCGTTAGCGGCAGCATCAAGCTTGATGGCCGCGAGCTGGTCGGTCTCGGTGATGCCGATTATTGCACGCTGCGCGGCAACCGCATCAGCATGATCTTTCAGGAGCCGATGACCGCGCTCAACCCGATGCACACGATCGGCCATCAGGTGGCCGAGCCGCTGCTGCGGCATACCGGCTGCACGACGACCGAGGCGAAGCGCCAGGCGATCGCGCTGCTCGACCGCGTCGGTCTGCCGGACCCCGCCCGACGCTACGACGCCTATCCGCACCAGTTCTCCGGCGGCCAGCGCCAGCGCATCACGATCGCGATGGCGCTTGCCTGCAAGCCCGACGTGCTGATTGCCGACGAGCCGACCACCGCGCTCGACGTCACCATCCAGCGCCAGATCCTCGATCTCATCGCCGATCTGGTCGCCGAGCGCGGCATGGCAATGATCCTGATCTCGCATGATCTCGGCGTGATCGCCGAGAACGTGCACCGCATGATCGTGATGTATGGCGGCACGGTGGTCGAGAGCGGCACCACCGACGCGGTGTTCTCGCGCATGGGTCATCCCTACACGCAGGGCCTGTTCAGGGCGCGGCCGCGGCTCGGGGTCCGCAAGGGCACGCGCCTCTCGACCATTGCCGGCACGGTGCCGGAGCTGGCCGATCTGCCGGCCGGTTGTCCGTTCGCAGATCGCTGTGGGCTGGTGATCGACGCCTGCCGCACCGCGCCGCCGTCTCTGGGCGAGATCGGCGCCGGGCACGGCGTCCGCTGCATCCGCGCCGATGCCGCGCTCGCGCGTGACCCGGTGGGAGTGGTCGCTTGAGCACCGCCGCGCAGATGTCGGCCGAGACGCCGCTGCTCGAGGTCACGGATCTCGTGCAGCGCTATGCGCTGCCGCGCGAGAGTCTGCTGCGGCCGCCCGGCGAGGTGCTCGCGTTGAACGGCGTGTCGCTGTCTTTGATGGCGGGCAAGAGTCTCGGCATCGTCGGTGAGTCCGGCTCCGGCAAATCGACCTTGGCGCGGCTGATCATGGCGCTGGAGAAGCCGTCGTCGGGATCGGTGCTGATGGCCGGACGCGACCTCCACCGCCTTTCGGCGGATGAGTTGCGGCGCGCCCGCCGCGAATTCCAGATGGTGTTCCAAGACCCGTACGGATCGCTCGATCCGCGCCAGACCATTGCGCGCATCGTCGCCGAGCCGCTGACCGCTCTGGAGTCTCCTGATCGCGAAGTCCTGCGCATGCGCGTGGCCACGGTGCTGCGGCAGGTCGGATTGCGCGATGCCGACATGGACAAATATCCGCACGAGTTTTCCGGCGGCCAGCGCCAGCGCATCGCGATCGCGCGGGCGTTGATCACCCAGCCCAGGCTGATCGTCGCCGACGAGCCAGTCAGCGCGCTGGACGTGTCGGTGCAGGCGCAGGTGCTCAACCTGATGCAGGACCTGCAGGAGCAGTACGGCCTCAGCTACGTGCTGATCAGCCATGACCTCGCGGTCGTCGACTATCTCTGCGACGAGGTCGCGGTGATGTATCTCGGCCGCATCGTCGAGCGCGGGCGGCCGGAGGACCTGTTCGGCCAATGCGCGCATCCTTATACGCGCGCGTTGCTCGACGCCGTGCCTCGCGCGCAGGCTGGCGCTGTCAGGCGCCGGCGTACGGACGTTGCGATCGCCTCGCAGTCATCGGGAGCCGCCGGGTGTGCCTATGCGCCGCGCTGTCCGCTCGCCGATGCGCAGTGCCGCACGACGGCCCCCGCATTGCGAACGCTCACGGGAGCGCATTCGGCCGCCTGCCATAAAGCGGAAAGCGTGATGACGCTGCCGGCGCTCGTCGCAACGGAACAGCAGCCACTTGTCTCGAAGCCGCTTTGACGCGTAATTTGGTTTCCTCAGGGAGAAACAAACAATGTTGAAAAGACTATCGATCATCGTCTTGGCCGCGCTCGTTGCGGCCGCAGCGCCGGCTCACGCGCAGAACAAGAAGGACAGCGTCGTCGTCGGCATGACCTTGGAGCCGCCGGGGCTCGATCCGACCAGCGCGGCCGCGGCGGCCATCGCCGAGGTGACGCTCTACAACGTCTATGAGACGCTGACCAAGATCAACGAGGACGGCTCGGTTTCGCCGCTGCTGGCCTCGAGCTGGCAGGCCTCGTCCGATCTGAAGAGCTACACCTTCAAGCTCGCCAAGGGTGTGAAATTCCAGAACGGCGAGGCGTTCGACTCCGCCGCGGTGAAGTTCTCGTTCGAGCGCGCCGGCGCCGCCAACAGCACCAACAAGGACAAGGCGCTGTTCCAGGCGATGGAGTCCGTGACGGCTCCCGACGCCGAGACCATCGTCGTCAAGCTGAAATATTCTGAGCCCAACCTGCCGTTCCTGCTCGGACAGGCCACCGCATCGATCGTCGAGCCGAAGAGCGCACCGACCAACGCGACGCAGCCGGTCGGCACCGGGCCTTACACGCTGGGCGCCTGGGCCAAGGGCTCATCGCTGACCTTGAACAAATGGCCCGAGTATCGCAACGCCGCTGCCGTGAAGCTGTCCAAGGTGACGATACGCTTCATCTCCGATCCGGCGGCGCAGGTCGCGGCGCTGCTGTCCGGCGACGTGGACGCCTTCCCGCGCGGCACAACGGCGCGCACCTTGCCCCAGTTCAAGTCCGACCCGCGCTTCACCGTGCTGATCGGAGGCTCCAAGGCGAAGACCATCGTCACCATCAACAACAAGAAGAAGCCGCTCGACGACGTTCGCGTCCGCCGCGCGATCCTCGCCGCGATCGATCGCAAGGCGATGATCGAAGGCGCGGTCGACGGCTTGGGGACGCCGATCGGCAGCTTCTACGTGCCGGGCTCGCTCGGCTATGTCGACACCACCGACATCAATCCCTACGACCCGGAGAAGGCGAAGAAGCTGCTCGCCGAAGCCGGCGTGACCACGCCGCTGCAACTGTCGTTGCGGCTGCCGCCGCCGGCCTATGCGCGGCAGGGCGGCGAGGTGCTTGCGGCTCAGTTGGCCAAGGTCGGCATCGTCGCCAAGATCGAGAACCTCGAATGGGCGGCGTGGCTGTCACAGGTGTTCAACGGGCCGCATGATTTCGACCTGACGATCGTCTCGCATGTCGAGCCGTTCGATCTCGTGAAGTTCACCGAGAAGAACTACTATTTCGGCTATCAGTCCGAGGCCTTCGACAAGCTCTATCAGAAGATCGTCGATACGCCTGATGAGACCGGGCGTGCCAAGCTGCTCGGCGACGCCCAGCGCATGCTGGCGACCGATGCCGCTGCGGGCTTCCTGTTCCAGCCGCAGTGGATCACGATCATCAACAAGAAGCTCAAGGGCGTCTGGAAGGACGTGCCGCAGTTCGAGAATGATTTCTCGAGCTGGTCGTGGGAATGATTGTCGCCGCTCTTCGTATAACACCGCAGTGAAGCTGCACGATACAGCGCCCTCTCCCCTTGTGGGAGAGGGCATCGCCGGCCTATCCGCGTGCGCGGTAGGGTGAGGGGTATTGCTAGCGGTATTGCTCCGAATACGGCTCTCGCGGCGGGAGATCCCTCACCCAACCGCGTTTGCCGCTCTGTCCTACTTGTCTCTCCCAAAAGGGGAGAGGGCGTATAAGCAGCCGCCGTGCTTTCGCAAATGATCGTCTGGTGGCTTCGATGAGCCACACGATCCTTGTCCCAATCAGTTCGGCCAATCGATCGGCGTGAAGCGCAACTGCCGCCGCCGCATCTCGGCCTGGAGTTCCTGCGCATACTGCTTGGCCCGATCACCGATCAGGCGGTAGGGGCCCCC
Organism: Bradyrhizobium sp. HKCCYLRH2047; assembly: GCF_051168175.1. Taxonomy (NCBI): domain Bacteria; kingdom Pseudomonadati; phylum Pseudomonadota; class Alphaproteobacteria; order Hyphomicrobiales; family Nitrobacteraceae; genus Bradyrhizobium; species Bradyrhizobium sp. HKCCYLRH2047. The sequence goes on from NZ_JBNPUM010000011.1 coordinate 138,936, forward strand.
GATCCGGCTGTCGGCGGCCACCTGCTTTCGGACACTTTCGTAGTACGCCATCAAGCTTTCATCGGTCGAATTTACAAATCGCATCCACGCGCCCTCGCAACAAATCCCCCTCGCTGCTAAGTTTGCACGGCTTTTCCGCCGCGGCAGCGACATAAGTTAACACTCGATGGCCGTGAATGGTTCCATTCTTGTTCCGGCGTCTCCGCCAGTTGACAAGAGGATCAGGAACCGTTCCGCCTCCCGACATTTGGTTCCGTTAGTTGAACCAGAGCGACAATGCACACCGAAGTACTTATCATCGGCGGCGGTCCCGCAGGCCTGATGGCCGCGATCTACCTCGCACGGTTCCGGCGCCGGGTCGTGATCGTCGACAGCGGCGCGTCGCGGGCGGCGCTGATTCCCCGGAGCCATAACCTGCCGGGTTTTCCGAACGGCATGCCTGGAAGCGAGCTGCTCGCACGGATGCAGCGGCAGGTCGAAGAACTTCACGTTCCGATCATCCGGAGCACGGTGAGCGCTCTCGACACGCGCGATGCAGATCTCGTTGCGACTCATGAGCGCGGAACGGTCACCGCACAGCGCGTCATCCTCGCAACGGGGATTGTCGACAAGCAGCCGCCGTTGGCCGATTGGCGAGCGGCGGTCGGTGACGGCGAGCTGCGCTATTGTCCCGTCTGCGACGGCTTCGAAACCATCGGCCACAAGATTGCGATCGTGGGCGAGCTCGCCGATGCCGCCGGCAAGGCGCTGTTCATGCGCGTCTACAGTTCGGACGTCACCTTGATCCCGATCGATGATGCGCAGGATGCGGCCAAGCGGCAGGAGCTTGCCGCCGCCGGCGTTCGGGTGACGCCGCAGCTTCATGCGTTGCAGCGCCGGGACGGTGCGCTCGAAGCGTCGTTCGTCGATGGCAGCCGCGCGCGGTTCGAGATCGTGTATCCTGCGATGGGGGCCGATGTCCGCTCCGACCTCGCCATCCGGCTCGGCGCGCGGCATACGACTGAGGGCTTTCTCGAGGTCGATGCCAAGCAGCGCTGCGGCGTCGCAGGACTCTATGGCATCGGCGACGTCGTCACCGACCTGCATCAGATCGCGGTGGCGTTCGGCCATGCCGCGGTCGCCGCCTGTCACGCGCATCATTCATTGCCGATGCGCCATGCGGAACCATAGCGGCAAGGCGGCGTGGAATTGATCACAACCTGAAATCGCGATATCCCGTGTGAGTGCCGTTTGCGTTGATGTGTCGGACCATGATCTTATGGACAGAAGATCGGCATGCATGACTGCGGCATTGAGTTGTCGCGAGGAGGCCGAACGCGATCCGGCCCGCCGCGATCAGTGGTTGCAGCAGGCGTCGAAATGGATGGCGCTGGCGGGCGAGCAGGCGGGGCATGCCATGATCGTCTGCGAGCATGGTGCCGCGGCTCGTCACGACGCTAGCCGTTGACCATAGCTATTGCAGCGTCGGGTCGAGCCGGTCGCGCAGCCAGTCGCCGATGACGGACACGGCGAGCGTCGTCACAACGATCGTGACCGCTGGCGCCAGCATGATCCACGGCGCGCGCGTCAGATACTCGCGACCATAGCCGACCATGTTGCCGAGGCTCGTCATCGGCGGCTGCACGCCGAGCCCGAGAAAGGACAGGCCGGACTCCAGCAGGATGACTTCCGGAAACACCAGCGTCATCGACACGATCAGAGTCGAGGCGATGTTCGGCAGGATGTGCCTGAGATAGACCCGCTGCGGCGTCGCGCCGAGCTGGCGCACGGCGGCGGCGTAGCCTTGCGCATTGGCGGAGATGGCGAGCCCGCGCGCGATGCGTGCGTAGCGTTCCCAGCCGAACAGGCCCATCAATCCAATCAGCAGCGGCAGCGAATTGCCGAAGAAGGCGAGCACGGCGAGCGCCAGGATCAGGAACGGCATGCTGGCCTGGAAGTCCGCCAGCATCAGGACCGCCTGCTCGACGAGGCCGCGGAAATGCGCGGCGAGAAAGCCGAGCGTGGTGCCGGCGATGGCGGAGATCGCGGTGGCGCCGAATGCAATCAGCAGCGAGATCCGGATCGAGACGATCAGCCGTGACAGCACGTCACGGCCGAGCTCGTCGGTGCCGAGCCAATGCGCCGGGTTGCCGGGCAAGGACAGGCGATTGCGCAGATCGAACTTGGTGAAGCCGTATGGCGCGAGCTGATCGGCGAAGATCGCCAGCAACAGCATCGCGACGATCCAGCCGACGGCGATGGTCACGGAGACGGGAATATTCGGCCAGCGCGGCCGCCGCGCGGCGGGCGATTTCAATGCAAGGTCGGTCATGCCTCTGCTCCCTTGCTGCGCAGCCGCGGATCGAGCAGGCCGTAAAGGAAATCGACGATCAGGTTCGACGTGACCATCGTCATCGCCACCAGCAGCAGGATGCATTGCACGACCGCGAGGTCGCGGTTGGCGACGGCGACGACCAGCAGACGGCCGACGCCGGGCCAGGAGAACACGCTCTCGACCACGACAGCGCCGGCGATCAGGCTGCCGACCATGAAGCCGAGAATGGTGACGGTGGGGATCGCCGCGTTGGGCAGCGCGTGATTCGTGATCACCCGGCGCCACGGCACGCCCTTGGCCGACGCCGTTCTGATATAGGGCTGACCGAGGATTTCCAGCATGGCGCTACGCGTGAACCGCGCCAGCACCGCGGCGCCGCCGAAGCCGAGCGTCACGATCGGCAGGATGGCATGACGCCACGAGTCCTGTCCGCCCGACGGCAGCCAGCCGAGCTGCACCGCGAAGATCAGCACGAGGATCAGCGCCAGCACGAAGCTCGGCACCGTGAAGCCCGCGACCGCCGTGATCATCACGGCGCGGTCGATCGCCGATCCCCGATGCAGCGCGGCGTAGACGCCAGCGGGAATGCCAAGCAGCACTTTCAACAGGAACGCCGGGGCGGTCAGCGCCAGGGTCGCGGGGATGCGCTCGATGACGAGCTGGATCGCGGGCCGGCCATCACGCATCGAGCGGCCGAGCTCACCTTGGCCGATCGCCCTGAAGTAGTCGAGATATTGCATCCAGATCGGATGATCGAGGCCCCAGGCCTTGCGGAACGCTTCGATGACCTCGGGCGGCGCTTCGGGCCCCATGATCATCAGCGCGGGATCGCCCGACAGCCGGAGCACGATGAAGGCAAAGGTAACGACGAGCGCGATCGTCAGCAGCGCACGCGCCAGGCGGATGGCGAAATAGCGCAGCATCACGCGGCGTCCTGGGTCTGCGATTGCTGCCCCGAGACGAGATGACAGGCCACCTGGCGCTGCTGATCCAGCGCGGTGAGCACGGGCTCCTCGTGGGCGCAGCGGGCGGTCGCGTGGCTGCAGCGCGGATGGAAGGCGCAGCCGGCGGGACGCGCCGCCGGATTGGGCGGGTCGCCCGTCAGCACGATGCGGTTGGTGCTGCGGCGTCCCGGAGCAGGGGAGGCTGATACCAGCGCCTGCGTGTAGGGGTGCTGTGGCCGCGCGAACAGATCGTCGGCGTCGCCATACTCGACGATGCGGCCGAGATACATCACCGCCACCTTGCTGCTGATCTGCCTGATGACGCGCAGGTCATGGCTGATGAACAGCATCGTCAATCCGAGCTGGGCCTGCAGGTCGACCAGCAGGTTCACGACCTGCGCCTGGATCGAAACGTCGAGCGCGCTGACCGGTTCGTCGCAGACGAGGAAGTCTGGCTTGGTCGCCAGCGCGCGGGCGAGCACGATGCGCTGACGCTGACCGCCGGACAGGGCGCCGGGATAGCGGGCGCCGTGGCTGTCGTTGAGATCGACCGCCTGGAGCAACTCACGCACGCGCGCGTCGCGCTCGGCTTTGGTGCCGATGTCGTGGATGTCGAGCGGCTCGCGGATCTGCAAGGCCACGGGAAGTCGTCGATCGAGCGCGCCGAGCGGATCCTGGAAGATCATCTGCATGCGCGCGCGCTGGGCGCGCCACGCCGCCGAGCCGGGGGCAGCGATCGGCGCGCCGTCGAAGCGCACGCTGCCGCGGTCAGGCGGCTCGAGCCCGAGCACCATGCGGCCGGTGGTGGACTTGCCGGAGCCGGATTCGCCGACAATGCCGAGTGTCTCGCCCTTCTGGATGGAGAAGCTCAGGCCATCGACGGCGTGGACGGATGCGGGACGCCCGAACAGGCCGGACCGCATCCGATAGGTGCGCGAGATCCCGGAGACCTCGACCAGCGGCGCTGTCATTCGGCGGCGAGCTCCACCGGCAGGCGCTGCGGCCGCAGGCAGGCCACCGCGCGGTCTGGCTCCACCGGCGCCAGCGGCGGCACGCCGGCGTGGCAGCCGTCGCCGGCAAACGTGCAGCGCGGCGCGAAGGCGCAGCCGCTCGGCAGCGCGCGCGGATCAGGCACCGTGCCGGGGATCGCCTGTAGCCGCCGCCTGATGCCATCGAGCGGCGGCAGCGCGCCGATCAGGCCCTGCGCATAGGGATGCCAGGGATCGTCGAACAGCCGCGTGGCGGGTGCGCGCTCGACGATGCGGCCGGCATACATCACGCAGACGCGGTCGCAATTCTCGGCGACGACGCCGAGGTCGTGGCTGATCAGGACCATCGCCATGTTGAACTCGCGCCGGATGGCCGACAGCAGATCGAGGATCTGCGCCTGGATGGTGGCGTCGAGCGCAGTGGTCGGCTCGTCGGCGATCAGGAGGTCGGGCTGGCCGGCGAGCGCCATCGCGATCATGATGCGCTGGACCTGGCCGCCGGAGAATTCGTGCGGATAGGCCGACAGCCGCCTGACAGCATCGGGGATGCCGACGAGATCGAGCAGCCTCAGCGCCTCGATGCGCGCGGCCTCGCCGCGCAGGCCGCGATGCAGCGCCAGGCTTTCACACAGCTGGCGCCGGATCGTGAGCACCGGATTGAGCGCGCTGGCGGGATCCTGGAAGATCATCGCGATGCGGCGGCCGCGCACCTGGTCGAGCACCTTGCCGTCGGCGCCGAGCAGCTCGCGGCCTTCGAGCCTGGCCGAGCCTGATACTTGCGCTTTGCCGGGCAGGAGACCCAGCGCCGCGAGCCAAGTCACCGACTTGCCGGATCCGGACTCGCCGACGAGGCCGATGGCCTCGCCCTTGCCGATGTCGAGATCGATGCCGTGCAGCACAGGCGTGCCGTCGAAGGCGACCTTCAGGCCGGAGATGCTGACCAGCGGCGCCACGGCGTCACGCTCCGTAGTTGCCGGTGCGGAAGTCCATCGCGAAGGCCGGCGAGGCCTTCCATTTGATCGACTTCGGCTTGGCGGTGAAGGTCGCGTTCTGGTGCAGCACCGTATAGGCGGGGTCCTCGCGCTCGGCGATCTCCAGCATGCGGCGGAACGCCTTCTTGCGCGCCTCGCGATCGGTCGAGGTTTCCAGGAACTCCGACAGCCGGTTGAGCTCGTCGTTGCTCCATTCGCCGACCTGCTGCTGCTGGCCGTTGGGGCCGTGCTGGGCGACCAGCGACGACACCGGATCGTTGAAGGCGGCCGAGTTCGACCAGTCGCGCACCGCGCGGGTCGGGCCGCGCTCCAGGATCTGCGACCAGTTCTCCTTGGTCTCGATCTGAACGTTGAGGCCGACCGCCTGCCACATCTCGACCAGCACCTGCGCGGTCGCGACCTGGTTGGTGTAGTAGTTGTTGAGCAGGCGATAGGGGATCGGGTCACCCTTGTAGCCGGCCTGCTTGAGCAGGTCCTGCGCCAGCTTCGGATCGAACGCCGGCACGCTCCAGTCGGCGATGAACATGTCGCCGTAGAACTCCCATTGCAGGCCCTTCGGCACCTGCGTGCGGCCGGCCCACAGGCTGTCGACGATGGCCTGGCGATCGATCGCATGGGTGAAGGCGCGGCGCACCAGGGGATTGGCGAGCTGCGGATGGTTCTTGTCGAACACGGTGAGACGGTGATTGAGGATGGTGCCGCCCTGGACCTCGAACGCCGCGTTCTTCTCGATGCCGGCGATCTGGTCCGGCGGGATGTCGCAGGCGAACTGGTATTCGCCGGACAGCAGGCCGTTGATGCGGCTCGCGACCTCCGGCACTTCCAGGAACCGGATGCGCTTCAGCGGCGGTCGGCCGCCCCAATATTCGTCATGAGCCTCGAGCGTCAGCGACACGTCGGGCTTGAACTCGACGATCTTGTAGGGACCGGTCGTGATCGGCTTGCGCGCCCAGTCGAGATAGCTCGCAGCCTCCTCCCAGCCGCGCCGGCTCATGATGTCGGAGCCGTAGCGCATCAGGCGGCCCTCGATGGTCACATCGGGCGTCGCGTTGACGAAGCGCACGGTGTATTTGTCGACGGCGTCGACGCGGACGAGGTCCGGCCACATCCGGCGCGCCACGCCGATCACGTCCGGCGGCAGCTCCTTGCCGGGGCGCGGCGTCGGGATCTTCTCGAACGCCTTGATGGTGGTGCGGCTCTTGGCTTCGCTGTCGCCGAACATGCGCTCGCGGCTGAACGAGAACACGACGTCCTCGGACGTCATCTCGTCGCCATTGTGGAACTTGACGCCCTGGCGCAGCTTCAGCTCGACGGTCTGGTCGTCGATGCGCTTCCACTCGGTGGCAAGGCCGGGGACGGCTTCGAGATTGCCGCGGAAGTTCTTCGAGATCAGGCTTTCCCACAGCGACGAGTAGAACACGCGCTCGCCGACATTGGACTGCTCGCGCAGCACGTCGAGCACGTTCGAGTTGGTCACCTTCTGTACGGCGATGGTGACCGAGGGACGGTTGTCGGCTTGCGCGATCGACACGCGCGGCAGGATGAAGCTGCCGCCGATCGCGGCGCCGGCGCCGAGCAGGCCGCGGCGGGTGAGCTTGGTCATGGCAATCTCTCTGTGGTCTGAGGTTGTCTGAAAGCGCGAACGTGGTGGCTTACTGAGCCAGCTCGAGCGAGGCGAGATACGCCGCGCCGGCCTTGACGTGATCGTGGTTGCGCAGCTCGAGGATCAGGCGCGGATTGGAGGTGAGGCGGGCCAGCGCGCGAAACACCGCCACCCAGCGGATGTTGCCTTCACCGGGCGCCCAGTGGCGGTCGGCATAGCCATCGGTGTCCTGGAGATGCACGTGGGTCAGCATGTCGCCGGCGGCGTCGACGTAGTAGTCGACCGGCGGTGCGCCCGTCGAATGATGCGCGTAGTTGGCATGGCCGGTGTCGAGCGAGACGCGCACCTTGCTGCTGCCCAGCGCCTTCGCCAGGCCCACGCGATCGAGCGGATCCTTGTCCTCGATGTTCTCGATCACCAGCTCGCAATTGGCCTGTTCGGCGGAAGCGATCACATCGGACAGCGTCGCCCTGACACGCTCGATCAGCGCCTCGCGGTTGTCCGGCAGCATGTCGATGTTGTTGTAGTCCCAGGTCGTGTAGGGCGAGTGGATCACCATCTGCGTGGCGCCGAGGAACTCGGCGACCTCGAGCCCCTGCAGCAGGCGCTTGGTGACGGCGCGGCGGATCATCGGATCGTGGCTGTCGATCTTGAAGCCCCAGAACGGGCCGTGGATGCCGAGCCGGCCGGTGTGGCCCGACAGCATCGACTTGATCTCGTTGGCGGTGCTGCGCCAGTCGCTGTCGAGAAGATCCGCCCGGAAGAAGTCCTGGATTTCGAGATCGCGCTGGCGTTCGAGCAGCCAGTCGCGATGCGCGGGAATGGACTTGACGGAGAGGGCGGCGCCGAGCACCGGCAGCGTGGTGGTCATGTCGAGGAAACCTTTGGCCTGCGTGAGACCCGGCAAGCGCTAGCGGAGTTCGATGACGCTCCCATGAAGGGCTGTGGAGGACGACCGCGACATGTTGTGCCTGCGCCTGCACGAAGCCGGTCAGCAGATCAATCCCTGGGGTAGTCGCGCATTCGTCGCTGCTACTTGACGTAGCCGCGGGAATTGCAACAATGCGGCGAAAACGGGGAATTGGGATGACGGTGCGGCGGGCGATCCTTGGAACGGTACTTTCACTTCTGGCGCTGACGGCGATATCTGCGTTGAACGAGACTGCGCATGCGAAGGGGCCCTACGGCTCCGTCTCCGTGGCCGGTTGGTCGGGCGGCGCCTACACCGACGACAACACCGGGAAGTTCTCGAGCTGCATCGCATCCGCCAGCTACAAGAGCGGCATCAATTTCGGCGTTCTCGCGCTGCCGACCTACAACTGGGCTCTCGCCTTCATCCATCCTGGATGGTCGCTCTCGCAGGGGCAGAAGTTTCCCATCGTGCTCAGCTTCGACGGGCGCAATTCCTACAATGTCGAGGGCTCGGTGTGGTCGGCCAACATGGTCGTCGTGCCGATGCCGAACGACTCCAGCCTGATCAAATCGTTCAGGGCGGCTCGGACGATGTCGGCCTTCGCGCAGGGCAACCTGTTCCAGTTCGATCTGAACGGCACGTCGGTGCTGCTGCCGTCGCTGGCGAATTGCGTGCGCATGATCAATGCCGGCGGATTGGCGGCAGCGACGAATTTCACGGTGCAGCCCGGTGCTCACTCGGCGCAGCGTCAGGCAGCTCCTGCCGGCGCCGCGCCCGCCGCAACCGCCAGCACGCAGCCGTCACGTGCCGCGGAGGATTCTCCCGAGCTGCAGTTGGAAGCGATGCAGATCGCCTCCAACTTCATCCTCAAGGCCTCGCTGTCGCATCCGGCCATTCTGGGCGGAGGCGAGCGGCCGGTGTGGCTGACATCGGGCGGGGTCGCCTGGAAGGCGGACAACGCCACCGGCTTCGTTCGGATCGTGCCGCCACAGCGCAATGTCGACGGCCTGGAAGTCGCTGCCACGATCATCGGCAACGACGCGCGCGACTGCAAGGGCAAGTTCATCTCGGCGCGCAACAGCGAGCTGGTCGACAGCGCCGTGGTGTTCCGCGGCATGTCCTCCTGCGAGGACAGCGAGAAGTCGGATATCGCCGAATACTTCATCTTCCCGCGCAAGGCCGGCGGCTTCGTGCTGTTCTCGGTGGTCACGCCCACCAGGCCGGTCGGTGGCGGCGGTGGCCAGCAGCTGCAGACGCGCGAGGAGGCCAACGCCAATTTCCGCAAGGCGGCCTACACCTCGATCGGCAAGTAGGCCACTTCCTGTCGCGGAGCCGTCAGCAGCTCACCCTCGCGCCCGCTTCGGCCGCCTGATCGCGCGCACCTTGCCGCTGTCGCCGCCGCCGCAATACAGGGTCTCTTCGCCGTCGGATTCCATGCCGGAGACGCCGGTGCCGGCGGGCATGTCGAGCTGGTCGAGCACCTCGCCGGTGGCGGGATCGATGCGCCTGATGTCGCTGACGTCGTCCTCCCAGGTGCCGTGCCAGAGCTCGCCGTCGACCCAGGTGACGCCGGTGACGAAGCGCGTGCACGGAATGCTGCGCAGGATCTTTCCGGTCGCAGGGTCGATCTGGTGGATCTTGCGATCGCGATAGGCGCCGACCCAGAGCGATCCCTCCGCCCAGGCAAGTCCGGAGTCGCCGCCACCCGAGGGCGCCGGGATGGTCGCGAGCACGCGGCCGTCGTCGGGATCGACCTTGTGAATGCGATCTTCCGCGATCTGATAGAGATGCCGGCCATCGAACGCCGTGCCGGCGTGAGAGGGGAGATCGATGGACGTCCGCACCGTGCCGTCGGCGGGATCGAACGCCTTGATGCTGCTGCCGGTCGCGATCCACACCTGCCGGCCGTCATAGCTGACGCCGTTGACGCGCTCGGCGCCGTCGAAGGGGCCGTACTCGCGAGTGATCTCTGCGGCTGCTCGTGTCATGTCTGCCATCCTCTGCTTCCGATGGACCCACGCTAGTCGAGCGACGACCACGCGGGGAGTAACAACGCCGTCGCGAATTCCGGTACGACCGGACAGGTCCAGCGTTGCGCGCGGCCGCGGCCGAACGACTGCACCTTCCCAGACGATGCGAGTTCGTCGAGGGCACGCTGCACCGTTCGCTGGCTTGCGCCCAGCGCCAGCGCGAGGCCGGAGCTCGACCAGGCCTCGCCATCGGCAAGGCAGGCGAGCACGGTGGCGTTGTCGTCCTCGATCGGCTGCGCCAGCACGACGACCTCGCGATCGTCACACGGCACCAGGGCGAAGCCGTCGCGCGTGGCATGGATCTCGGCGAGGCCTTGGAGCAACTGGCGCAGCCGTCCGATCTCGACGCGCAGGCGCGCGCGGTGCGACTCGTCGGCCTCCTTGCCGCGGAACGCATGCGCGATCAGCTCGGCCCGCGGCACGTCGTCGGGCGCTCCCTGGGCCAGTCGCCGGGCGAGTGCAAACAGCACCGGGCGCCGCGCCAGCGGCACGATCTGGCTCGCCTGGCGTACCGCCAGGCGGCAGGCATCGATGATCAGCCGGTCCGACCGCAACAGCCGCTCGACGTCGTCGAGCTGCAGCAGGCGTTCCTCGCCACGCCGGATCATCCGCGCCGCCGGTGCCGACAGCGCCGACGAGGCCCGCTCGATCTCCGCCCGGAGCTCGGGAATGCGGGCCTGCTGCGCCGACCGCGCGGCGCGTTCGAGCGCCGATCGCGCGGTCTTCGTTTGCAGCCGGCGCAAGGCCAGTCCGGCCACGATCAGTTCGTAGATCGTGCGGGCCGCCGGCAGCAGTGGCGAGGGATCGAGATCGGCGAGGCCACGCTCGGCGTCATCGAGGTGCCCGACCAGCACCATGCGCCTGATCTCGAGGCTGCGCGCATAGGCAGCGTTGGCGCGGTCGCCGTGCTGCTCCAGGGTCTCGCGCGCCGCCGCGAGCGACTTCGTCGGCCAGCCGAGGTCGCGCGCTGCAAGGGCGATCTCGGCCTCGGCGACGGCGCAGCGGGCGCGGGCCAGAACCGCCTTGGGACCGAAGCTTCGCGCGGCCTGCCGGAGCAGCGCCTTCGCGCGCCCGAAATCGCCAAGCCGCGCCATCGCGATGCCGCGCAGCGCCAGCGCCGGGGGATCATCGCGCAACGCGACCCGGTTCAATGCGCCGAGCGGATCGCCCGCGGCGAGCGCCTGCGCCGCCGCCGAGATCAGCGAGTCCATGCAAATCCCGCCATACTTGTCACTCCCGGTCGCTCTCCTGCCGATCCTAGTCTGAGCTGCGGTCAACACGCAAAAAGGATGACGACCATGACCATGCATATCACCGGAACGCGCGAAGATTGGTTGAAGGCCCGGCTCGACCTGCTGCAAGCCGAGAAGGAACTTACCCGCCGCAGCGACGAGGTGGCGGAACGCCGCCAGGCCCTGCCATGGGTGCGCGTCGACAAGGCCTATCGCTTCGACACCGAGGACGGGCCGGCGACGCTGCCAGACCTATTCAAGGGCCGCTCGCAGCTGCTCGTCTATCACTTCATGTTCGGCCCCGATTTCCAGGTCGGCTGCCCATCCTGCTCGATGATCGCCGATGGCTTCAACGGCTTCCAGGTCCATCTCGCCAATCACGACGTGATGCTGTGGGCGGTGTCGCGCGCACCATTGGCGAAACTGAAAGCCTACAAGGCGCGCATGGGCTGGAGCTTCCCCTGGGCGTCATCGGCGAGCAGCGACTTCAATTTCGACTTCAACGTCGCGATCACCGAGGAGCAGCAGCGCCAGGGCGGCAGCGAGTACAATTATCGCACCAGTCCCCCGCTCGGGGCGTCCGATGTGCCGGCGATGGTGGCGGAGATTGCCGCCGGCGCCGGGACCGACGGCGCGACCTTCATGCGCGACCGGCCGGGCATGAGCGCCTTCGTCCTCGAGGATGGTGTCGTCTATCACACCTATTCGAGCTATGCCCGCGGCCTCGACGGCCTCTGGGGCGCCTATCAATGGCTCGATCGCGCGCCCAAGGGGCGCAACGAGCAGGGCGTCTGGTGGCGGCGCCACGACGAATACGGCACACGCTAAGGAGCAGAGCCATGGCGTTCTTCCCGACCAGGATGCGCGTGATGCCCGACATCGCCAATGGTCTCCGCTACGCTGCGGCGCCGACCTTCGCGCTGATGGCGGTGCTGAACGCCATGGCCCGCGACGGCCGGTCAGACGTGATCTGCTCGGCCATGCCGGCGGGTGCGCCGCTCGGCGACATGACCGTGATGTATCTCCTGATGAGCGCGTTCCATCTGGTGCCGTGGTTGAAGCGAATTGGAGGAAGCCTCCATAGGAATCGATGCGATGTGAGCTGATCGTCGACGCAGCAGTGAGCTATGCAGCTAAGAGTGTCCTTGCGGAGAGAGACCCTCACCCAAGCGAGTGTATGGATGAGCCGGCGATGCCCTCTCCCACAAGGGGCGAGGGCACTGCATTGTGCAGTCTTGCCGCGGCCCCAATTGGAACGCGTCGCTCGAGATCGCTTCAAGCGCGGTGGCCACTACTGCGCCCTCCCCTTGTGGGAGAGGGCATGTACGACAGAGCGGCAAACGCGCTTGGGTGGGGGTCTGTCTCCGCGATCCCGCTCGCAGAGGCGGGGCGCTGAGCGAGGCCACTTAGCTGGCGGCCACTTCTCACGCCTCCGCCGCCACCTTCAGCGCTTCCGCGCGAATTTCTTCCACCAGCCGCTCCTTGAGCGCTACGAATTCCGGCGAGGTCTTGACCTTGTAGGAGCGCGGATGCGGCAGCTCGATCTTGATGTCGGCCTTGATGCGGCCGGGCCGCGCGCTCATCACCAGCACGCGGCTGCCAAGGAAGATCGCCTCCTCGATGTCGTGGGTCACGAACAGCACCGTTTTCTGGTCGCGCTCCCAGATGCCGAGCAGCATCTCCTGCATCAGCACGCGCGTCTGGTTGTCGAGCGCACCGAACGGCTCGTCGAGCAGCAGGATCTTCGGATCATTGGCGAGCGCGCGCGCAATGGCCGTGCGCTGCTGCATTCCGCCGGAAAGCTGCTTGGGCCAGTGGTTCTCAAAACCCTTGAGGCCGATCTGCTGGATGAAGCGGTCGGCGATCGCGTTGCGTTCACTCTCCGGCACGCCGCGTTCGCGCAGGCCAAAGGCGATGTTTTCGCGCACGGTGAGCCAGGGAAACAGCGTGTAGGACTGGAACACCATGCCGCGATCGGCGCCGGGCCCTGTCACTTCACGGCCATCGAGCAGCACCTTGCCGCTGGTCGGATGATCGAGCCCGGCGACGATGCGCAGCAAGGTCGACTTGCCGCAGCCGGAGGGCCCCAGGATCGTGACGAAGTCGTTGTTGCCGATCGTGAGTTCGACCGGCTCCAGCGCGCGCGTCGGCGCATGTCCCTGGCGGGCCGGGAAGATGCGCGTGACGTTGTCGATGACGAGCGTGGTCATGCCAGCTTCCACGGGAACAGCCAGGCGTTGAACGCCTTGAACAGGAAGTCCGAGATCAGCCCGATCAGGCCGATGACGATGATGCCGAAGATGATCTGCCCGGTGTTGAGCAGCGCCTGGCTGTCGGTGATCATGTGGCCGATGCCGGAGGACGAGCCGATCAGCTCGGCGACGATGACGTAGGTCCAGGCCCAGCCCAGCACGAGCCGCAGGATCTCGGCGATGTCGGGCGCCGCGGACGGCAGCAGCACGCGGCCGATGATGCCGGAATCGCTGGCGCCAAGCGTATAGGCGGCTTCGACCAGATCGCGCCTGGTATTGCCGACGGTGACCGTGATCATCAGGATGATCTGGAACACCGAGCCGATGAAGATGATCAGCAGCTTCTGCAGCTCGCCGATGCCGGCCCAGAGGATCAGCAGCGGAATGAAAGCCGATGCCGGCAGATAGCGCGCGAACGAGACGAACGGCTCCAGGAACGCCTCGACCGGCTTGTAGGCTCCCATCAGCAGGCCAAGCGGGACGGCGATCACGGCCGCCAGCACGAAGCCGCCGACCACGCGCCAGACCGTCATGCCAATATCATACAGGAAGCCGAACTTGACCAGCAGATCCCAGCCCTCGCGCACCATCGTCAGCGGATCGGCAAGGAAGGTCTTCGACACATAGCCGCCGAACGTCGCCAGCGACCACGCCGCGACGAACACGACGAAGAAGGCGAGGCCAAGCGCTGTTCGGGATCTTGCGCTGACGGGATCGAGAGGACGGATCACGGAGAAGGCTTTCGTGGACTGGTGCGGGTCGTTCGAGGAGAATGGCTTCAGAGCAGGAAGACGCGGTTTTCAGCAGAATGAATCAACTCCGTCATTGCGAGGAGCGAAGCAACGAAGCAATCCAGAGTCTCAGGGGTGGCTCCTGGATTGCTTCGCTTCGCTCGCAATGACGAAGTCACCCAGATCGCGCTTCGAGTCTACTTGATGAAGCTCGCATCATAGAGATCCTCGATCTTCGGGATCTGCTTGATGATGCCGACCTCGAGCAGGAGCTCGGCCGCGTCCTTGTTGAAGGTCTTGAACTCGGTCTCGAAGAACTTCTGGCTCGCAGCCTTGTCCTGCCAGCGCAGATATTTGGCGGAATTGCCGAACTGATCAGCCGTCTGCTTCACGTCCGCGCCCATGATCTCATAGGCCTTGGCCTGGTCCTTGGCGATCAGGTCGAGCGCCTCGAAATAGCTGTCGGCGAGCGCCTTGGCGGCCTTCGGGTTCTCGGACAGGAATTTCGGCGTGCAGCCGAACGTGTCCATCACCATCGGATAGTCGAGCGTGGTGGCGATGATCTTGCCCTTGTCGGGGGCGGCGCGGACCGTCGAGAGATACGGCTCGTAGGTCATCGCGGCGTCGTTCTGGCCGGCGACGAAAGCCTGCGCGGCCGGGCCCGGCTCCATGTTGACGACGGTGACGTCCTTGATGCTCAGGCCGTTCTTCTTGAGCATCCAGGCCAGCCCGAAATAGGGCGAGGTGCCCGGCGCCGATGCTGCCACCGTCTTGCCCTTCAGGTCCTTGATCGAGGCGATGTCGTTGCGTACGGCCATGCCGTCGGCGCCGTAGCTCTTGTCGAGCTGGAAGATCTGCTTGGTGGCGACCCCGTTGGCGTTCCAGGAGATCCAGGTCTCGACCGTCGTCGCCGCGCACTCACGTCGCCGGCGGCAATGGCGAGGTGGCGATCCTTCTGCGGGATCTTCTTGATGGTGACGTCGAGCCCGTTCTTCTTGAAGATGCCGGCCTCCTTCGCCAGCGTCAGCGGCGCGAAACCGGTCCAGCCGGAAATGCCGACGCCGACCTTGACGTCGTCGGCGTAGGCGGTCGTCGAGGCCAGGAGCGCGGCCGTTACTGCGAGAAGCCCTAGTCTGCGCATCGTCATCGTCCTTTGCTGTGAGAGGAAGCTTGTCGTGCGGCTCGCAGCCGTGATGGCTGCGATCTCCGCTTGTCTTTGCATGCGTGCTTGCAAATCCCGTGCTCAGATCGGGCGCGCATGAGCCGTCTCATTCGCTGCCCCTGAATCGTGCTACCAGGCGGTGCTGCTCGCCGGGATAGATCAGCCTGACAGCCGTGAGCGGCTGCCCCTTGCGCCAGGTGTGGCGCTCGATCACGAGGCAGGGTGCGCCGGTCGCGATGTCGAGACCTTCGGCAATTGTATCGTCGGCGACGATGGCGCTGATCGCGTGCTCAGCCTCGGTCCAGGGCACGTGATGCAGCAGCCATGAGCCTGGCGGATCGATCTTGAAGTCGGCCTTGGCCGCATCGGGCACCGCGTCGAGATCGATCAGGCGATCCTCGATTGCGAACGGGACGTTGTCGGCGCTGTGCCGGCAGCGGATCGCAATCACCTTGCACGGTTTCTTGACGCCGAGCCGCTCGCGATCGGCAGCATTGGCCGTGCGGCGGGTCGAGGAGATCAACTGATAGCCGTAGGCGCGGCCGAGCGCGCCGATCTCGGCGCGGATGTCGGGGATCTTCAGCACCGCCGACAGGAATTGCGGACGCCGCACGAACGTGCCGGCGCGACGTCGTCGCTCGATCAGGTCGGCCTGGGCGAGCTCTGAGAGCGCCTTGTTCACGGTCATGCGCGAGCAGCCGTAGCGCGCCATGATCTCGTGCTCGAACGGGATACGATGTCCGGGCGGCCATTCGCCGGTGAGGATGCGGCGCTCGATGTCCTGGCGGATCGTCTTGTAGAGCGTGCCGGCGCCCGGCTTGACGCGATCCTCGGCGAGGCTCATGCGAGCAGCCTCCGCACCGCCGTGTTGAAGCCGCGCCGGGCGGCCTCGCGCGAACGATGATGGCCGCCCTGGACGACCTTGGCGCCGCTCGCCCAGACACAGTCGATGGCGTCGTGCGATGTCGCGAAGATCCAGCCGTCGAGCAGCGCATCCTGCGTCCGCCCTGCGAGCGACGGATGCGACAGATCGAGCGTGACGATATCGGCACGGCCTCCGACCTGGAGTCCGGCGTTGGATTGCGCCAGCGCCTGCGCGCCGCCGGCGAGAGCGGCATCAAACAGCGTTCGGCCCGTCGACGCATGCGGGCCCGACGTCAGCACGTTGCGCTCGCGATGCGTCAGCCGCTGACCGTATTCGAGCTGGCGCAACTCGTCGCTGACGCCGACCAGCACGTTCGAGTCAGTGCCCACGCCAATGCGCCCGTGCGCGCGCAGATAGTCGCGCGCCGGGAAGATGCCGTCGCCGAGGCTGGCTTCGGTGATCGGGCAAAGGCCGGCCGTCGCGCCGCTCCGCGCGAGCGCCGCCGTTTCGTCGGCCGTCATGTGCGTGGCGTGGATCAGGCACCAGCGCGCATCGACGGTGTGGTGATCGAGCAGCCATTGCACCGGACGCCGGCTCGACCAGGCGAGGCATTCCTCGACCTCTTTGACCTGCTCGGCGGCATGGATGTGGATCGGGCCGCCGTCCGCGAGCGGCAGCAGGGCCATCAACTCATCCGGTGCGACAGCGCGCAGGCTGTGCGGCGCGATGCCGAGATTGGCGCCACGAAGCGAGCTGATGGCCTTGCGCGAGGCCGTCAGCAGCGTGGCAAACTGATCGATATTGCAGATGAAGCGCCGCTGGCCGTCATGCGGCGCCGCGCCGCCGAAGCCGCCATGCGCATAGAAGCTCGGCAGCAGCGTCAGGCCGATTCCGGATGTCTGGGCAGCCGCGGCGATGCGCACCGCCATCTCGGCGATATCGGCGTAAGGCGTGCCGTCGCGATCGTGGTGCAGATAATGGAATTCGCCGACCCGCGTGAAGCCGCGCTCGAGCATCTCGACATAGAGCAGCGTCGCGACCGCCTCGACATCCTCGGGACGCATCGACAGCGCGAAGCGGTACATCGTCTCGCGCCACGTCCAGAACGTGTCGGTGGAATGTCCGCTGACCTCGGCAAGCCCGGCCATGCCGCGCTGGAACGCGTGGCTGTGCAGACTGGCGATGCCGGGGATCGCGACCTCGTGTTGCTCGTCTTCTGAGGTCGGAGGCACGCCCGCCGAGACCTGCGCGATCGCGCCGTTGCTGATGACGACCTGCACGTCCTCGGCCCAACCCGTGGGCAGAAGCGCGGATGCGAAGTGCAGTGACGCCATGTTTGATGAGCCCGCTGGACAGAACGGCGGAAGCGAGTTTATGTATAGACATATCGCCCGTCAAGCTTTCGTGAAGGTGGGAGGCAACATGGCCGAGCGTTTCGACCGGATCTGGCGCAATGCGCGGCTGGCAACGCTGCGCGAGAGCGCGGCTGGTCTTGGCGTGATCGAGCAGGGCGGGGTCGCTGCCCGCGACGGCCGCATCGTCTTTGCTGGTCCGCAATCGGATTTCCCGGCCGACGCTGACGCGCCTGAGCTGATCGACTGCGACGGCCGCTGGATCACGCCGGGCCTCGTCGACTGCCACACGCATCTTGTTTACGGCGGCGACCGTGCTCACGAGTTCGAGTTGCGTCTGGCGGGCGCAAGCTATGAGGAGATCGCGCGGGCGGGCGGCGGCATCGTGTCCACCGTGGCCGCCACGCGCGCCGCGAGCGAAGAAGCGCTCATCGCCAGCGCGATGCCGCGGCTCGATGCGCTGATCGCCGAGGGCGTCACCACGATCGAGATCAAGTCCGGCTACGGCCTGGAGACCGCGACCGAGCTGCGGCAATTGTCTGCAGCCCGCGCGCTCGGTGGCAGGCGGCCCGTCTCCGTGCGCACCAGCTTTCTCGGCGCTCATGCGCTGCCGGTCGAAGCGGATGGCGACAGGGATCGCTATATCGATCTCGTCTGCAACGAGATGCTGCCGGCAGTCGCCAAGTCCGGGCTCGCTGATGCCGTCGATGCCTTCATGGAGACCATCGCCTTCTCAGCGGCGCAGGCGACGCGTGTCTTTGCCGCGGCCAAGATGCACGGTCTGCCGGTCAAGCTACATGCCGATCAGCTTTCCAATCTCGGCGGCGCGGCGCTTGCGGCCGAGTTCGGCGCGTTGTCGGCCGATCATCTCGAGCATACCGACGAGGCTGGCGCGGCCGCGATGGCCCGGAGCGGCACTGTCGCCGTGCTGCTGCCCGGCGCGTTCTATTTCATCCGCGAGACGCAGAAGCCGCCAGTCGATCTGTTCCGCAAGCACGGCGCGAAGCTCGCGCTCGCGACCGACTGCAATCCCGGCTCGTCGCCGCTGACATCCTTGTTGCTGGCCATGAACATGGCGGCGACGCTGTTCCGGATGACCGTCGACGAATGCATCGCCGGCGTGACGCGCGAAGGCGCGCGTGCCTTGGGCGTATTGGGCGAGACCGGCACGCTCGAAGCCGGCAAGCGGTGCGATTTGGCGATATGGGACATCGGCCGTCCTGCTGAACTCGTCTATCGCATGGGCTTCAATCCCCTTCATCAGCGCGTCTGGAGAGGGCGATGAGCACGATCGTTGCGGCGCCCGGCCGCGTCGGCCTCGACGACCTCGCGCACGTCTACGCGGGCGCGCCGCTTGCGCTCGATCCGTCCTATTGGCCGCGCGTTGACGCTGCCGCGGCCATCGTCGCCAAGGCGGCGCAGGGCGCCGAGCCGGTCTATGGTATCAACACCGGCTTCGGCAAACTCGCCTCGAAACGCATCCCGCCGGAGCAGACCGCACAGCTCCAGCGCAACCTGATCCTGTCGCATTGCTGTGGTGTCGGGCCCGCCACGCCAGAGCCGGTCGTGCGGCTGATGATAGCGCTTAAAATCATCTCGCTCGGCCGCGGCGCCTCTGGCGTGCGCCGCGAGATCATCGAGCAATTGCAGGCGATGCTGGCGCAGGGTGTGTGTCCGTTTGTGCCACAGCAGGGCTCGGTCGGTGCGTCCGGCGATCTCGCGCCGCTCGCGCATATGACGGCGGTCATGATCGGGGAAGGCCAGGCCTTTCTTGACGGCCGGCTGGTGCCCGGGCGCGAGGCGCTCGCGTGTGCCGGACTTGCGCCGCTCACGCTCGGACCGAAGGAAGGGCTCGCGCTCATCAACGGCACGCAGTTCTCGACGGCCTATGCGCTCGCCGGCCTTTTCCGCGCGCATGATCTGCTCGACGCGGCGCTGGTGACGGGCGCGCTGTCGGTCGATGCCGCGATGGCCTCGACCGCGCCGTTTCGTCCCGAGATCCAGGCGCTGCGCGGCCATCCCGGGCAGATCGCGGCTGGCCGCGTTCTGACCGTGCTGCTCGACGGCAGCGATATCCGCTTATCGCATCTCGAAGGCGACGAGCGCGTGCAGGATCCGTATTGCCTGCGGTGCCAGCCGCAGGTCGCCGGCGCGGCGCTCGATCTGCTCACCCAGGCGGCGCGCACGCTCGTCACTGAAGCCAACGCCGTCACCGACAATCCGCTGGTGCTGGTCGAGACCGGCGAGATCATCTCGGGCGGTAATTTCCACGCCGAGCCGGTGGCGTTTGCCGCCGATCAGATCGCGCTGGCGCTGTCCGAGCTCGGCGCGATCAGCGAGCGGCGCATCGCGACGCTGGTCGACCCCGCGCTGAATTTCGGCCTGCCGCCGTTCCTGACGCCGGAGCCCGGACTCAATTCCGGTTTCATGATCGCGGAGGTGACGGCGGCAGCGCTATTTGCCGAGAACAAGCAGCGTGCGCTGCCCTGCTCGATCGACTCCACGCCGACCAGTGCCAATCAGGAAGATCACGTCTCGATGGCCGCGCACGCGGCGCGGCGGCTGCACGACATGGCAGACAATCTCGCTGCGATCATCGGCATCGAGCTGCTCGTCGCCGCTCAAGGCATCGAGCTGCGAGCGCCGCACAGTACCAGCGCGGCGCTGTCTGCTGTCATTGCCGCGCTTCGCGCGCATGTGCCGGCGCTGGAGCACGACCGCTACATGGCCGACGATCTCGCCAAGGCCGCCGCGCTTGTCAGCGGCGGTGTGCTGGCCGGGGTTGCGACGCATGCACTCGGACGCGATCCGTTCCCCAAGCTTGGATGAGAGGGACCCATGAACCGACGCCTGGACAATGAGCGGGTGATCCGCGCGCCCCATGGCAGCGAGATCAGCGCCAAGAGCTGGCTCACCGAAGCGCCGCTGCGCATGCTGATGAACAATCTCGATCCTGACGTGGCCGAGAAGCCCAGCGAACTGATCGTCTATGGCGGCATCGGCCGCGCCGCGCGCGACTGGGACAGCTTTGATCGCATCGTTGCCTCCTTGCGCAAGCTCGAAGCCGATCAGACGCTTGTCGTGCAGTCCGGCAAGCCGGTCGGCATCTTTCGTACGCACCCGGACGCGCCGCGCGTCCTGATCGCCAACTCCAACATCGTGCCGCATTGGGCGACGCTCGATCACTTCAACGCGCTCGATAAAATGGGCCTGATGATGTACGGCCAGATGACGGCCGGCTCCTGGATCTACATCGGCAGCCAGGGCATCGTGCAGGGCACCTACGAGACGTTCGTCGAGGTCGGCCGTCGCCACTATAAAGGCGATCTCGCCGGCAAATGGATTCTGACTGCTGGCCTTGGTGGCATGGGCGGCGCGCAGCCGCTGGCAGCCACGATGGCCGGTGCGTCGATGCTCGCCGTCGAATGCCAGCCGAGCCGCATCGAGATGCGGCTGCGCACCGGCTATCTCGATCGCCAGGCCGCCTCGCTCGACGAGGCCCTGGCGCTCATGGCCGAGGCTGCCAACACCAAGAAGGCGGTGTCCGTCGGCCTGCTTGGCAACGCCGCCGAGATCTTCCCGGAGCTCGTGCGCCGCGGCGTCCGCCCCGACATCGTCACGGATCAGACCAGCGCGCACGATCCGATCAACGGCTATCTGCCGAAGGGTTGGACGCTCGCCGAATGGGAGGCCAAGCGCGCGTCTGATCCCAAGGCGGTCGAGCAGGCGTCCAAGACGTCGATGGTCGGCCACGTCCAGGCCATGCTGGATTTTCACGCCATGGGCATTCCGACGCTCGACTATGGCAACAACATCCGCCAGATGGCGAAGGACATGGGCCTTGCCAATGCGTTCGATTTTCCGGGATTCGTGCCGGCCTATATCCGCCCGCTGTTCTGCCGCGGCATCGGTCCGTTCCGCTGGGCCGCGCTGTCGGGCGATCCCGAGGACATCTACAAGACCGATGCCAAGGTGAAGGAGCTGCTGCCGGACAACAAGCACCTGCACAACTGGCTCGACATGGCCCGGCAGCGCATCAAGTTCCAAGGCCTGCCGGCGCGGATCTGCTGGGTCGGGCTCGGCGACCGTCATCGCCTCGGTTTGGCCTTCAACGAGATGGTGGCGCGCGGTGAGTTGAAGGCGCCGATCGTGATCGGACGCGATCATCTCGATTCCGGCTCGGTTGCCAGCCCGAACCGGGAGACCGAAGCGATGCGCGACGGCTCCGACGCGGTGTCGGACTGGCCGCTGCTCAACGCGCTGCTCAACTGCGCGAGCGGCGCGACCTGGGTGTCGCTGCATCATGGCGGCGGCGTCGGCATCGGCTATTCGCAGCACGCCGGCATGGTGATCGTCGCCGACGGCACTGATGATGCCGCGCGGCGGCTGGAGCGCGTGTTGTGGAACGATCCGGCGACCGGCGTGATGCGCCATGCCGATGCCGGCTACGAGGATGCCATCGTCTGCGCCGAGGCCAACGGCCTCGATCTGCCGAGCCTCGCCCGCTGATCTCTGATGGGTTGAAGAGCGGCCCCTGATTGTGGTCTCATGCCGGCAACGCGACCGAGACGCGTCGCGGCGCAGGGGACGCTCATGGGAATCGCCTTTCCGTTCTCGGCCATCGTCGGCCAGGACGAGATGAAGCTGGCGCTGATGATCGCTGCCGTCGATCCCAAGGTCGGCGGCGTGCTGGCCTTTGGCGATCGCGGCGCCGGCAAGTCCACCGCGGTGCGCGCGCTCGCCGCGCTGCTGCCGCCGATGAGCGCGGTGGTCGGCTGTCCCTATCAATGCGATCCGGCCGACGTCGCCGCGCAATGCGCCGCGTGTCGCGCGCGCTCCAAGCCGAGCGGCAAGGCGAAGAAGCCGGCGGCGTTGAAGGCGCATCAGGTGCCGGTGCCGGTGATCGACCTGCCGCTCGGCGCCACCGAGGACCGCGTCGTCGGCGCGCTCGATCTGGAGCGTGCGCTGGCTCATGGCGAGAAATCGTTCGAGCCGGGATTGCTGGCGCGCGCCAACAGAGGCTTTCTCTATATCGACGAGGTCAATCTGCTGGAGGATCATCTCGTCGATCTTCTGCTCGACGTCGCCGCCTCCGGCGAGAACGTCGTCGAGCGCGATGGCCTCAGCATCCGCCATCCGGCGCGCGTGGTGCTGGTCGGGACCGGTAATCCGGAGGAGGGCGAGCTGCGGCCGCAACTGCTCGATCGCTTCGGTCTCTCGGTCGAGGTCAAGACGCCCCCTGACCTGCCGACGCGCATCGAGGTGATCAAGCGGCGTGACGCGTTCGAGACAAATCCCACGGCGTTCGTCGGGCATTGGGAGAAGGAGGAGGCCAAGCAGCGCAAGCGCATCCTGGCCGCGCGCGAGCACATCGGCTCGGTGAAAGTCGCCGATCGCGAGCTGGAGCAGGCGGCGCGGCTGTGCATGGCGCTCGGCACCGATGGCCTGCGCGGCGAGCTCACCTTGATGCGTGCGGCGCGCGCCGCGGCGGCGCTGGACGGCGTTAAGGCGGTCGATGACGGCCATCTCAAGACGGTGGCGCCGATGGCGCTGCGGCACCGTCTCAGGCGCAATCCGCTCGACGATTCCGGCTCGTCGGTGCGGGTCGAGCGCGCGCTCGCCGAGCTGTTTGCAACGTGAGCGACGGCGCTACGATCTGGGCCGATGCGATGATCGCGGCCGCGCTGGTGGCGATCGATCCGCCGGCCGCGTCGGTGCTGTTGCGTGCGGGCGCGGGACCGGTGCGCGATCAGTGGCTCGATCTGTTGCACGACTTGATGCCGTCGTCGACGCCTTTGCGCAAGCTGCCGCCGTCGATCTCCGACGATCGCCTGCTTGGCGGCATCGATCTTGCCGCGACGTTGCAGGCGGGGCGGCCGGTGCTGCAACGTGGGCTGCTCGCCGATGCCGATGGCGGCGGGCTGATCGCCGTGATGGCCGAGCGCATGTCGCAGTCGACGGTCGCACATCTCTGTGTTGCCCTCGACACCGGGGCTATCAGCATCGAGCGCGATGGCATGTCGCTGCGCGCGCCGGCTCGGCTCGGACTGATTGCGCTCGACGAGGGCATCGGTGATGAGCGCGTGTCGCCTGCCTTGGCCGACCGCCTGGCCTGCCATCTCGATCTCAGCAAAGTTGCGCGCGTCGATCTCGGCGAGAGCCTGTTCGACTCGTCCGACATCGCAGCAGCGCGTGCGCTGCTGCCGCAGGTCCGTTTCCCGGACGAGGCGATCGCGGCGCTGACGACGACGGCCTGTGCGCTCGGCATCGACTCGCTGCGCGCGCCGTTGCTCGCCTGTCGCGTCGCGCGCATCGCAGCGGCGCTTGATGGCAAGGTCGAAGTCGCAGACTCGCACGTCGCCTGCGCCGCGCGGCTGGTGCTGGCGCCGCGCGCCACCCGGCTGCCTGCAGCGGATGACGAGACCGAGAACAGCGAGGCGCCGGAGCCCGAGAATGAGTCGGCCGAGAGTGAGGACGACGACCGCAGCGAGAACGGTCCGCTCGAGGATCGCGTGCTCGAAGCGGCGCAGGCGGCCATTCCACTCGACCTGCTGAAGCGGCTGCAGGAGGAACGCGCGACCCGAATCCGCAGCAGCAGCGTCAGCAAGCAGGGCACCGCTCAGAAGGCGCCGAAGCGCGGCCGTCCGATCGGCGCCCGTCGTGGCGAATGGCGCGCCGGCGCGCGGCTCAACGTGCTTGAGACTCTTCGCGCGGCAGCGCCGTGGCAGCCGCTGCGGCGGCGGACGCAACGTTCCGGCAAGAGCGGCCGGCTGATCGTGCACAAGGACGACATTCGCATCACCCGCTTCAAGCTGCGCTCGGGCACCACGACGATCTTCGTCGTCGATGCCTCCGGCTCCTCGGCCTTGCAGCGGCTTGCGGAAGTGAAGGGCGCCGTCGAGCTGCTGCTGGCCGAATGCTACATCCGCCGCGACGAGGTCGCGCTGATCGCGTTTCGCGGCAAGGGCGCCGAGCTCTTGCTGCCGCCGACGCGCTCGCTGACGCGCGCCAAGCGCAGTCTCGCGGCGCTGCCCGGCGGCGGCGGCACGCCGCTGTCGGCGGCGATCTTCGCCGCCACCGAGCTCGCGCTCGCCGTGAAGGCCAAGGGCCAGGCGCCGACCATCGTGCTGATGACCGACGGCCGGGCCAATGTCGCGCGCGATGGCGGCGGCCGCGGCGAGGCCGAGGCGGAGGCGCTGGTCGCTGCGAAGCAGCTCGCGCTGACCGGCATTCCGGTCGTGCTGGTCGATTCCTCGCCTCGCCCGCAGGACAAGGCCGCGCAGCTCGCCGGTGCGATGCAAGCGCGTTACGTCGCGCTGCCTCATGCCGATGCCGCACGGTTGTCGCAGGCCGTCATGGCGCAAGCCGGCCGCGGCTGACGGCGCTGGAACCCGCGGCGTCAAGCGGCGTTCCAACGGTGACTGACAAGACGTTCGGTCATCGCTATGCTCGTCCCGGTCGGTCGGCAGTGGTGGACTCTGCTATCCGCAGGAAAAAGCCAGACAGGAGCACGCCATGCAGGTCGCTTCGACCACACAGAGTGATCATGCCTCTGCTCCGGGCGTGGTCACGATGCCCCCGCCGTTGTCCGCGCCGCGCTTCGAACTTACGGATGCGCGCGTCGGACGCATCACCTGCTATGGCGATGGCCCGGCGGCGCCGGGCGATCGACGGCCGCTGTTGCTCATTCACAGCGTCAACGCCGCGGCGACGGCCTACGAGATGAAGCCGCTGTTCGAGCACTACCGCCAGACGCGTCCCGTCTATGCGCTCGATCTGCCGGGCTTCGGCCTGTCCGACCGTGCCGATCGCATCTACACACCGCGCATCATGACCGACGCGATCCTGCTCGCGGCGAACGAGATTCGCCGCCGTCATGGCGACGCCGCGATCGACGCCATCGCGCTGTCGCTCGGCTGCGAGTTCGCCGCGCGCGCCGGCACCGAGGCGCCGAACCTGTTTCGCACCTTGGCGCTGCTCAGCCCGACCGGCTTCGATCGCCGCGCCGAGGCCGCAGCCAAGACGGCTGGCAACAAGGACACGACCCGCGCCATGCCATGGGTGCGCAACATCCTCAACGTCCCCCTGTGGAAGCACGGATTCTTCACCCTGCTGACCTCGCGCGCCAGCATTCGTTTTTTCCTGCAGAAGACCTTTGGTCGCAAGGACATCGACGAGGGCCTTTTGGAATACGACTACATCACCACGCACCAGCCCGGCGCCGAGAACGCGCCGTATTCGTTCGTCTCCGGCTATCTGTTCAGCACCAATGCCGTGAAGCTCTACCAGGCACTGGCGATGCCGGTCTGGATGGTGCATGGCGTGCGCGGCGATTTCGTCGACTATCACGGCAAGCACGCCGTCGAGGCTCTGCCCAACTGGCGGATCGAGGTGATGCAGACCGGGGCGATGCCGCATTTCGAACAGCTTGATAAAGTCGTCGCCAGCTACGATGATTTCCTGACGCGCGCGGCCGATCGTTGACGGTGCCGGCGGCGTCCAACCGCGTGGGCCGGCATGAGCGACAAGCCGAACTGGAGCGTCGACGGCAGCGACTGGCCCAACCGGGCGGCCAGCCGCTTCGTCGAGGCCGCGGGCCTGCGCTGGCACGTTCAG
Source organism: Bradyrhizobium sp. HKCCYLRH2047 (assembly GCF_051168175.1). NCBI lineage: Bacteria > Pseudomonadati > Pseudomonadota > Alphaproteobacteria > Hyphomicrobiales > Nitrobacteraceae > Bradyrhizobium > Bradyrhizobium sp. HKCCYLRH2047. The sequence continues at coordinate 164,931 of NZ_JBNPUM010000011.1, forward strand.
ATCATGGGCGAGGGGCCAGTCGCGCTGCTCGCCCACGGCACCGGAGCCGCGACCCATTCCTGGCGCGATCTCGCGCCGCTGCTCGCCAGGCACTTCACCGTCGTCGCGCCGGATCTCTCCGGCCACGGCTTCACCTCCACGCCGCATTGGCGGCGGCTGTCGCTCGACGGCATGTCGCGCGATCTCGCTGGCCTCTGCGAGAAGCTTGCGATCGCGCCTGAAATCGCGATCGGCCATTCCGCGGGCGCGGCGATCCTGACCCGCATGACGCTCGATGGCCTGATCACGCCGAAGCTGATCGTCAGCCTCAACGGCGCCTATCTGCCGTTCGGCGGCGCGGCCGCGCAGTTCCTGTCGCCGCTCGCCAAGATGATGGCGCTCAATCCGCTGGTGCCGCGGCTGTTCGCCTGGCGGGGCCGCGATCCGGCGGCGGTGCATCGGCTGCTGAAGGGGACCGGCTCGACGATCGACGCGACAGGCGAGCGGCTGTATCGGCGGCTGGTCGGCAGCCCCGGCCATGTCGGCGCCGCGCTCGAGATGATGGCGAACTGGGACCTGCATCCGCTTGGGCGCGAGCTGCCGCGGTTGAAGACCGCGCTGCTTATGGTCGCGGCCGCGCATGACCGTGCCATTCCGCCAGACGTCGCGCGTCGCGTCCAGCAATCGGTGCCTCAGGCGCAGCTCGAACTCATTGATGGCCTTGGTCATTTGGCCCATGAGGAGCAGCCGGCGAGGATTGCGGGCCTGATCGTCAACGCCGCCGAGCGCGCCGGCGTGCTCGCAGTGCAGCAGGAAACGTCAAACTAGATTGACATTTTTTGGCTGGCGGAAGCGTCAATTTCAATTTACGCTTTCGCCTATGCTCGACGTCTCCACCATCAAGGCCGCTGTCCCGGCTGCGCTCGGAGACCGGCCGCATGCGGTGGTGATCGGCTCCGGCTTCGGCGGCCTCGCCGCAGCGGTCCGGCTCGGTGCGCGCGGCTATCGCGTCACCGTCTACGAGCAGCTCGACGCGCCCGGCGGCCGCGCCTATGTGCATCGCCAGGACGGCTTCACCTTCGATGCCGGCCCGACCATCGTCACCGCGCCGTTCCTGTTCGAGGAGCTATGGCAGCTGTGCGGTCGGAGGATGTCCGACGACGTCACGCTCAAGCCGATCTCGCCGTTCTATCGCATCCGGTTCGACGACGGCACCGTGTTCGACTGCTCGGGCGACCCGGCCGAGATGCGCGCCGAGGTGGCGCGGCTGTCGCCCGGCGACGTCGACGGCTACGAGCGCTTCATGAAGGCGAGCGAGGCGATCTTCAGAAAGGGCTTCGAGGAGCTTGGCGACGTGCCGTTCCTGTCGTTCATGGACATGGCCAAGATCGCGCCGGCGATGATCAAGCTGCAGAGCTTTCGCTCGGTCTATGGCCTCGTCTCGCACTATGTCCGCGACGAGCGGCTGCGCATCATCCTCAGCTTCCATCCGCTGCTGATCGGCGGCAACCCGTTTACGACCACGTCGATCTACTGCCTGATCGCCTATCTCGAGCGGCGCTGGGGCGTGCACTTTGCGATGGGGGGCACCGGCGCGCTCGTCGAGGGACTCGTCGACCTGATCGAGGGGCAGGGCGGTGCGGTGCGCTGTTCGACCCCCGTCGCGGAGATCACGACCAGGAACGGCGCCGCCACCGGCGTGCGACTCGCCTCCGGCGAGACGATCGCGGCCGACGTCGTCGTTTCCAATGGCTGCGCGGCCTGGACCTACAAGCATCTGCTGCCGAGCGTGCCGCGCCGGCGCTGGACCGATGCGCGCATCGACCGTGCGCGCTATTCGATGAGCCTGTTCGTCTGGTATTTCGGCACGAAGCGCCGCTACGACGACGTTCAGCATCACACCATCCTGCTCGGCCCGCGCTATCGCGAGCTGCTCGACGACATCTTCCGCCGCAAGGTCCTGGCGGATGATTTCAGCCTCTATCTGCACCGGCCGACCGCAACCGATCCGTCGCTGGCGCCCGACGGCTGCGATGCCTTCTACGTGCTGTCGCCGGTGCCGCATCAGGAGAGCGGCATCGACTGGTCGGCGACGGCCGAGCCGTTCCGCAAGCGGATCGAGACCGCGCTGAGCGACACGCTGCTGCCGGACCTTGCCGGCGAGATCGTCACGTCGCGGCTGCTGACGCCGGATGATTTCGAGCATCGCCTGTCGTCCTATCGCGGCGCGGCGTTCGGGCTCGAGCCGGTGCTGATGCAGAGCGCCTGGTTCCGGCCGCACAACAAGAGCGAAGAGGTCGAGCGGCTCTATCTGGTCGGCGCGGGCACCCATCCCGGCGCCGGCCTGCCGGGCGTGCTGTCCTCGGCGCGTGTGCTCGATGATCTCGTGCCCGCGCCGCATGAGCTGGAGCGGCGATGAGCTGGCAAACGGACATTGCGATCTGTCGGCGGATGTTGCGGGGCGGATCGAAGACGTTCTTTGCCGCCTCGAAAGTGCTGCCCCGCGCGGTCGGCGATCCCGCCGTCGCACTCTACGCGTTCTGCCGCGAGGCCGATGACGCGATCGACGGGCCCGGCCGCCGCGTCGACGCCGTCGAGCTGCTGCACGAACGGCTCGACCGGATCTATGATGGCGCGCCGGACGACAGTCCCGTCGATCGCGCGCTGGCCGGCGTCGTGGCGCATTTCACGATTCCGCGCGCGCTGCCGGAGGCGCTGCTCGAAGGTCTCGCCTGGGACGCCCAGGGGCGCCGCTATGAGACCCTGAGCGACGTGCTCGCCTATGCCGTGCGCGTCGCCGGCACGGTCGGCGTGATGATGTCGCTGCTGATGAACCGGCGCGAGGCCGGGACGATCGGACGCGCCTGCGACCTCGGCATCGCCATGCAGCTCACCAACATTGCCCGCGACGTCGGCGAGGACGCGCGCGCCGGCCGGCTCTATCTGCCGCGGCAATGGCTGCGCGAGGCGGGTCTCGATGTCGAGACCTGGCGTGCCGCGCCGTTCTTCGACGACCGCATCGGCCGGGTCACCGCGCGACTGCTCGCAGTCGCCGACGTGTTCTATGCGCGCGCTTCCGCAGGCATCGCCGATCTGCCGTGGAGTTGCCGGCCCGGCATCCATGCGGCGCGGCTGATCTATGCCGAGATCGGCCGCGAGGTCGCACGTGCCGAATTCGATTCGCTGTCACGGCGCGCATTCGTCTCGATGCCGCGCAAGCTGCAGCTTCTCGGCAAGGCCGCGGTGATGTCGCTGCTGCAGGAGCAGCCGTCGCTGGCGCCGCCGCGGCCGGAGGCGCGCATTTTGATCGAGGCGGTCGTCGCGGCGGATGCGCAGCGCCCGCACGAGATCGCGCCGCCGCGCCGGACTGTTCACGATCGCGCGCTGTGGGTGCTCGACCTGTTCGAGCGCCTGGAGCGACGCGATCAGTTGTTGCGCTCGGGGCGGTCGTCGTAGCGAGGCGAGGTCGTCGGCATGACGGTAAGGCGGCCGGCGCGGATTGCAGCGCTCGGAAAGCCGCGCGTGAGACGCTCAGATGCGGAAGGCCAAGGTCAGACCCGCGAGTGACGCGCCATGAGCGAGATGGGGGGCCTGCTCGAATTCGTCGTCGTCGCGATGTGCATCGCCGGCTGGCTCGTGCTCGAATGGCAGGGCCGCCGCCTCGACCGCCAGCGCGCCGAGCGCGAGGCCAGGGAACGCGAAGCGGAGAAGCGGTAGGGTGGGGGAGGCGGATTCACGTCTCAAACAGCGATCGACATAGCTTCGCGTTCTCGCGGCAGATGTTGCCCGAGCTTTGCGATCAGGTCGTCCCTCGCGAGAGTGCAGAGGGCGCAGGGAATGCCGGGTGAAGGCCCCACCCATGGCCCGCCTGCAGAAAAAATGCAGGCGGCAGGTACCACAGGCAAAGCCGGTTCAACCGGCATTCCCTGCGCGACGGTCTTCACGCTTATACGCAGTCTCCCTGGTGCGCCGGGCTTGTTGGCCACCATCACCACGCGGCACATCAGCGCCATCGCGGCTTGATACCAGCGTCGGGGTATCAGGACGCTGCGATTTCACGTCCGCAAGCTGCCGTTCGTCCGCGCATCCGAAGACACGCTGCGGCAACATCGCGGCCATCGCATCCCCACCTCGCGTGTCGTGACGATCGCGCGCTACGCCCCTCTGCGGTGAGGCGGGATGCGCGGAGATAATCATGATTCACGAAAAATCGCAAGAGATTTATTTTTATCGGAAGTCGGCGCCATGTTCTCAGTCGTCGTCCCGGCGAACGCCGGGACCCATACCCCCAGGGAGCGGTTTGAGGCAGGCTGGCTATTGGCATTTTGCCCATCATTAAGGCCGCGGCGTATGGATCCCGGATCGGCGCTGTGACGCGCTGGGGCGCGTCACGGCTTGTCCGGGACGACACCTGTTGGTTTGTCGCGAAAGCACACGCCCTGGGGCGAAGCGTTTGCGTTCTTATCGGCCTCTTGATCAACCTCGTCCTCTCCGGCCCTCACCACCGCGGCATCCGGAACGGCAGCATGGCCTGCACGATCGGCATCTGGAAGCGGTCGAGCGACAGGCTCTCATGCATCACCGCGACATCCTCGCCGTGCAGACGGGCGGCGAGATGGGAGCGCGCGTAGAACGGGGCGTCCTCCAGCGTGCTCACGACGCGCACCGGTGCGTCGGCGTCGGCGCGGGCGCTGCGGTCGACGCGCCACAGCGTCTTGCGCAAAGGCGCCTCCGTGAGCGGCGTGATCGATTCCAGACGGCCCGCGGGGTCGACGTGCAGCGCGAGCGACGTATCGGCGCCGTCGCGCGCGACCGTGTCATAGGAGATCACGGTGCCGGTGCGCGTCGCCGCGCGCGACCATTGCCAGCTCTGGAAGTCGCGCTCCAGCGGCGCGTCGCCATGGTTGATGTCGAAATAGCCGTCGCCGCGCCAGTGCAGATCCGGATGATCGAAATCGACCGACACGCGGCAGCATGGCGCGATCGGCTGCCAGCGGTGGCGTCCCTCGGTATCGAGCGTGAACGCGATCTCGTTCAGCGCCGTCGGCACGACGCGGACGCGACCGCGCAGCGGCAGCGGCCAGGGCACGCTGACCTCGCTGATCTCGATGGTGAGCTCGCGGCCGTTCCAGGCGAGGCTGCTCGGACCGAGCCCGAGGCTCGCAGGCTCGCGCGTGATTGCGCCGCGTCCGCGCTCGGTCATGGCCCAGCGCCGCGCGCGCGCGCCATAGAGCGCAACGTTGAGCGCACAGTGATTTTCGGGATCAGCCGCTCCCCGCCGCCGCACCCACGCGTAGTACGGCGAGAACACGCTGCCGACGAAGGCGATGAGCGTCATGCCGAAGCGGCCGTCATCGCTCAGCGCGTCGACATACCACCACGCATAGCCGTGGTCCGGGACAATGCGGTCGAAGCAAGGTCCGCGATCGCCCGCGCAGCGGCCATCCGGCCCGACAGCGCCGCCATCGGCACGCCCGGTCCCGGATGCGCGCTGCCCCCCGCCACGTAGAGCCCCGGCAGCCTGGTCGGCGCGCCCGGCCGCTGGAACGATGCCATCCAGCCGTGCGAGCTGCGGCCGTACAGCGCGCCCCCCGTGCCCGGAAACATCCGGTTGAAGTCCGTCGGCGTTGTCACGCGGGTCAATTCCGGCGTCGTCGCGATGCTGAGGCCGCAGCGCTGCAACAGGTCGAAGGTCTGGCGGGCACATTGGCTGATCTCCGAGGGAGCGAAGCGATGATGATCACCTGACGCGGGCGCGTTGATCAGGACGAACAGCGGCTCGTTGCCGCCGGCCTCGCGCGGCTGGTCGTCGCGATCCTGCGCGCAGACATAGACGGTGGGCTCGGCCGGCATCGCGCGGCGGTCGATCAGCTGATCGAACTCGGCGCGGTAGTCGCGCGAGAAGAACACGTTGTGCCGCACCAGCGGAAAGCCGTCGGCCCGCGCGAGGCAGCTCCAGGTCATCGCCGAGAGCGAGCGCGCGGACTGCGGGATCGCCGGCAGCGCGCGCGCGGCGTCCGCGCCAAACAGCCCCTGCGCCAGCGCGGCGACATCGGCCGTCGCGATGACGGCGTTGGCGGTGATCTGCTCACCGGTCGCGAGCCGTACGCCCGCGGCGCGACTGGCGCTCGTGACGATGCCGGCGACCTCGGCGTCATAGCGGATGCTGACGCCGTGGCGCCGCGCCAGCGCCGCGAGGCACGCGGCGAGCTCGTGCATGCCGCCGTCGATCAGCCACACGCCGGCCTGCTCGACATGGGCGACCAGCATCAGCGTCGCCGGCGCATGGAAGGGCGACGAGCCGCAATAGGTCGCGTAGCGGCCGAACAACTGCTGCAGTCGGGCATCGCGGAAATAGCCCCCGAGCGCCTTCCACAGCGTCTGGAACGGACGGATCGCCGTGAGATCGCGGAAGCCGGCATTGCGCAGCAGATGCGTCATGCTCGGCGCCGGGGTGCGGATGAAGGGATCCCTGAGCACCTCGAAGATGCGGCGGGCGTCGCGGCAGAACGCGCGATAGCCCTCGGCCTCGCTGCGTCCGGCGAAACGACCGATGGCGTCAGCGGACCGGTCCTCGTCGGCGAACAGATCGAGCGTGCGGCGATCGGTCCAGGCGTGGCGGGCGAGAACGTCGAGCGGGGTGAGGGTGAGGTGATCGTCGAGCGATGTGCCGATGTCGGCGAACAGCTCCTCGAACACCCAGCGCATCGTGAACACGGTGGGGCCGGAGTCGATCCGGGCAGGGCCGATCGCGATCTGGCGCATCTTGCCGCCAGGCGCGGCGGCGCGCTCGATCACGGTCACCTCGGCGCCACGCGCGGCGAGGGTGAGCGCGGCGCTGAGGCCGGCGATGCCGGCGCCAACCACGATCACGCGGTGATCGGCCATCGCTTGTGCTCCTGTCCGCTCGGCCTGACGCAGGAAATGTCTAGCATGATTTACAGTATGGGTGTAAGTTGAAATTTACATAGGCGAGGACCGGCATAGGCCTCGCGGCAGGGGAGGCTGGCATGGACGTGATGGCCCGGATCGAGAAATCCCTCGTCACAGCGGTCGCTCTGGCCGATCGGCCCGGATGCCCGCCGCGCCTCTCGGCCGCCATGCAGGCCGCGGTGTTTCCCAAGGGGGCGCGGGTTCGTCCGCGGCTCTGTCATGCGGTGGCCAGCGCCTGCGGCGACGACGAGCCGGCCGCGACCGATGCGGCGGGATCCGCGATCGAGCTGCTGCACTGCGCCTCGCTGGTGCATGACGATCTGCCGTGCTTCGACAACGCGGCGCTGCGACGCGGGCGGCCCTCGGTGCATGCCGCGTTCGGCGAGCCGCTCGCGGTGCTCGCGGGCGATGCGCTGATCGTGCTCGCATTCCAGACGCTCGCCAAGTCGCGCTGCTCGCCGCTGCGGCTGGCGCAGCTGATCGCGACCATCGGCGATGCCGTCGGCGTGCCGCATGGCATCTCGGCCGGGCAAGCCTGGGAGTGCGAGCCGCAGATCGACCTGTCGCGCTATCACCGCTCCAAGACGGGCGCGCTGTTTGCGGCGGCCACTGTGTCGGGCGCCGCTGCAGCGGGGCATGAGAATCCGGAGGCGTGGCGCACGCTGGGCGAGACCATCGGCGAGGCCTATCAGGTCGCCGACGACATCCACGATGCCGCCAGCGATGAAGAGGAGGCGGGCAAGCCCGTCGGCCAGGACGCCGCGCATGGCCGGCCCAACGCTGTGCTGATCTATGGGCTCACCGGCGCCGTCAGCTATCTGCACGATCTCGTCGCCGACGGCATCCGCACCATGCCGCCCTGCGCCCACGCGCACGAGCTGCGCATGCTCATGGAGCAGGAAGCCAAGCGCCTGGTGCCGCGCCGCCTCGCGGCGTCGGCGGCGTGATGTTTCGGCCGCGTTGAATGGCAACGCTCGCGCCGCGCGCACAGTGCCCACCCTCCCCTGGAGGGGGAGGGGCGCCGAGCATGCGCGCAGCGGCATGCGCGGCGGGGTGGGGTGACGGACTGTCCGCGCCTGTGGTGCTGATGGCTTCGCGGGCGCCGGTGCCGGCAAACCTGATGTTGCCTCGACCCATCCTCACCTGTTTCCGGGCTCACCCCACCCCACCGCGCGCGTTGCGCGCGGTGACCCTCCCCCTTCAGGGGAGGGCAATCGCATGTGGAAATTCCGGGCTGTCGCGACGAACGATCCTGCAAGTTAGTTACTCCGTCATGCCCGGGCTTGTCCCGGGCATCCACGTCGTTCTCAGCATGCCGGCCGACGTGGATGGCCGGGACAAGCCCGGCCATGACGACGTGGAGAGAGACGAGCACAAAACGGCGATCGCCACATGCGATTGCCCTGCCCTCCAGGGGAGGGTGGGCAGTGGTGCGCGTCGATGCGCTATTGCCCGCCGACTGGAGCATTGATCCGTGTCGACCGTCGTCCGCCACGACACTCCGCCCCCGATCAGCCTCATTGATCGCTGGCGCGGCTGGCGCGACGCGCTGCTCGCGAGTGCGGCGTTCCAGCGCTGGGCGGCGGCGTTTCCGTTGACGCGGCCGATTGCGCGCAGGCGGGCGGCGGAGCTGTTCGACCTGTGCGCAGGGTTCGTCTATTCGCAGACGCTGGCGGCTTGCGTGCAGCTCGATCTGTTCGAGACGTTGCGCGCCGGGCCGTGCGATCTCGCGGCGCTGGCGTCGCGCGCGGTGGTGCCCGAGGCCGCGATGGAGAGCTTGTGCGAGGCGGCGAGCGCGCTGCAATTGCTCGAGCGTCGCGGTGCGGCGCGCTACGGGCTCGGGCCGCTCGGCGCGGCGCTGCTCGGCAATCCCGGCATCGCCGCCATGGTTCGACATCACGCCGCGCTGTATGCCGATCTCACCGATCCCGTGGCGCTGCTGCGCGGACAGGACCGCGAGCGCCGGCTCGCGCAGTACTGGCCGTATGCGCTGGACAAGACCGGCGATGCGCTGACACGCGACAGCGTCGCGCCCTACACGGCGCTGATGGCGGCGTCGCAGCCGATGATCGCGGACGTCGTCCTCGCAGCCTATCCCTTGAGTGGCCACCGTTGCCTGCTCGATGTCGGCGGTGGCGACGGCAGCTTCCTGACCGCCGCCGCGCGGGCTGCGCCGCAGCTGCAGCTCAAGCTGTTCGATCTGCCGGAGGTCGCCGCGATCGCGCAGGAGCGTCTCGCCAAGGCCGGGCTGGCCGATCGCGTCACGATCACGGCCGGCAGCTTCTACGACGATGCGCTCCCGACCGGCGCGGACGTGATCTCGCTGATTCGGGTCGTGCACGATCACGACGACGAGGCCGTGGCGCGGTTGCTCGCGAAGCTGCGCGCCGCGCTGCCTGACGATGGCGTGCTGCTGCTGGGCGAGCCGATGCGCGAGGCGGCCGGCGGCAGCGATGGCGTCAGCGCCTATTTCGAGATCTATCTGCGCGCGATGGGGCAGGGGCGGCCGCGCAGCCCCGCCCGCTTGCGCGAGCTGCTCCACGCGGCGGGTTTTTCGCAGGTGCGAGTGCTTCGCACCCGGATCCCGCTGATCGCCAGCGTGATTGTCGCGAAAAGCTGACACTCAAACTGTAAATATATATTGACACTCTCCATAGTCGGACTAACCTCACATCCGTAACTAAGCGGGCGTCGCCGGGGAGTTGGGCTATGGACGCGATCGCCGTCGTACTGGGGAGGCCGAGGGAGTTGTCGCTGCAACAGCTGCAGCTGGCGGATGCCCCGGACTGCCTGACCGTCGACATCGAATGGAGCGCGATCAGCACCGGCACCGAGCGGCTGCTGTACGAGGGACGGATGCCGTCCTTCCCGGGCATGGGCTATCCGCTCGTACCGGGCTACGAGGCGGTGGGCCGCGTCGCGCGCGCCGCGCCAAACTCCGGTTTTCGCAAGGGCGAGCGCGTGTTCGTGCCGGGCGCGGCGCGCTGCTTCGGCGAGGTCAGGAGCCTGTTTGGCGCCGCCGCCTCGCGTCTCAACGTTCCCGCACAGCGCCTTGTTGCGATCGATGAGACGACGGGCCAGCGCGGCGTGCTGCTGGCACTGGCGGCCACCGCCTATCATGCATTGTCGATCGGTGGTGACGGCCAGGCCGAATGCGTCGTCGGCCATGGCGTGCTCGGCCGTCTGCTGGCGCGGCTGATCGTGGCGATGGGCGGCGATCCGCCCGTGGTGTGGGAAAGCAATCCGGAGCGCGCCGTTGGTGCGACGGGCTATCGCGTCATCGATCCCTCAGAGGACAGCAGACCCGACTATCGGCTGATCTTCGATGCCAGCGGCGATGCCGGGCTGCTCGACAGCCTCATTGCTCGCCTGGCGCCACGTGGCGAGATCATCCTCGCCGGCTTCTACAGCGCGCCGCTCTCCTTCTCCTACCCGCCGGCCTTCATGCGCGAGGCGGCGATCCGCGTCGCCGCCGAATGGACGCACGAGGATCTGCTCGCGGTGCGCAATCTCATCGACACCGGTCGGCTGTCGCTGGACGGGCTGATCACGCACCACGCCGACGCCTTGTCCGCGGAGAGTGCCTACCAGACCGCGTTCGACGATCCCTCATGTCTCAAGATGGTCCTGGACTGGAGAGCTGCCGCATGAACGCCCCGACCAAGATCACCGCCAATCTTGCCGCGATGACGGATGCCTTGCGTGCCGAGGCCGCGATCGAGCCGGATGCGCCGGTGACGGCTGCGCCGAAGAAGGCCACGCAGATCATCGCGATCTACGGCAAGGGCGGCATCGGCAAGAGCTTCACGCTCGCCAACCTGTCCTACATGATGGCGCAGCAGGGCAAGAAGGTGCTGCTGATCGGCTGCGATCCGAAGAGCGACACCACCTCGCTGCTGTTCGGCGGCCGGGCCTGCCCGACCATCCTCGAGACCTCGTCGAAGAAGAAGCTCGCCGGCGAGGAGGTCAAGATCGGCGACGTCTGCTTCAAGCGCGACGGCGTGTTCGCGATGGAGCTTGGCGGGCCCGAGGTCGGCCGCGGCTGCGGCGGACGCGGCATCATCCATGGCTTCGAGCTGATCGAGAAGCTCGGCTTCCACGATTGGGGCTTCGACTATGTGCTGCTGGACTTCCTCGGCGACGTCGTCTGCGGCGGCTTCGGCCTGCCGATCGCGCGCGACATGTGCCAGAAGGTGATCATCGTCGGCTCCAACGACCTGCAGTCGCTCTACGTCGCCAACAATGTCTGCTCGGCGGTCGAGTATTTCCGCAAGCTCGGTGGCAATGTCGGCGTCGCCGGCATCGTCATCAACAAGGACGACGGCACCGGCGAGGCTGCGGCGTTCGCGGAAGCCGCCGGCATTCCGGTGCTGGCCTCGATCCCGGCCGACGACGACATCCGCCGCAAGAGCGCGAGCTATCAGATCATCGGCCGCCCCGGCACGCCCTGGGCGGCGCTGTTTGAGCACCTCGCCCAGAACGTCGCCGAGGCGCCGCCGCGGCATCCGCATCCGCTGACGCATGACGGTCTTCTCGGGCTGTTCAAGGCCTCGGAGGTCGGGCGCGACGTGGTGCTGGAGCAGGCGACGCTCGAGGACATGTGCGGCAGCACCGCGGTGGCCAAGCCGTCGCTCGAAGTGATCTACGACAGCGTGTGATGGGATCGGTCGGCGAGCGGAATGTAATGCAATGAGCGATCCTGTGGTCCATCAGGCAATCAGCGCGCAGAGCGGCGCAGCGGCAGCTCTTCTGCCGGCGCAGCCCGAGGCGCTCGGCTGCCACGCCGGCAAGGCCGAGTTCAAGCGTGCGGCCGATGCCGCCGGCAAGAGCGAGGTGCTGGCGCGCTACGCGGCCGACTATCCGGCCGGGCCGCACGACCAGCCGCAGAGCATGTGCCCGGCGTTCGGCTCGCTGCGCGTGGGCCTGCGCATGCGGCGCACCGCGACGGTGCTGTCGGGCTCGGCCTGCTGCGTTTATGGCCTCACCTTCACATCGCACTTCTACGGCGCGCGGCGCAGCGTCGGCTACGTCCCGTTCAATTCCGAGACGCTGGTCACCGGCAAGCTGTTCGAGGACATCCGCGAGGCCGTGTTCAAGCTGGCGGACCCCGCCAACTACGACTGCGTCGTCATCATCAATCTCTGCGTGCCCACCGCGTCGGGCGTGCCGCTGCAGATTCTCCCGAAGGAGATCAACGGCGTCCGCGTCATCGGCATCGACGTGCCCGGGTTTGGCGTGCCGACCCATGCCGAGGCCAAGGACGTGCTCGCCGGCGCGATGCTGAGCTACGCGCGCCGCGAGGCGGAGCAGGGTCCGGTGCAGGCGCCACGCGTGCCGCGCGGCGATCGGCCGACCATCGCGCTGCTAGGTGAGATGTTTCCGGCCGATCCCGTCGGCATCGGCATGATGCTGGCGCCGCTTGGTCTCGCCGCGGGTCCCGCGGTGCCGACGCGCGAATGGCGCGAGCTGTATGGCGCGTTGGACTGCGCGGCCGTGGCGGCGATCCATCCGTTCTACACGGCCTCGATCCGTGAGTTCGAGGCGGCGGGCCGCCCGATCATCGGCTCGGCGCCGGTCGGCTGGGATGGCACGGCGGAGTGGCTGGAGGCCGTTGGCGCGGTCTGCGGCGTCGGGCGCGCGCAGATCGATGCGGCCAAGAACGCGGTGCTGCCGGCGATCCGCGGCGCGCTTACGGCGACTCCGATCCGCGGCCGGATCACGCTGTCGGGCTATGAGGGATCGGAGCTGCTGGTCGGGCGTCTGCTGGTCGAGAGCGGCGCCGACCTGCGCTATGTCGGCACGGCCTGTCCGCGCACGCGCTGGTCGGAGGCCGACTGTGCCTGGCTCGAGAGCCGCGGCGTGCGCGTGCAGTACCGCGCCTCGCTGGAGCAGGATCTCACGGCGGTCGATGAGTTCGCGCCGGATCTTGCGATCGGCACCACGCCGGTCGTGCAGAAGGCCAAGGCGCGCGCGATCCCGTCGCTCTACTTCACCAATCTCATTTCGGCGCGGCCGCTGTTCGGCGTCTCCGGCGCCGGCTCGCTGGCGCAGGTCGTCAACGCGGCGATCTCAGGCAAGGCCCGCTTCGACGAGATGCGCGACTTCTTCGAAGGCGTCGGTGAGGGCGACACCGCGGGCGTGTGGCAGGGCACCCCTGTCGCGCGTCCCGACTTCCGCGACAAGTACCGCAAGGCGGTCGCGGCGCAGGCCAAGGCGCGCAAGTCCGAGGAGATGGTGTGATGCTGATCCTCGACCACGATCGCGCCGGCGGCTATTGGGGGGCGGTCTACGCGTTCACCGCGATCAAGGGCCTGCAGGTCATCATCGACGGCCCCGTGGGCTGCGAGAACCTGCCGGTGACCTCGGTGCTGCACTACACCGACGGCCTGCCGCCGCATGAGCTGCCGATCGTCGTGACGGGGTTAGGCGAGGACGAGCTCGGCCAGAAGGGCACCGAGCAGGCGATGAAGCGCGCCCGCGCCGCGCTCGATCCCGACCTGCCGGCGGTGGTCGTCACCGGCTCGATCGCCGAGATGATTGGCGGTGGCGTCACGCCCGAAGGCTCCAACATCAAGCGCTTCCTGCCGCGCACCATCGACGAGGACCAGTGGCAGAGCGCCAACCGCGCGTTGAGCTGGCTGTGGAGCGAATACGGCCCACGCCGGATTCCTGAGCGCAAGCCGCGCGCCGACGGCGAGAAGCCCAGGGTCAACATCATCGGGCCGATCTACGGCACCTTCAACATGCCGTCGGATGTCGCCGAGATCCGCCGCCTGGTCGAAGGCATCGGCGCCGAGATCAACATGGTGTTCCCGCTCGGCAGCCATCTCGCCGACGTGCCGAAGCTGGTCAATGCCGACGTCAACATCTGCATGTACCGCGAGTTCGGTCGCCTGCTGTGCGAGACGCTGGAGCGGCCTTATCTGCAGGCGCCGATCGGGCTGCATTCGACGACGAAATTCCTGCGCTCGCTGGGCGAGATGCTCGGCCTCGATCCCGAGCCGTTCATCACCCGGGAGAAGCATACGACGATCAAGCCGCTGTGGGATCTGTGGCGCTCGGTGACGCAGGACTTCTTCGGCACCGCGAGCTTCGGCATCGTCGCCTCTGAGACCTACGCACGCGGCCTGCGCAATTTCCTGGAGATGGAGCTCGGGCTGCCCTGCAGCTTTGCCATCTCGCGCTGTGCCGGCGCCAAGACCGATAATGACGCCATCCGCAAGGCCATCCACGAGCGGCCGCCGCTGGTGCTGTTCGGCAGCTATAACGAACGCATGTATGCGGCGGAAGCCGGCAACCGGTCGATCTACATCCCGGCCTCGTTCCCAGGCACGGTGATCCGGCGCCACACCGGCACGCCGTTCATGGGCTATGCGGGGGCGACCTACGTCGTGCAGGAGGTCTGCAACGCGCTGTTCGATGCGCTGTTCAATATCCTGCCGCTCGCAACCCAGCTCGACCAGATCGCGGCGACGCCGGCGCGGCTCGAGCGTGAGCTGCCATGGGATGACGGGGCCAAGCTCGCGCTCGACCAGATCATCGAGACCCAGCCGGTGCTGGTGCGGATCTCGGCGGCCAAGCGGCTGCGCGACGCCGCCGAGCGCGGTGCGCGCCAGGCCGGACTCGACAAGGTGACGGAGGACGTTCTCGCGCATGCGCGGTCGCAGCTCGCAACGGGCCAGGCCGCGTAGGCGCGGGGATAGCGGAGAGGGAGAGGACGATGTCGTTATACGAACGCATGGATCGTGACGTCGCACCGAGATCGCGCGAGCGCATCGACTATCTCCTGGTCTACGCGATGTGCTTCGCCGTGCTGATGGTCGAGGGCGTGCTGCGCCGGATCGGCTCCATCATCACCGGCCACCGGCCCGCGCCGCTCGGCGCGATCGTCGGTGAAGCAAGGATCAAGGCCGCGAACTGCGCGACCTCGTCCTTCATGGGACTTTAAGTTCGAGAGCGGTCAGTGCGCTCTCTGGGTTCGCAAGGAGTTCGTGCGGCTCGCCGCACGGATGTCATCCCGGCGACGGGATGACACTTCGACGCCGCTCATCTCGGTGGGCGGCATCCGGCCGAAAGGCCAACACCAGGAGGTACCACTATGGTGGACGTACCAAACAAGGGAGGCTCTCTGTCGGGGCTGACCGAAGCGGAGGCGAGGGAATTCCATAGCATCTTCATGACGAGCTTTGTGGTCTTCACGGCGGTTGCGATCGTCGCCCACATTCTCGCCTGGATGTGGCGTCCCTGGCTGCCCGGGCCGACTGGCTACAAGGCGGCGATGGATGGGGCAGCCCACTACGCCACTCTCGCGCTCTCCTACCTGACCTGATCGAAAGGAGAAAACTATGTGGCGCTTGTGGTTGTTGTTCGATCCCCGCAGGGTTCTCGTGGCTCTCGGCGTGTTCCTGTTCGGACTGGCATTGGTGATTCACTTCATCCTGCTCAGCACCAACCGGTTCAACTGGCTGGAGGGGCCGCGTGCAGCGAAGACGTCGTCGATCTCCGATCCGGCAACGCCGGTGAAGCTCAGCTAGCAGCTCGACGACCAGAGGGAAGCGGACGGGCGACGGCGGCAGACCCCGTTCGCCCGCTTCCCAAATCCTCTCGTCCAACGAATTCACGACACGACACGTAGCATATCGCGCGACGGGCAGCGGAGGCAGGACCGATGGCAATGCTCAGCTTTGAACGAAAATACCGCGTCCGCGGCGGCACGTTGATCGGCGGCGACCTCTTCGATTTCTGGGTCGGACCGTTCTACGTCGGCTTCTTCGGCGTGACGACGATCTTCTTCACCTTCGTCGGCGTGGCGCTGATCCTCTACGCCACGGCGCTCGGACCGACGTGGAATCTCTGGCAGATCAGCATCAACCCGCCCGATGCCAAATACGGGCTGTCGTTCGCGCCGCTCACCGAGGGCGGCTTCTGGCAGCTCATCACGGTGTGTGCGCTCGGCGCCTTCGTCTCATGGGCGCTGCGCGAGGTCGAGATCTGCCGCAAGCTCGCGATCGGCTATCACGTGCCTTTCGCCTTCGGCTTTGCGATCTTCGCCTATTTCACGCTGGAGGTGATCCGGCCGGTGCTGATGGGCTCATGGAGCTACGCCTTCCCCTACGGCATCATCACCCACCTCGATTGGGTGTCGAACACCGGCTATCAGTTCGGCAACTTCCACTACAATCCTGCGCACATGATCGCGATCACGTTCTTCTTCACGACGTGTCTCGCGCTCGCGCTGCACGGCTCGCTGATCCTGTCGGCCG
Organism: Bradyrhizobium sp. HKCCYLRH2047; assembly: GCF_051168175.1. Lineage (NCBI taxonomy): Bacteria > Pseudomonadati > Pseudomonadota > Alphaproteobacteria > Hyphomicrobiales > Nitrobacteraceae > Bradyrhizobium > Bradyrhizobium sp. HKCCYLRH2047. The sequence continues at coordinate 181,106 of NZ_JBNPUM010000011.1, forward strand.
CCAACCCGGGCAAGGGCCAGGAGATGAAGTCGCCGGAGCATGAAAACACCATGTTCCGCGATCTCCTCGGCTACTCCATCGGCACGCTCGGCATCCATCGCCTCGGTCTGTTCCTGGCGCTGTCGGCGGTGTTCTTCAGCGCCGTCTGCATCGTCATCTCCGGTCCCGCCTGGCTGATGCCGGAAGGCAATGCCTGGTCGGACTGGTGGGACTGGTGGCGCCACGTCCCGATCTGGTCGCCGCCGCAATGAGTTCAAGGAGAGGTCGTCATGGCCCAATACCAGAACATCTTCACGCAGATCCAAGTTCGTAGTGCGATCTATCCGGGTATCCCGATCGAGCCCGGCGTCTGGGAGCGGATCGGCAAGGGCAGCTTCAACTATTGGTTCGGCAAGCTCGGCGATGCCCAGGTCGGCCCGGTCTATCTCGGCTTTCTCGGCCTCGCGTCGCTGATGTCGGGCTTCGTTGCGATCGAGATCATCGGTCTCAACATGCTGGCATCGGTGAACTGGAGCCCGCTCGAGTTCATCCGCCAGTTCCCGTGGCTGGCCCTGCAGCCGCCGGCGCCGGAATACGGCCTGCAGATCTTCCCGCCGCTGCAGGAGGGCGGCTGGTGGCTGATGGCCGGCTTCTTCCTGACGACGTCGATCCTGCTGTGGTGGGCGCGCACCTATCGCCGCGCCCGCGCGCTCGGTCTCGGCACGCATGTGTCGTGGGCGTTCGCGTCGGCAATCTGGCTCTATCTGGTGCTCGGCTTCATCCGGCCGATCTTCATGGGGAGCTGGAGCGAGGCGGTGCCGTTCGGCATCTTCCCGCACCTCGACTGGACCAACAACTTCTCCATCACCCACGGCAACCTGTTCTACAATCCGTTCCACATGCTCTCGATCGCCTTCCTGTACGGGTCGGCGCTGCTGTTCGCGATGCATGGCGCGACGGTGCTGGCGATCAGCCGCTACGGCGGCGAGCGTGAGCTCGAGCAGATCGTCGACCGCGGCACGGCCTTCGAACGTGGTGCGCTGTTCTGGCGCTGGACCATGGGCTTCAATGCGACGGCCGAGTCGATCCATCGCTGGGCCTGGTGGTTCGCCGTGCTTTGCACCTTGACCGGGGGCATCGGTATCCTACTGTCGGGCACGGTCGTCGACAATTGGTTCGACTGGGGCGTGAAACACGGGCTGGCGCCGCCGCGCTGAGTCCTGCAGGTCGAGAGATGTTGGACAGAGTTGAACAGATCGATATGGCCGGGCGCAGCACGCGTCCGGCCAGTCTTTTGCAAGCGATGCGGGAGCGGACCAAGACGCTCCACGTCACCGCGGAGCGGACCGGCATCGTGGCCGAGCTGTTGCGGGGGCGCGGCACGCGACAGGCCTACGCGTTGTTGTTGCGCAATCTGCTGCCGGTCTACGAGACGCTCGAAGCGGAGCTGCTCCGCCATCAGGGGACGCCAGTGATGGGTCGCATCGTGCGGCTGGAGCTGCATCGCAGTGCTGCGATCAAGGCCGATCTGGCACAGCTTGATGCCGGCGATCTGCCGCTGCTGCCCGAGGCCATCGCCTATGCCGGTACGATCGGCGAAGCGGGATCGGGAGCGGGGCACGCGCTACTGGGGCACGCTTATACGCGCTATCTCGGTGATCTCAGCGGCGGCCAGATCATCAAGCGCATTCTTGCGCGATCGCTGGATCTGGGTGCCCAGATGTTGTCGTTCTATGAGTTTCCGGACATCACCGACATTGCGCACTTCAAGGATGAATATCGCGCCGCACTAGAACAGGCGGGCGCCGCGATATCGGACCATAGTGCCATCGTCGAAGAGGCGGCCCTGGCGTTTACGCGGAACATCGCGCTGTCGGAGGCTCTGCAGGCCGTCGGCTTCGGAGCTTGAAATTGAGGCGCCGTGCTCTCTTCATGGGTCCTGCAGGCCCGCGCGGGCTCGGCAACATCACGCCGGATCAGCACTTCCTCGAATTACGCCCCCGCGTGATTGCGAGCGGTCTGATTGATTCAGCACCAGGGAAGTGGTCGCTCCCCGGATCCAGAACTACAAGACGTCTTTCCGAGCTGATCGAAGAAGCCACGGAGGCCAGCATCTCGAAGCGGCAGACCCTCGCCGAGGAGGGCGCACTCCAATTTCCTCTTTACCTGCGTCATTTCTTCTTGGCCCCGAATGGCGTTTGCGTCGGGGCCATATACGAAACCTACCAATGAGAACGCCGTAAGTGGAGTTATGATTTATTCCGCACTTTCGCCACGCGACGCTGGGGCAGCGCGCTCCGGACGAACTCGTTGAATGCTTGGGAAAGGAGTCGTCGCCGTTCCGCCCAGAACTCTGTAGCATGATCTATAGCCCAAAGCGAAGCATCGGTAGGAACGCATTGGCTGTCCAAAACGTCACGCTTCAGCCGCTTTAAATAAACTTCGGGACCTGCTTGGCCGATCGACTTATTTACGTCACCGTTGATGAAGGCGATGTTCGCAATGACGTCGGCATCGGAGCGGTGTTTCTCAGGGAATTGAGCACGGGGAAGAATGTGATGACGGTCTATGTCATCGTGCAACAGCACCTTCGCGCCCGTATAGAAATCCAAGATGCCGCATTGCATGCACGCTATGTACACAGCCAGAAGTCCGCTTCGATCATTGATCGCTCCAGAAAAGTCGTTTGGGTGCGCAACGAGCGATGGTCGTAGCTGCCGTAAATTCTTAAGCAGCGCGCCGACCGGATCTTCGGCGCGGCAGGCCCGGAGATCCTGATCTAGCGCAGATTCAGCGGAGCCGCTGTACCGATGCAAGAGGGCAGCGACTGCGAGCCATCCAATCAGGGCGCGAGCATCACGTGTCTTCGGCTTCATAATAGCGCACAAAGCAATCAAGGGAACCAGCAGAGCACCGGACCAAAGGATATCCATGTTGACGAGACCGAGTTCGCTGCGAATGAGACTTATGGCGAGCTCGGTCGCTCGCTCCGTCCGCTTCCATGCCGCATGAACTTCGTTGCGTTCGAGCTCATGTAAGGGAGTTCGGTTTCGTCCATCAGGTTTGGCAACAAACGCACACGCTCGAAACAGATGCATCACGCTGAGGCGCGTGAAACCCTGTTTTTTCAGGCGATCAATGAATGGCGCTACCTCCTCGGCGATAAAGCCAGAGTGCCTTGCCGCAATCTGAGCACTTTCGATGTCGTGCTTTCTGAGCTTCACGCCGAGAGTATTGATCCGATTGAATGCGAGCACGGCATCGTCAAAGCTGTGGTTTACCATACTGACAAGCGGCACCTCATATTCCAGGATAAGTCGGACTTTTTCGAAGCTCGCCTCCCGTCTATCCGCTATCCGACCGCCGTTCATCCCTCGGCGGATCTCGCGGTAGCGCTGATTGTCTAGCAGTTCTGCTACACGAAACCAGTTTCGGTCGTTGCGCGTAGCGGCATTCGCGAGAATGAACTCGTCCTCATCCGGGTTGAAGACGACGTCAATGCCTTCGTCTCCATTCATTACGCGCGACAGTGTGATCACGCGCTGCTGGCCGTCAATCAGCCAGCTCATGTGTGTCCCACGCGTTGGTCGGGGGTCGCTGCGCCTGGCACGTACCTCCTCCGTGCTTTGCCACAAGAGGAGCGACGAGATCGGGAAGCCGCGATACAGCGAATCGATCAAGAACGGTGCACGGCCCCGCTTCCAAACATACTCGCGCTGGAACTCAGGAATAACAATCCGACCGCTCCGATATGCATCCACAAGCTGATTCACCTTGATCGTGTCGGGCTTCAATTGGGGTTCCAGCATTTTCGTCCTCAAGGCTCTGCGTCGCGATGACCGGCGTGCGCCAAGGCCGTTTGCTTTTCCGCAAGGCGCTGACGCCGTGGAAATAAATGAGACCGCTCGCCGCTCTCGGATGGAGCGGCATTGACCGCTGCCCTCACCTCCCCGGCTCGGATTTGATCGCCAAAGGATATCCGATGTAGCCGCGCAAGGAAGGGTTGTTGATTGAACGTGAACAGAAAAATTTGTCGGGCTTGTTGCAGATCTTGCTCAGAGGCGAAATACGAGGTCTCACTCCTCGCTCTGCGAGCGATACCACACCAGGTGCTCCAGGATCTCCAGCGTCCGCGTCGTCGAATTGCGGATGCTCTCCAGCATCTCCGGCATGCTGCCGGCCTGCGCGCCGTGCGTCACCTCCAGCGCGGCGAGCTGCGCGTTCTCGACGGTGGACGCGGCGAGCTCCTTGTAGATCAGGCTTGCACTCTGATCGAGCCGCAGGGTCGGGCGGCGGGCGCCGTCGATCTCTTCCTGGAAGCGCGCCCGGGCCGCCTCGGCGGTCTTGCGCTCGGTCAAGTCCGAGAAGATCAGCACGAAGCCGAGCACGCGATCATACGGCGCGATCACCGGGTCGGCGCGCACCATCAACGGCCGTTGCGGCGAGGCGCCGCCGGTCAGCGTCAGCTCGCCGCGCCAGCTGCGCTTGTTGCGCATGAGGTCGTCGAGATTGGCGCGGAATTCCGCCGGCGCCGTGCAGTAGCTGCCGAGATCGCGCAGATACGGGATGTGCGGATGCGAGGCGCGCAGCTGCTGCTCGAATGCTTCGTTCATCAGCAGGATGCGGCCCTCGACATCGGCGATGATGACCGGCTGCTCCGAGCGCAGCACCTGGGCGCTGATCGTGGCGAGCTGGTCCTGCGCGATCACCATGCGCACCGAACGCAGCTGCAGCGCCACGTCGGCGACCGTCTCGCTGACGACGCGGGCGGAGGCGAGCTCGGCGCTCGACCAGGGCTCGGACTTGCCTTCGACCAGCTGATGCCATTTCGCAAACGAGCGCCGCGGCGACAGATCCGACGGATCGTCGCCGATGATGACGGCCTTGAGCGGGTCGCCGCCCCAGGTCACCGTCCGCACCTGCTCCGGCCGGAACCACAACAGATACTCGCCCTCGCTCGCCGACAGCGGTGCGGCGATCAGGCCGCTGGCGATCGAGCGGATGTCGGCAAAGGACGGTTCGTCGAGCGTCAGCGAGCTGGTCGCCGTCAAGCCCTCGGGGGCTGCTCCCGGCGTGTTGCGCCGGCGATCGAGCCAGGCGGCGAGATCGCGGATGCGCTGCGTCGACGGGACGTCGCCGGCGGTCGTGACCTGGCCCTCGAACAGCAGCGCCGCGCCGCTCGCACCAAGCGGCTGCAGCAGCGACTGCGAGCCGTCGAACAGCGCCGCCTGCCATTCGCCGTCGCGCGACACCGCTTCGACCAGCCGCTGCTCCAGCCGGCGCACGACCAGCTCGGACTGGCTTTGGGCAAAGCTCTCCAGCGCCGCGATCCGGATCGCGCAGGTCTCGGCCAGCGCCTCGCCTGCCGCGCGAATGTCGAACGGCACGAAGCGCGGCTCATAGTGATGGCAGGCGATCAGTCCCCACAGCCTTCCGCTGACTATCAGCGAGCACACCAGCGTCGCGCCGACGCCCATGTTCTGCAGGTATTTCTGGTGGATCGGCGACATGCTGCGCAGGCAGCTCAGGGACATGTCGAGGTCGCGGCCGTTGAGCGGCGAGATGCGCGGCTGCAGCGGCACTGGCGTGTAGTTGACGTCGACCAGGAGGCGCACGCGGTTGCGCTCGTAGAGCCGGCGCGCGATCTGCGGAATGTCGGATGCCGGATAGCGGTTGCCGAGAAAGGCCTCCAGATCCGGCCGCCGCCGCTCCGACAAGACCTCGCCATGGCCGTCCTCGTCGAAGCGATAGACCATGACGCGGTCGTAGCCGGCGATCTCCCTGAAGATGTTCGCCGTCTCGTCGCACAGGCCGAGCAACGATGAGGCCGAGGTGATGCGGTGGAAGGCGCTGTCGAGCGCAGGCGCGATGTTGGTCGTCTTCGTCGCCGGCTCCAGCTCGACGATCAGCCCGCCATTCGAGGGTCGGTGAAGCGTGCAGTCGACCCGGCGCGGCGGCGCCCCGGCGGTGCATCGCAGGGTCATCGGAGCCAGATGGAGGGGGCTGTTGAGATGCGGCAGGATCTGCAGGGCCAGGTCGCCGCCAAGATCGCGCAAGGGACGGCCGACCACGGAGCCGGTGTTGAGGAAGACGGCCGCATTGGTGCTGGCCTGGATGACGATGTTGTCGGGCTCCTTGACCGCCAGGAGAATGCCGTGCGGCTGGATCGAGCCTGCGAGATGAATCTGTTCACGCTCGCAATCCGCAAGAGTAGCGTGGCCGAAGGCCGGCGTTGTCAGCGGAACGGGCAACTATCTCCCCTTTTCGGTTTCCTCGTCGCTTTCTTCGAGTTGGCTCAGATTATACCGATCGAGCTTGGCGTAAAGACTCTGGCGGCTGAGGCCGAGAATTTCGGCAGCCGACGTCCGGTTCCCGTTGGCGAGCTCGAGCGCAGCGCGGACGTAATGCTGCTCGACGACTTCGACCGTGCTCCTCACCAGGTCGCGCAACGGTGTCTTGCCGACGGATTCATTGAGGCCCGCGAGGGCGACCCGCAGATTGTCATGCTCCGCCGCGGGCGACAACCGCCTGGCGATGTTGCGCAACACCAGGCCGATCCGGCGCTGGCCGTCGAGGCCATGGGCGGCAGCCGAGATCTCGACCTCGGTCTCGGTCCCGAGCTCGCCCTGGATCGTGGTCGACAGCAGCCGGACGGCTCCATGGCGCTCGACGTTGGAGATCAGCACCGAAAGGTCGGCGCCGGGGCGCGTCAGCCACCGGCTCAGCTTCTCATCGATCAGCGCCTCTTTCGATCCGACCTCGACCAGCTCCAGGAAGGCCCGATTGGCCCGCTTGATGGCACCGGTGCCATCGATGCTGATGACGGCATCGGGAAGATTGTCGATCAGCGCTTCGGGATCGTCGGGGAGCGGGCCCGGCTGCGCGGCCTTGCCGATCGGCGCCATCTGCAGCAGGAACATCGGCGCGGTCTCGCTGGTCATCAGCGACCCCCGGAGCATCCAGGGTGCGGTGTCGTGGCCGAGGTGAATCACGATGCCCGGCGCCTTGCCCTGGTCGCGGACGCGCCTCAGCATCAGCTCTACCGGCTCGCGATCCTTTTGCGGGATCTCCTGCAGGAACTCGCGGCCCACCAGATTGTCCCGGCGACGGCTTGAAACGCCGAGCGCGGCCGCCGCCGTCCGATTCGCTTCGACGATGCGCAGATCTGACACCTTCGTCAGCAGCACAGCCTCGTTGGAGTCCTCGATGACCAGGCGGTAGCGCGTCTCGATCTCGCGCAGCTTCCAGTAGTCGCGCTCGATGGTCTGCTGGGCCGAGATCAGCCGGGCCTGGAGCTCCGCGACCGCCTGCAGATTCTTGCCGATCGCCAGCATGCCGGCCCGGCCGCCGAGCAGCACGGTCGTGAATTCCATCGGCAGCTCGAGACCGCTCGGGAACCGCTGCGTGATCTGCCGGAACGCGGAAATGCCGGTCCGCTTGGTGTCCTGCATGATGCGCTCGATCTTCTCGCTCGCATCATCGACGATCTCGGACCAGGGACGGCCGAGCCAGATGTCGACATTCTCGGCTGACATGTTCGGCGACAGCGTCGCCTCACGGATCACGCCGTCCATGTCCAGCAGCAATGTCACGTCGGGTCGTGGACCGTGAAACTCGGCCATGGTCTTGGCACCCGTTATCTTTGGCACCCTCTTGAGACGCTCGGGGGATCGCGGCCAGTTCATTTGGCGCGCATTTTGAAGGTGTTGCGCCCCATCCCGCTAACGTATTGAGAGTCTTGAGAATGTCGTTAGCCCATGCAGGGCGCTCGCTGTCAAGGCTTATTTCAGAGCATCCTTCTTTCGTTGGTATCCCTGCGCCTATTGCATGTTCGAGCTGCGACTTATTCGCTCACTTTCGCCTGAACCAGGCATGACAAGATCACGTGACACTGTTACCTGTAAGGAGCAAATCACATGGGCTAACAAAAACGACGCATCGGGAGGTCGCATATGCTTCGATCGGGTTTGGTTGCAGCGGTCATGACTGCCATGTCGGCGGGCGCCGCGTTCGCGTTGGACGGCGGGGACGCTGCCAAGGGCGAGCAGGTCTTCAAGCAGTGCATGACGTGCCACCGGATCGGACCGGAGGCGAAGAACGCCGTCGGTCCGGTACTCACCGGCGTCGTCGGCCGGCCCACCGGGACCTATCCGGGCTTTGCCTATTCGGAGCTGAACAAGCATGCCGGCGAGGCGGGGCTCGTCTGGACCGAGGACAATATCTTCGCATACCTCCCGGATCCCAACGCCTTCCTGAAGAAGTTCCTCACCGACAAGGGCAAGGCGGATCAGGCGACCGGCTCGACCAAGATGGTGTTCAAGCTCGCCAACGAGCAGCAGCGCAAGGACGTCATCGCGTATCTGAAGACGTTCTCTGAGAAGAAGTGAGCGGCGTCGGTACCGCGCTCAGGTTCTGAGCGGTTGCCCGCGCACCTTCCGCACGCACCCGTGTCGTCCCGGCGAACGCCGGGACCCATACCGCGTGATCTCCCTTGGGGCACGCTGCGCGTTGAGCCTTCTGTGAAACCGATAGTTGCCGGTGGCTATGGGTCCCGGCGTTCGCCGGGACGACAGCTGTGGGTGCCCTTGGCAGCCGGCTTGCGTCAGCTGGGTTTGCGCGGGCCGAGCGCATGAGTCATTTGAAGAGGCGATATGCCTCAACGCCACCGCTGCCTGAGATCAGCCGCGTTGGCGAGGCCGGAGGCGGCGAGGCAGCCGGCGAGCCAGAACCACGGCGCCCCGGTCAGCGCGCAACGTACAGCCAGCAGCAGGAACACCCCGGCGAGCAGATTGGGCAGCAGCGCGAGCGGGCTGATGCCGCGGCGGTGGCGCTGCCAGATCCACGTCACGGCCGCAAGCTCCACCGCGACCACCGTTAGGATCAGGTCGACCAGATGCGGGCTGTGAAACAGCTCATCCATCGCGCGAGCCGCTACGCCGCCCTCGCGAGCCCGGTGAGGTGCGCGATGTTCTTGAAGAAGATGCGCACATGCGACAGCGGCTTGGCGCGGACCAATTCCTTGTTCATGTAGGCGTCCCAGGTCAGCTGCTGGACGTCCTTGTCACGGCAGATCGCGACGAAGCGCTCGCGGCGGGCATCGCTCGTGTACCAGTAGCGCTGCATCAGACCGAGGATGAAGAACACGGCGCCATGCCTGCGCATGAAGGATCTGCGGGCCGTCGCCAGGGCGGCTGCATCGCCGGTCTTGAGGAACAAGGCAACGGCGTCGGCGGCCGCGCGGCCGCCAGCCATCGCGTAATAGATGCCTTCACCGGAGGCCGGGGCCACCACGCCCGACGCATCGCCGGCCAGCACGACGTCGCGGCCATTGTCCCAGCGCGACAGCGGCTTCAGCGGGATCGGCGCGCCTTCGCGGCGGATGGTGTCGAGATCGTCGAGCGCGGCAGCCTTGCGGAATTCGGCGACTGAGCCCCGCAGCGAAAAGCCTTTATGCGCGCTGCCGGTGCCGATGCTGGTGGTCGGTCCGTGCGGAAACACCCAGCTGTAGAAGTCCGGCGACAGCCGGCCGCGATAGACGACATCGCACCGCGCGGCATCGAACACCGGATGGCTGCGGTCCGGCGAGCGGATGATCTCGTGATACGCGAACACGTAGCGCATCTCGCCGGCTTCGGGGATGCACTGGCGCGCCACGGCCGAGACCGCCCCGTCGGCGCCGATCACGGCGCGCGTCCGCACGCTGTCCTCGCGCACGCTGCCGTCGTCCATGCGCCGGACGTAGTGCACCACCGACCTGCCGTCGTCGTCGCGCGCGATATGGCTGAAGGTTCCGGTGCGGCGGATCGCGCCGCCTTCCGCCGCGCGTGCGCGCAGCCACTCGTCGTAATGCTCGCGATCGACCATGCCGACGAAGCCGCCGTCGATCGGCATGTCGACGTCCCGGTTGCTCGGCGACACCATGCGGGCGGACGAGATTCGGGCCACCAGCAGATGGTCGGGAATCTCGAACTCGGCGACCAGCCGCGGCGGGATGGCGCCGCCGCACGGCTTGATGCGGCCGGCTCGGTCGAGCAGCAGCACGTGATGGCCGTGACGGGCCAGATCATTCGCGGCCGTTGCGCCGGCCGGTCCGCCGCCGATGATCACCGCGTCGAAGGTCTCGGGGCTGGAGGAGGGGCTCATCGGTCAGGCTCCCTGGTTGGCCGGCTGTGGCTGAAGCGGCGACGTCTGCTCGCGCGGGCGCTTGATCCAGATCGCGAGCCAGGCGGAGAGAACGAACAAGGCGGCTTCGGCGGCGAACACCGCCGCGTAGGCCGAGGCGGTCGACGGCATGAGGTGACGCGCAGCGTCTGCCGCCGCGGTGCCGACGAAGCCGCCGATGCCGAACGAGATCGCCTGCGAGGCGCCCCACAGGCCCATGCGCGTGCCCTCGCGATTGTCGCGGCCTTCGCTGACCATGTTCATCATCGCGCCGATCGCGGCGATGGCGTAGACGCCGTTGGTGATGCCGAGCAGCAGCACGGACGCGCGTAGCGGCCAGGCCGGGCCGACAGTGGCGGCGGCGACCAGGCTGAGCAGCGCCAGCGCCGAGGCGAGGCAGCCGCCGATGATCCAGGGCTGCGGCCGCGTCCGCCAATCGGCATGCAGGCTCGCCATCGCCGGCATCAGGATCATGCCGATCAGCGCGCCCATGTGCTGCACCGAGGAGAGCTGCGTGGTCTGGCCCGGCGTCATGCCGAACACGCTGCCAGCGAACGGCTCCAGGATGAGGTCCTGCGCGCTGTAGGCGAGCATCGAGACGAAGATGAAGATCGCGAACCGTCGCGCCTGCGGCTCCCGGCAGATCTCGCGGAAATCCTCCATGAAGCCGGAGCGATTCGCGGCGCCGGAGGTCGTGTGAGGAGACGCGTCGGGCTGCTCGATCCCCCAGACGCCCAGCAAGGTCAGCACCATGGCGATCGCCGACACCGTGCCGGACACCAGCATCAGCCGCTCGCCGGAGAACGGATCGAGCGCCTTGCCGGCCACCGCGGTCGTGACGATGAAGCCGGTGATCATCATGATCCAGGCGATCGAGGCGGCGGCGCTGCGCCGCGCCGGCGCGGTGCGCTTGGCGAGCAACACCAGCAGCGAGGTGCCGGCGGCGCCGACGCCGATGCCGATCATGATGAAGGCGAGCACGGCGATCGCGAGCCCGAGAGCGAGATGCGTTGCCATCAGCGCGGTGGCGGCGGCGGCCAGCAGGCCGCCGGCGGCGAGCACGGCCATGCCGCCGACGATCCAGGCGAAACGACGCCCGCCGACGTCGGAGCCATGACCGAGCCAGGGCCTGAGCACCTGCATCGCGTAATGGATCGCGACCAGGAGGCCGGGGATCATGGCCGGCAGAGCGAGCTCGATCACCATCACGCGGTTCAAGGTCGAGGTAGTCAGCACCACGACCGCGCCGAGCGCGGTCTGCACAAGGCCCAGCCTGACGATGCCGACCCAGGACAGAGGAGCGAGCGCAGCGCTGCTCATGCCGGCAACCCCGCCAGCGCGAAGGCCGTAACCAGCATGCCCAGCACGTAGAGCAGCACGCCGGTCCCGTTGTACCAGGGCGCGAGCTCGCGCGGATTCGTCATCAAGCGCCGCATCAGCACCAGCTGGGCCGCGATCAGCGCTGCGACGATCGCGGCATGGGCCGGTCGGCTCCAGACGATAAGCAGCACGAGCACCGCGACCTGCGCCAGCGCCATCGTGATGCAGGCGAGGCGGGCGGCGCGCTCGGGCCCGAGCAGCACCGGCAGCGAATTGACGCCGCTGACGCGATCGCCATTGATCGACTTGAAGTCGTTCAGGGTCATGATGCCGTGCGCGCCGGCGCTATACAGCAGGGCGATCGAGAGCACCGGCCAGGACGGCGCCTGCGCGCTCATGATCGCCGCCGCGGTGATCCAGGGCAGTCCTTCATAGCAGAGGCCGACGGCGCTGTTGCCCCACCAGCCGTTCTGCTTCAGCCGGATCGGCGGCGCGCTGTAGGCCCAGGCGAGCGCAAGGCCGAGCGCCGCCGCGGCAAAGCCCCAGGTGCCGAGCAGGGTGGCGACGCCAAGCGACAGCACCGTCCAGATCAGCGCGATATGGAGACCCCAGCGTCCGGGAATGCGGCCCGACGGGATCGGGCGGTCCGGTTCGTTGAGCGCATCGACATGGCGGTCGAACCAGTCGTTGACGGCCTGGCTGGTGGCGCACACCATCGGCCCGGCGAGCACGAGGCCCGCGATCACGATCGGCCAGCGCGTCGCCAGCGGCGCGCCTGACGACACCACACCGCAGCCGAACGCCCAGATCGGCGGAAACCAGGTGATCGGCTTCAACAGCTCGAGAACGGCCGAGGGCTGAAGCCTTGAAGGAATCCTTGGAGCGATCGGGACGGGCGCGATCTCGGTCATTGCAGCTGTTCCACCTATTCCAACTGGCTGTCTTCTTCGCTCGGCTCGGCAAGGCCATAGCGCCGCAGCTTGACGTAGAGGCTCTGCCGGCTGAGGCCGAGCATCTCGGCCGCGGTCGCGCGGTTGTCGCCGGTCAGCTTGAGCGCCGTCTCGATGCACATCCGCTCGATCACGTCGGTGGTCTCGCGCACCAGCTCCTTGAGCGGCACGCGGCCGATCAGCTCGGCGAGCTGCTCACGGGAGCGTGGAATGTAGCCGTGGTCGCCGCCGTCGCCGGAGATGCGCGGCCCGACATTGCGGATGGTGAAGCCGAGCCTGGCCTGGCCGGGCGCCCCGACCGTGCTGGCGGAGATCTCGACGTCGACCGGCGAGCCGTGCTCGCCGCGGACGACGCTGGAGAACAGCTTCACGCTGCCATGCTGGCGCAGATTGGTCAGCATGACCGAGAAATCGATCGCCGACTTGCCGATCCAGCGGTCGATCGTCTCGCCCAGGATCTGGTGCATGTTCTCGATCTGCGCGAGCTGCAGGAAGGTGGCGTTGGCGTGCAGCAGGCGGCCGTCCATGTCGGTGATGACGAATCCGTCGGGGGCCGATTCGACGAACTGCACGAGCTGGGTGTTGACGTCGGAGCTCTTCGGGAGTGCAGGCTGCGTGGCCAGCGGCGAGAACCGCAGCAGGAACAGCGACGCGTTGTCCTGCCGGAAGAAGGTGCCGTCGAGCAGATAGTCGCGGCCGCCGTCGAGCCGGATCCTGGCGCGTTCGATCTTGCCCTGCGAGCGGATCGCCAGCGACAGGGATTGCGACATCGCCATGTCGTCGAGCAGCAGCGCATCGGGAAACAGCTTGCCGATCAGATTGACGGCGCCGTGATCGAGCAGGGCGGCCGCGGCCGGGTTGGCCTCGACGATGCGATGGCTCACCGCATCGACGATGAGGACCGGCTCCGACGTGATCTGGAACAGGATCCGGTAGCGCGATTCGGCGTTGCGCATGCGCGAATAGTCGCGCTCGATGGCAACTTGCGCCTCGATCAGCTTCTGCTGGAGCGCGGCGGTGGCGCGCACGTCGCGGCCGACCGCGATGAAGCGCGCCGCGCCCTTGATCGCCACCACCGCGAACAGGATCGGGATGTCAGGCCCGCGCGCGGCCGGATAACGCACCTCGCGCCAGCGCGACACCTTGCGCTGGGAGGCTTCGGCGAGCAGCAGCTCTGGCTTTGTCTGGCTTTCCTCGGACACTGTTGCTTGCCAGGATCGGCCGATCCACGCGTCTGTGTTTCTCAGTTCAAGCGGCAGGCCGGCTTGTTGAAAAGCCAGGTCCTGAATGTTGCCGTCGGCGTCGAGCGCGAGCGCAATGTCGGACGCTGCGGCCACCAGCATGCCCGCAACGTCCGCATTGAGGTCGCCAAGCGACTCTTTCGGAGCTCTGAACGCCCTCACCAACGCCGTTGTCCTCCCAGTCAAGGAGCCTTCGCGCGGCAAGTCTCGTTCCAGCATTCATCTTCACTGCACCCTCAGCTATCGCCGTTCGGTCAGAAGACTGACGACGTGCCGGGCTTGCGAAGCCTCTCTGCTCGGATCGGAGACGACACCGTCGCCACCGACCAGGAGAACGAGTTCAGGCCGTTCAATAAAAGCAGGACCGCAGACCAGCACGCCGACGTCCTGGTTGGAGGACTCGCGCCGGACCATCCTTATGTTTGAGGCGAGATCGTCAAGCTTCCTGTCGCTGGTGGCGAAGAACTCGACGACGTTGAACCACTGCGAGCGAAGCGTCTCGACGAAGCCGCGATCGGCCGTGTCCGGCTCGATCCAGGTGTCGAAGCCGTCGCGACGGAAGAACTCGCCCGCCAGCACGAGACCGAACATCATGTGGCCCAGCTCGCGCCTGTCGCCCGGCGCCGTGGTCAGCAGCACGCGCAGTCCTGCGGGCGCGACCGCGAGCTCGGCGCAGAAGGCCGAGCTGAAATGCCGCAGCAGCTGCTGCAGCCGCCACAGCGCGAGCGTGACGTCGGCGAAGTCGCGCTCGTCGTCCGCCCACAGATGGCGCAAATGGTTCGCGGTGGGGACCAGGAGATCGAGATAGATGCGCTCCAGGGTCTCGCCGTGATCGCGATGCGCCTGGATGGCGGCCACTGCGCCAACATCGTCCGCATCCAGCACGAGTTCGGCGAAATCAGCCGCCTCCTGCGCCGACGCCGTGATGATGGCCGGGACGCGTTCCAGCGCGGAGGCATGGGCCATCACGAGTCGCGGAATGATCTCGGCTTCGATCGCGTCGTTGAGTTGGGGATGACGTGTGTTGCGCAGCGGCGCGATGATGCGCGGCGATGCAGGCGAACGAAAACCGGGCTGCCCACGCTTCGTCCGAAAGCGGGCTCGCGGAAATCGGGCTGTCTCATTGAGCTCGGTCATAAGCGCCTCCCCTCCATATGAGCGCACGTCACTCGTTGCGTCAATATTATTTGACGTCAATTTTGATTGACACTCTTCCTGCCCAGGTCTAGCGTTTCCCCATCGGGCTCGCACTCGGGGATTTGCGATGCGCCACCTGCGAACTGCACAACGTGACGTTGATCAGACCGAGTGCGGTGCACCACCAATCCCCCTGTGGTTGTCGTCATCGCATCACTGGGCACCGATGTTGTCAAATCATCTTTACACATCGTGTGATGCGCAGTTCACATCCGCCACTGATCCGTCGCTCTGGAGCCAGCTCTGCTTCACGCCTGACCCGGCGTCGCGTGCAAAGCGGCAAGCGCTTTACACGGCTGAGGAAAAGCGCCGGCGCGACGCCACGCCATGGACTCTGGTGCAGGGCATTCTGGCGCCGCTGCAATTTCTCGTCTTCCTGATCAGCCTCGGCCTCGTGGCGCGCTATCTCGCGACCGGCGAGGGGCTGTGGCTCGCGACCGCCTCCGTCGTTCTCAAGACGGCGCTGCTCTACACCATCATGATCACCGGCTCGATCTGGGAGCGGGTCGTGTTCGGGCGTTATCTGTTCGCACCGGCCTTCTTCTGGGAGGACGTGTTCTCGATGCTGGTGATCGCGCTGCATACGGCCTATCTGGCTGCGATCATCGGCCATGTCGGCAGCGCCCAGCAGCAGATGCTGCTCGTGCTCGCCGCCTACGCCGCCTACGCGATCAACGCCGCGCAATTCCTGCTCAAGCTGCGCGCGGCGCGGCTGCAGGACGAGGCGATGGCGGCGACGTCCCGTGCGGAGCGCGCGTCATGAATGCTCATGCACAAGCCTGTGCCGTGAAACCACCTGCTTCGCCGGACGGCGTGCTGCGTGAGCGCGGCCAGCGCGAGGTGTTCTGCGGCCTGACCGGCATCGTCTGGCTGCACAGAAAGATTCAGGACGCGTTCTTCCTCGTCGTCGGCTCGCGCACCTGCGCGCATCTGATCCAGTCGGCCGCCGGCGTGATGATCTTCGCGGAGCCGCGCTTCGCCACCGCGATCATGGAGGAGCGCGATCTCGCCGGGCTCGTCGACGCCAATGACGAGCTCGACCGCATCGTCGGTCAACTGCTGGCGCGCCGTCCCGAGATCAAGCTGTTGTTCCTGGTCGGCTCCTGCCCGTCGGAAGTGATCAAGCTCGACCTGTCACGCGCGGCGCTGCGGCTGTCGCAGCGCTTTTCGCCTGATGTGCGCGTGCTCAACTACTCCGGCAGCGGCATCGAGACGACGTTCACTCAGGGCGAGGATGCCTGCCTCGCGTCGCTCGTGCCGGTACTCCCCACCGCCGATCGCGGCGCGCGACCGTCGCTGCTCGTGGTCGGCGCGCTCGCCGATGTCGTCGAGGATCAGTTCAGGCGGACTTTTGCGGCGCTCGGCATCGATCAGGTTGCGTTCCTGCCGCCGCGGCGCTCGTCGGAGCTGCCGGCGATCGGCCCGCAAACGCGGGTGCTGCTGGCGCAACCCTTCCTCGGCGACACCGCACGCGCATTGGAGGAACGTGGCTGCCGCAGGATTGCGGCGCCATTCCCGCTCGGCGGCGAAGGCACGGCGCTGTGGCTCGCAGCCGCGGCCGACGCCTTCGGCGTGTCGCGCGCCCATGTCGAGCGGACCATCGCGCCGCTGAAGGCGCGGGCCGAGCGCGCGCTGGCGCGCTACCGCGCGCAGCTCGCCGGCAAGCGCGTCTTCCTGTTTCCGGATTCGCAGATCGAGATCCCGCTGGCGCGTTTCCTGGCGCGCGAGATCGGCATGGAGCTGATCGAGGTCGGCACGCCCTATCTGCACCGCGAGCATCTCGACTCCGAGCTGGCGCTGCTGCCTGATGGCACGCAGCTCAGCGAGGGCCAGGATGTCGAGCGCCAGCTCGATCGTTGCCGCGCCGCGCGGCCGGATCTCGTCGTCTGCGGGCTCGGCCTCGCCAATCCGCTGGAGGCCGAGGGTCTCACCACCAAATGGTCGATCGAGCTGATCTTCACGCCGATTCAGGGGTTCGAGCAGGCCGGCGATCTCGCCGAGCTGTTCGCGCGGCCCTTGCTGCGGCAAACCAGACTGGCGGTGTGAGATGCAGCTGTCGGTCTGGACCTATGAAGGACCGCCGCACATCGGAGCGATGCGCATTGCGACCGCGATGCGCGACGTGCACTACGTGCTGCATGCGCCGCAGGGCGACACCTACGCCGATCTCCTGTTCACGATGATCGAGCGGCGCGACCGCCGGCCGCCGGTCACCTACACCACGTTCCAGGCGCGCGATCTCGGCGGCGACACCGCGGATCTCCTGCAGAGCGCGGCACGCGCGGCCTATGAGCGTTTCCAGCCGGCCGCGATGCTGGTCGGCGCGTCCTGCACGGCCGAGCTGATTCAGGACGATCCCGGCGGTCTTGCGCTGGCGTTGAAGCTTCCGATTCCGGTGATCCCGCTCGAGCTGCCGGCCTATCAGCGCAAGGAGAATTGGGGCGCTTCGGAAACGTTCTACCGGATTGTACGGGCGTTGGCTGCGTCTTCCGCTGATGGCTCCCCCCGCCGTGAAAGGAAGACAGGCGCCCGTCCAGTCTGCAACCTGCTTGGTCCGACGGCTCTCGGCTTCCGTCATCGCGACGACCTCGCGGAAGTGACCAGGCAGGTTGTGGAGCTCGGCATCGAGATCAACGTGGTCGCGCCGTGGAACGCGACGCCGGCCGATCTCGCTCGCCTTCCTCAAGCCGATTTCAACATCGTGCTCTATCCCGAGATCGCGCTGACGACGGCGCAATGGCTCCATCGCCAGTTCGGCCAGCCTTTCACGCGCACGATCCCGATCGGCGTCGGCGCGACGCGGGACTTCATTGCGGAGGTCGCAGGCCTCGCCGGCGTCGATGCGGCTCCGGTTCTGGCGCGCAACGAGAGCCGGCTGCCGTGGTATTCGCGCTCGGTCGATTCGACCTATCTCACCGGCAAGCGCGTCTTCATCTTCGGCGATGCCACCCACGCAGTGGCCGCGGCGCGCGTCGCCACGCAGGAGCTCGGCTTCGAGGTCGTCGGCCTCGGCACCTATGCCCGCGAATTCGCTCGCGAGATCCGCGAAGCCGCCGCGCTCTATGCCGTCGAGCCTGTCATCACCGACGATTATCTCGAAGTCGAGGCCCGCGTCAGCGAGCTGCGTCCCGAGCTCGTGCTCGGCACGCAGATGGAGCGCCACATCGCCAAGCGGCTCGGCATTGCCTGCGCTGTGATCTCGGCGCCGTGCCACGTGCAGGATTTCCCGGCGCGCTACTCGCCGCAGATGGGCTTCGAAGGCGCCAACGTGCTGTTCGACACCTGGGTTCATCCGCTGATGATGGGTCTGGAGGAGCATCTGCTCGGCATGTTCCGCGAGGATCACGAATTCGCCGATCACGCGCCGTCGCATCTCGGTGCCGCGCCGGCGGCTCCGCCACAGCAGCCGCACCTGCGAGTCGTTGAAACCGTCGCATCCGTTGAACTCGCCTGGGCCTCCGACGCCGAGCGCGAGCTGACCAAGATTCCCTTCTTCGTGCGCGGCAAGGCGCGCCGCAACACCGAACGGTTCGCGCGCGAGCGCAACGTCAACCTGATCACGCTCGAGACCTTGTACGATGCCAAAGCGCATTTCGGTCGCTGACGTCACACCCATCCGGGTGGTGATCGTGACGATGGACAGCCATCTCGCCTCGGCTGCCGTGCGTGCACGCACGACATTGCAGGCAGAGCTGCCCGGTCTCGATCTCAAGGTTCACGCGGCCGACGAGTGGGGCTGCAATCCGAACGCGCTCGCGCACTGCCTCGACGACATCGCCACCGGCGACATCGTGGTCGCCACCATGCTGTTCATGGAGGACCACATCCAGCCGGTGCTGCCCGCGCTGGCGGCGCGCCGCGACCACTGCGACGCCATGATCGGCTGCCTGTCGGCCGGCGAGGTCGTGCGCCTGACCCGTCTCGGCAAGCTGACGATGTCGGGCTCGGCCACCGGCGTGCTCGGCCTCTTGAAGCGGCTGCGCGGCAGCAACCGCTCAGGCTCTTCCAGCGGCCAGGGCCAGATGAAGATGCTGCAGCGGATGCCGCGGCTGCTGCGCTACATCCCTGGCACCGCGCAGGACCTGCGCGCCTACTTCCTGACGCTGCAATATTGGCTCGCCGGCTCCGAGCAGAATTTTGCGAACATGGTGCGCTTCCTGGTCGGCCGCTACGCCGACGGGCCGCGCGCCTCGCTGCGCGGCAGGCTGAATGCCGCCGAGCCGGTGACCTATCCGGATGTCGGTCTCTACCACCCGCGTCTGCCGCAGCGGATCGTGGAACGCGCCGACGAGCTGCCCACCACATCGAAGGCGGTCGGCCGCGTCGGCGTGATCTTGATGCGCTCCTATCTGCTCGCCGCCAACACCGGGCATTATGATGGTGTGATCGCGGCGCTGGAGGCGCGCGGGCTCGCCGTGGTGCCGGTGTTCGCCAGCGGGCTCGACTCGCGCCCCGCCATCGCGCGTTACTTCCAGAAGGACGGTGTCGCCACGGTCGACGCGGTGATCTCGCTCACCGGCTTCTCGCTGGTCGGCGGTCCCGCCTATAATGACGCGCGTGCGGCCGAGCAGGTCATGGCCGGGCTCGATGTGCCCTTGATCGCGGCGCATCCGCTGGAGTTCCAGACCGTCGAGCAGTGGCACGACGACGCGCGCGGTCTGACGCCGGTCGAAGCCACCATGATGGTCGCGATCCCCGAGCTCGACGGCGCCGTCGGCCCGACCGTGTTCGGCGGCCGGTCGGCGATGGCCGATGCCGGCCGTGACATGGCCTCACTGCCGGAGCGTGCGACGCAACTCGCCGCGCGGGTCGCGAGGCTCGTCGAGCTGCGCCGCTCGGCGCGCGCCGAGCGGAAGCTCGGCGTGGTGTTGTTCAACTTCCCGCCGAACGGCGGCAGCGCCGGCACCGCGGCCTATCTCTCGGTGTTCGAGTCGCTGCACAATGTGATGACATCGCTGCGTGCGGCAGGCTACACGATCGACGTCCCGGATACTGTGGACGCGCTGCGCAACCGTGTGCTCAAAGGCAATGCCGAGCGCTTCGGCACCGTCGCAAATGTCGCGGCGCGCATTCCGGTCGATCAGCATGTCCGGCGCGAACGTCATCTGGCCGAGATCGAGAAGCAGTGGGGCCCGGCGCCCGGCCGTCATCAGACCGATGGCGCGAGCCTCCTGGTGCTCGGCGAGCAGTTTGGCAATCTGTTCGTCGGCCTGCAGCCCGCCTTCGGCTACGAAGGCGATCCGATGCGGTTGCTGTTCGAGCGCAGCTTCGCGCCGACGCATGCGTTCGCAGCGTTCTATCGCTGGCTGCGCGAGGACTTCCGCGCGCATGCCGTGCTGCATTTCGGTACCCATGGCGCGCTCGAATTCATGCCGGGCAAGCAGGCCGGGCTGTCCGCAGAATGCTGGCCGGAGCGGCTGATCGGCGACCTGCCGAACTTCTACATCTACGCGTCCAACAATCCGTCCGAGGGCGCGCTCGCCAAGCGCCGGGGCGGCGCGACCCTGATCAGCTATCTCACGCCCTCGATCACCAGCGCCGGCCTCTACAAGGGTCTCGCCGACCTGAAGTCCTCGCTCGATGCCTGGCGCAATCTGTCGCCTGACGCCACTGATCAATTGAGGGAGGACAGTGCGGCGCTGATCCAGGCTCAGGCGGCGACCGTCGATCTCGCCGCCGCGGAGCCGGCCTGGGGCGATGAGCGCAACGCCAGGATCACCGCGCTGTCGGCCAGCGTGCTGGAGCTGGAATATTCGCTGATCCCGCACGGCCTGCACGTCGTCGGCTCGCCGCCGCCGGCGGAGCAGCGCGCCGAGCTGCTCGATCTCGCAGGGATCACCGACACAGCCAAGCGTACCGAACTCGACCGCTTGCTGGCGACTGACAACGAGACGCCCGCGATCGTGCATGCGCTCGACGGCGGCTACATCCGCCCGGTGCCGGGCGGCGATCTCTTGCGCAACACCGACGTGCTGCCCACGGGGCGCAATCTCCACGGCTTCGATCCGTTCCGCATCCCCAGCGCCTTCGCGCTCAAGGATGCCGAGCGCCAGGTGGCGCGGCTGCTGGCCCGCCATGCCGGCGAGGGTCACACGCTGCCGGAGACGATCGCGCTGGTGCTGTGGGGCACTGACAATCTCAAGACCGAGGGCGGGCCGATCGCGCAGGCAATGTGGCTGATGGGCGCCGAACCGCGCCATGACAGCTATGGCCGTCTCTGCGGCGCCAAGCTGATCCCGCTGGAGCAGCTCGGACGCCCGCGCATCGATGTCGTGATCACACTGTCCGGCATCTTCCGCGATTTGATGCCGCTACAGACCAAGCTGCTGGCCGAAGCCGCGCTGCTCGCGGCATCGGCGGATGAGTCGGCCGAATTCAATTACGTGCGCAAGCATGCGCTGGCGTTCCAGGCCGCGCATGGCGGCGAGATCGCCGATGCCGCGCTGCGCGTGTTCGGCAATGCCGAGGGCGCCTATGGCGCGAACGTCAATCACCTGATCGATTGCGGCGCCTGGACCGACGAGGACGAGCTCGCCGACGTCTACACGCGGCGCAAGGGCTTTGCCTATGGCGCCGACGGCCGCCCTGTCAGGCGCGACGCGCTGCTCGGCCATGTGCTCGCGGGCGTCGATGCCGCCTATCAGAACGTCGACTCGGTCGAGCTCGGCGTCACCACCATCGATCATTATTTCGATACGCTCGGCGGCATCAGCCGCGCGGTGAAGCGCGCCAAGGGCGAGGCCGCGCCGGTCTATATCGGCGACCAGACCCGCGGCGAAGGCACGGTGCGCACGCTGTCGGAGCAGGTCGCGCTGGAGACCCGCACCCGCACGCTCAATCCGAAATGGTATGAGGCGCTGCTCGCTCACGGCTATGAGGGCGTGCGCCAGATCGAGTCGCACGTGACCAACACGGTCGGCTGGTCGGCCACCACGGGCCAGGTCGCGCCCTGGGTCTATCAGCAGATCACGACGACCTTCGTGCTCGACCCCGCGATGCGCGAGCGGCTTGCCTCGCTCAATCCGGCCGCGTCGGCGAAGATCGCCAATCGCCTGATCGAGGCGCATGAGCGCAATTACTGGACCCCGGACCCCGACATGCTCGACGTGCTGCGCAAGGCCGGGGAAGAGCTCGAAGATCGCCTCGAAGGCGTGGGAGTGGCTGCATGAACGTGACCTTGAGACCTCCGCTGACGACGGCGCCGCGCCGACCTGACGGGGCCGGAAGCGTCCAGGTGCAACTCGACCCGAACGTGGTCATCGACACCGCGAAGGTGTTCTCGGTGTACGGCAAAGGCGGCATCGGCAAGAGTACGACATCGTCGAACCTCTCGGTCGCGCTGTCCAAGCTCGGCAAGCGCGTGCTGCAGATCGGTTGCGATCCGAAGCACGACTCGACCTTCACCCTGACCAAGCGGCTGGTGCCGACGGTCATCGACATCCTCGAGCAGGTCAATTTCCACGCCGAGGAGCTGCGCCCCGAGGACTTCGTGTACCAGGGCTACAATGGCGTGATGTGCGTCGAGGCCGGCGGGCCGCCGGCCGGCACCGGCTGCGGCGGCTATGTCGTCGGCCAGACCGTGAAGCTGCTCAAGGAGCATCATCTGCTCGAAGACACCGACGTGGTGATCTTCGACGTGCTCGGCGACGTCGTCTGCGGCGGCTTCGCCTCCCCGTTGCAGCATGCCGATCGCGCGCTGATCGTCGCCGCCAACGATTTCGACTCGATCTTCGCCATGAACCGAATCGTCGCCGCGATCCAGGCCAAGTCGCGCAACTATCCGGTGCGGCTCGGCGGCGTGATCGCCAACCGCAGTGCCGCGACCGACCAGATCGACAAGTTCAACGAGCGCATCGGCATGAAGATGCTGGCGCACTTCCCGGACCTCGACGTCATCCGGAAGAGCCGGCTGAAGAAGTGCACCTTGTTCGAGATGGAGGCCTCGCCGGACGTCGAGCGCGCCCAGAACGAATATCTGCGCCTCGCCGCCTCGCTGCTGGCCGGCGTCGAGCCGATCCAGGCCTTGCCGCTCAAGGACCGCGACATCTTCGATCTCCTGGGCTTCGATTGAGTGAGGCTGGCACATGACGACAGCGCAATATCTTGCCCGCCGCAGTGAAGTGGAGACCTATTTCGACCGCACCGCGGTCGCCGCCTGGACGCGGCTGACCTCGGATGCGCCGGTGGGCCGCATTCGCGCCACGGTGCGTGCCGGCCGTGACGAGATGCGGCGGACGCTGCTGTCGTGGCTGCCGCTCGATCTGCGCGGCGCGCGGATCCTGGATGCCGGCTGCGGCACCGGCAGCTTTTCCATCGAAGCCGCGCGGCGCGGGGCCGAGGTGGTCGCGGTCGATATCTCGCCGACCCTGATCGAGATCGCCCAGCGCCGGCTGCCGGACGACATCAGCCGCAGCGCCATCCACTTCGTCGCCGGCGACATGCTGGATCCCAGGCATGGCGGCTTCAATTTCGTGGTGGCGATGGATTCGTTCATCCACTACCGCGCCGAGGACGCCGTGCGCATCGTCGCGGGCCTCGCCGCGCGCACCTCCGAATCGATCCTGATGACCTACGCGCCGCGCACGCCGTTGCTGGCCGTCATGCATGCGGTGGGCGGCGTGTTTCCGCGCGGCAATCGCGCGCCGGCGATCGAGCCCGTGACGGAACAGAAGTTGTATCGGCTGATCGCCGACCATCACGATCTCGCCGACTGGCGCTGCGCGCGCAGCAGCCGCATCGCCAACGGTTTCTACATCTCGCAAGCGCTGGAGCTTCGCCCGTCATGAGCGCGCGCGCACCATCGGTCCTGCAACTGTGGACGCGGCTGTCGTCGCGTTATCTGCCGTTTGCGGATGCCGCCTCGACCGAGCTGCCGCTGTCGCGCTTGATGCGGCTGTCGCTGTTCCAGGTCTCGATCGGCATATCGGTGGTGCTGCTCAACGGTACGCTCAACCGCGTCATGATCGTCGAGCTCGGCGTTCCCTCATGGCTCGTCGCCACCATGGTGGCGTTGCCGCTGGTGTTCGCGCCGCTGCGGGTGCTGATCGGCTTCAAGTCCGACCATCATCGCTCCGTACTGGGCTGGCGCCGGGTGCCCTACATTTGGATGGGCACCTTGCTGCAGTTCGGCGGCCTCGCGATCATGCCGTTCGCGCTGCTCCTGCTGTCCGCGGCCGACGCGCCGGGCCAGGTGATCGCTGGCCGTATCGGTGCGGCGTTGGCCTTCCTGCTGGTCGGCGCCGGCCTGCACACCACCCAGACCGCCGGCCTGTCCCTTGCCACAGACATTGCCCCTGAGCAGTCGCGCCCGCGCGTGGTCGCCTTTCTCTACGTCATGCTGATGTTCGGCATGATGGCGAGCGCGCTGACCTTCGGCGGGCTGCTCGCCGAGTTCAGCGAGATGCGGCTGATCCAGGTCATCCAGGGCGCGGCGCTGACCGAGATGGTGCTCAACATCATCGCGCTGTGGAAGCAGGAGGCGCGCGATCCCTCGCGCACGTCGGCTGCACGTGAGCGGCCGCGCTTCGGCGATTCCTGGCGGCAGTTCCGCGAGGCCGGCGGCTCGATGCGGGTGCTGGTCGCGGTCGGGCTCGGCACGGCCGGCTTCACCATGCAGGACATCCTGCTCGAGCCGTATGGCGCGGAGATTCTGCACCTCACGGTCGGCGAAACCACGGCGCTGACGGCCTTGTTCGCAGCCGGCACGCTCGCAGGCTTCGGCCTGTCGGCGCGCCAGCTGGGCAAGGGCGCCGATCCCTATCGGATCGCAGCGCTCGGCGGACTCGTCGGGCTGTTCGCGTTCTCCGCGGTCATCTTCTCGGCGCCGCTCGCCTCGCCCCTGCTGTTCCGGATCGGCACGACGCTGATCGGATTCGGCGGCGGCCTGTTCGCGGTTGGCACGCTGACGGCGGCGATGGCGCTGGTGCAGAACGGCGAGAGCGGGCTCGCGCTCGGCGCCTGGGGCGCAGTGCAGGCGACGTCAGCGGGTGTAGCCATCGCCGGCGGTGGCGCCATTCGCGATGTGATGTCGCAGCTGGCATTGAATGGAAGCCTCGGCGTCGCGCTCGCCGGGCCGGCGACCGGCTACAGCATCGTCTACCACGTCGAGATCGCGCTGCTGTTCGTCACCCTTGCGGTGATCGGGCCGCTGGTGCGGCGGCGGGCGGCGGAGCCACAGCAGCTTCAATTCGGAATCGTTGAATTTCCAGGTTAGCCCAGTCGGGGAGGAAGCCATGACGTCTTTCACGAGCTACATCGATGTCGCCCAGGTGGTGCTTTACGGGTTCTGGTTGTTCTTCGCGGGCCTGATCTTCTATCTGCGCACCGAGGACAAGCGCGAAGGCTATCCGCTGCAGTTCGAAGGCCGGATCGGCCGGCAGACAGCTTCGAGCGGTCACGGCTTCCCGACGCCGCCGTCGCCCAAGACCTATCATATGCATGGCGGGCGCACCGCCACGCTGCCGAACTGGGACAACGACCGCGCCGATGCGCCGGTCACGCCGATGTATCCGTGGCCGGGGACGCCCTATCTACCGACCGGCAATCCGATGCTCGACGGCGTCGGCCCGGGCTCCTTCGCCGCGCGCAAGGACGAACCGGAGCTGACCATGGACAACATCCCGGCGATCGTGCCGCTGCGCGTCGACGGCAGCATCTTCATCGCCTCGGAGGACCCGGATCCGCGCGGCATGCCGGTGATCGGCTGCGACGGCAGGCTCGGCGGCAAGGTCCGCGAGGTCTGGGTCGACCGCGCAGAGATGCTGATCCGCTATCTCGAAGTGGAGGTTGACGGCATCGTCGGCCGCCACGTGCTGCTGCCGATGACCATGTGCGTGGTCGACAAGTCGCGCAAGGCGGTGCTGGTCGATGCCATCCTCGGCTCGCAATTCGCCAGCGTGCCCGGTCTCGCCAGCCCCGATCAGGTCACCAAGCTCGAGGAGGACAAGATCGTCGGCTACTACGGCGGCGGCCATCTCTATGCGACCCCTGCACGCCAGGAGCCGCTGCTGTGAGCACCCGTCGGGACCAGGATCAGCTGATGCTGCCGGCAGGCGAGCGCCTGTTGTGGCAGGGACAGCCCACGGTGAAGGCGCTGCTGCTGCGCGTCTTCCACCTGCGCCTGGTGCTCGCCTACTTCGCGGCGCTGTTCGGCGCCCGCGTGGTGACGGGCACGCTGGATCACCAGCCGCTCGCGGCCTCGCTCGCCGGCGCGTCCTCGCTGGTGACGCCTGTGGCGCTCGCGACGCTGCTGCTCACGGGCCTCGCGGTGCTCTACAGCCGCACCACGCGCTACACCATCACCAGCCGCCGCGTGCTGCTGCAGTTCGGCGCCGTGCTGCCGATGACCTTGAACGTGCCCTTCAAGCAGGTGGCGCGCGCGGACGTGAAGCTGTTCTTCGACGGCTCCGGCGATCTGCCGCTCGGCGTCACCGCCCAGCAGCGGCTGTCCTATCTGCTGCTGTGGCCGCATGCGCGTCCGTGGCGGCTGAACGAGGTCGAGCCGATGCTGCGTGGCGTGCCTGATGCCCGCGAGGCGGCCGAGATCCTCGCAAAGGCGCTGGTCGCGGCCTCGGACGGCGCGGTTGCGGCGCAGCCGCTCGCCGCAGGGAACGACCAGCCGCAAGGCGCGTCGCCTGCCGGCGCGGTGGCCAGCGCGGCGTGATGGAGGGTGTCATGAGCCAAGCCGAGGGCCATGTCGAACACTACGTCGATCACTATGTCGAGCATCACGCCGAACCCGAGATCGTCATTCCGAAGGGCGCGCTGCGCGCGGCCTTCGCCCTGGTCATCTTCTCCCTGGTTGCGGCCGGCGTCGGCCGCTGGACCGGCGTAGGCACCATCCACACCGACCACGCCGCCGCCGTGCAGACGGTGGCGCTGCGGTTCGAGGACCGTCCCGATGGCGGCATCTCCGTGGTGTCGCCCGACAGCGGCAAGGTCGTCGGCATCGTCGAGGCCGGCGGCGACGGCTTCCTGCGCACGGTGTTGCGCAGCATGGCGTTCGATCGCCAGCGTCACGCGATCGGCTCGGGGCCGGCCTTCACGATTAACCGCTGGTCCGATGGACGCATGAGCCTGGACGATCCGGCGACCGGACGGCGCGTCGATCTCGGGTCGTTCGGTAACGACAACAAGCGCCGGTTCACGGAGCTGATGACGATGGGAGAAACGCGATGAGAGGATTATGGGCCAACGAGCCGCGCCGCTTCGACATCGGCTGCAGCATCGAGGTCGAGCAGACCTCGGAAACGCTGCACGCGCATGTCACGCTGGACCGCGACGTCGGCATCCGCCCGGGTGACGAGGTCGTCATCCATGGCGAGCCGATCACGGTCAAGTTCGGCGAGCAGCTCAATTTGCGGCGCACCGCGACCGTGGTCCGGGCCGGCCCCGTGAAGCGCATGATGATGCATGTCGCGGGCTATCTCGAGCTCACGGAACTGTACGACGTCAGCTTTTCGGACGGGAGGGTCAGATGATCGCAATCGAAGGCGGATCCGGCAGTATCTCCACCAAGATGGCACTGGAGGACACGATCCTCACGCCACGCTTCTACACCACCGATTTCGCAGCCATGGACCGGCTCAATGTCGACCTGGTGCGCCGCGAATGGGATGCCGTGATGGCCGAGCTGCGCGCCGACCACAACCGCAAGCACTTCGTGCGCACGGCGGAATTCGAGAAGGATTTGAACGAGCTGCCCGAGGCGCTTCGCGTCGAGTTCAAGGACTTCCTGGTGTCGTCGCTGACCGCCGAGTTCTCCGGCTGCGTGCTCTATGCCGAGATCAAGAAGCGGATCACCAATCCCGACATCCGTGAGCTGTTCCAGTTCATGAGCCGCGACGAGGCGCGCCATGCCGGCTTCATCAACGAGATCCTCAAGGATCACGGCATCGGCGTCGACCTGAGCTTCCTCACCAAGACGAAGAAGTACACCTACTTCAGGCCGAAGTTCATCTTCTACGCGACCTATCTCTCCGAGAAGATCGGCTATGCCCGCTACATCACCATCTATCGCCAGATGGAGCGGAACCCGGAGCGCCAGTTTCACCCGATCTTCAAGTGGTTCGAGAGGTGGTGCAACGACGAGTTCCGCCACGGCGAGGCGTTCGCGCTGCTGATGCGCGCCGATCCGAAGCTGCTCAGCGGCCTCAACAAGCTGTGGATCAAGTTCTTCCTGCTCGCAGTGTTCGCCACGATGCATGTCCGCGACCACATGCGCCCCGCCTTCTACGAGGCGTTGGGCATGCCGGTGGACGAGTACGACATGCGGGTGTTCCGCATCACCTCGGAGATCTCGCGCCAGGTCTTCCCGGTGATGCTCGACATCGACAATCCGCGCTTCTGGGACGGCCTGAAGCGGTTGCGCGAGATTTCGGAGGCGATTGCCGACGCCAAGGCGCAGGGCGGCATCATGGGCACGCTGAAGCGCGCCGTGCTGCCGCTCAAGGCGGCGCTGACCTTCGGCCGGCTTTACATGCTGCCGGCCAAGAGCAACGCGCTGCCACGGGAGATCAGGCTGCAACCCGCCTGGTGACAAGGAGCCGGCCATGGGCGCGACCGCGATTGCCATTCCCTATGTCGTGTTCGTCTGGTGGTTCTCGACCGGCGCCGTGCTGGCGCTGGTCGGGCTCGCCGCCCGCCATCCGGCCGCGTTCAAATGGGGCACGGCCGCGGCGTTCGTCGCGGCCCTGTCGGGCGTCGCGGTGTCGAGCCAGGCCGCCGAGGACGCCAACGCCTATTGCGCCTTCACCTGCGCGATCCTGCTGTGGGGCACGGTGGAGATGTCGCTGCTCGCCGGCTGGATCACCGGCCCACGCCCCGAGCCGTGCCCGCGCGACTGCACGCCGGCCTCGCGCGTCGGCTTCGCGCTGCAGGCGATCGCCTATCACGAGCTGGCGCTGATCGCGACCGCTGGCCTCGTCTTCGCGGTGACATCGGGCGCGCCCAACCGTCTGAGCTGGTGGACCTTCGCCGCGCTGCTGGTGCTCAGGCAGAGCGCGAAGATCAATTTGTTCCTCGGCGTGCGCACCCTGAACGACGAACTGCTGCCGCAGCAGGTCCGCTTCATGCGCAGCTATTTCGCCAAGAAGTCGACCAACCTGCTGTTCCCATTCTCGATTGCCGCGGCGACCACCGCGACCGTGCTGGTCGCTGCTGCCGCGCTCGGCGCCAAATCCTCTTTCGACGGCGTCGCGCTGTCACTGCTCGCCTCGTTGATCGCGCTCGGCCTGCTCGAGCATGGCTTCATGGCGCTGCCGATGCCGGTGATCAATCTGTGGCGCTGGAGCGCGCCAGTCGAGCCGGCGATGGCGACCGTCGCTGCCATCCCGGCACCGGCGCCCGTGATGCCGATGGCGCGTCCCGTGCTGGCCGTCGTGCCGGCCACGCCTGAGGTGGAGCGCCCCATGCCTGCGCCAAAGACGTCGATGTCGGCGCAGAAGACTGCTGCGGCCCTGGCGCGGCAGCGGCTCGAAGAACAGTTTCGCCAGGCCTATCGCCAGGCCCGCGCTGACGCGCAGGCGCAAACCATCACCGGACTGGCCGCGGTGTCGGTCACGCCGCCGGTCGATCCGAACACAGCACAGGGGGGAGTACCATGAACTACGAAGACTATTTCCGCCGCCAGCTCGACGGTCTCAGGCGCGAAGGACGCTACCGCGTGTTCGCCGACCTCGAGCGCAAGGCCGGCGCCTTCCCGCGTGCGACCTATCGTGGTCCCCATGGCGAGCGCGATGTCGCGGTGTGGTGCTCCAACGACTA
Source organism: Bradyrhizobium sp. HKCCYLRH2047 (assembly GCF_051168175.1). Classification (NCBI taxonomy): domain Bacteria; kingdom Pseudomonadati; phylum Pseudomonadota; class Alphaproteobacteria; order Hyphomicrobiales; family Nitrobacteraceae; genus Bradyrhizobium; species Bradyrhizobium sp. HKCCYLRH2047. The sequence continues at coordinate 210,717 of NZ_JBNPUM010000011.1, forward strand.
TCTCGGCATGGGCCAGCACCCCAAGGTGCTGGAGGTGATGCACGAGGCGCTCGACCGCTGCGGTGCCGGCGCCGGGGGCACCCGCAACATCAGCGGCACCAACCACTATCATGTGCTGCTGGAGGAAGAGCTCGCCGACCTCCACGGCAAGCAGGCCGCGCTGCTGTTCAATTCGGGCTACGTCTCGAACTGGACCTCGCTGTCGACCCTGGCGGCGCGCATGCCCGGCTGCGTGATCCTGTCCGACGAGCTCAACCACGCCTCGATGATCGAGGGCATCCGTCACAGCCGCTGCGAGACCCGGATCTGGCGCCACAACGACGTCGCCGATCTCCGCGACAAGCTGTCGGATCTCGATCCCAAGACGCCGAAGCTGATCGCGTTCGAGAGCGTCTATTCGATGGATGGCGACATCTCGCCGATCTCCGATATCTGCGACGTCGCCGACGAATACAACGCCATGACCTATCTCGACGAGGTCCACGCCGTCGGCCTGTACGGCCCGCTCGGCGGCGGCATCTCGGAGCGCGACGGCGTCGCCGATCGCCTGACCGTGATCGAGGGGACCCTGGCCAAGGCGTTCGGCGTGATCGGCGGCTACATCACGGCGTCCAGCACCGTCTGCGATTTCGTCCGCAGCTTCGCCTCCGGATTCATCTTCTCCAGCTCGCTGCCCCCCGCGGTCGCCGCCGGCGCGCTCACCAGCATCCGGCATCTCAAGGCGAGCAATGTCGAGCGTGCAAGGCATCAAGACCGCGTCGCGCGGCTGCGCCGCCGGCTCGACGAGGCCGGCGTCAGCCATCTCGACAATCCCAGCCACATCGTGCCGGTGATGGTGCGCGACCCCGTGCTGTGCAAGCGGATCAGCGACGTCCTGCTCGACCGCTACGGCATCTATGTGCAGCCGATCAACTATCCGACGGTGCCACGCGGCACCGAGCGGCTGCGCATCACGCCGTCGCCTTATCACTCCGATGCGGACATCGAGCATCTGGTGTCGGCGCTCTCGGAGATATGGGCCGAGATGGGCCTCGCGCTGGCGGCCTGACGGAAGAGGAATCGCACGGCGTTTGAGCCATATCAATTTGTCAATCTAACTTGACGTTACGATTGTTGGACAAATTGATAGTCGGGGAGAACGCCGTGCGGATCTTGTTGCTGCATCCGAATTATCACTCCGGCGGCGCCGAGATCGCCGGTAACTGGCCGCCGGCCTGGGCGGCCTACATCTCCGGCGCGCTGAAGGCCGCGGGCTTCACGGACCTTCGCTTCATCGATGCGATGACCAACGATCTCTCCGAGGATCAGGTCCGCGCCATTCTGCGCAGCGAACAGCCTGACGTGATCGGCTGCACCGCGATCACACCCTCGATCTACAAGGCCGAGCGGCTGCTGGAGATCGCCAGGGAAGAGCATCCCGACGCGCTCACCGTGCTCGGCGGCATCCACGCCACCTTCATGTACCAGCAGGTGCTGACCGAGGCGCCGTGGATCGACGCCATCGTGCGCGGCGAGGGCGAGGAGATCATCGTCGACCTGATGCGCGCCCGCGAGGACGGCCGCTGGGACAACGACCGCCGCAGCATCAGGGGCATCGCCTATCGCGACGGCTCGGAGGTGGTGGCCACGGTGGCGGCGCCGACGGTGAAGAATCTCGATGCGATCACGCCCGACTGGAGCGTGCTCGAATGGAGCAAATACATCTATATCCCGATGAACAAGCGCGTCGCCATCCCCAACATGGCGCGCGGCTGCCCGTTCACCTGCAGCTTCTGCTCGCAGTGGAAGTTCTGGCGCGACTATCGCATCCGAGACCCGAAGAGGGTGGTCGACGAGATCGAGACACTGATGCGCGAGCACGATGTCGGCTTCTTCATCCTCGCCGACGAGGAGCCGACCATCAACAAGAAGAAATTCGTCGCGTTCTGCGAGGAGCTGATCCGGCGCGACCTCAAGATCCTCTGGGGCATCAACACCCGCGTCACCGACATCCTGCGCGACGAGGCGCTGCTGCCGTTGTACCGCAAGGCCGGCCTGATCCACGTCTCGCTGGGGACGGAAGCCGCGGCGCAGATGAAGCTCGACCGCTTCAACAAGGAGACCACGGTCGCGCAGAACAAGAAGGCGATCCAGCTGCTGCGCGACGCCGGCATCGTCGTCGAGGCGCAGTTCATCGTCGGCCTCGAGAACGAGACCCGTGAGACCCTGGAGGAGACCTACCAGATGGCGCGCGACTGGAAGCCGGACCTCGCCAACTGGGCGATGTACACGCCGTGGCCGTTCTCCGACCTGTTCCGCGACCTCGGCGACAAGGTCGAGATATTCGACTACGAGAAGTACAATTTCGTCACGCCGATCATGAAGCCCGACGCGATGGACCGCGGCGAGCTGCTCGACGGCGTCATGAACAACTACCGCCGCTTCTACATGCACAAGGCGCTGTTCTCGTACCCGTGGGCCGGCTCGGGCGAGCGCAGGCGCTATCTGCTCGGCTGCCTCAAGGCGTTCCTGAAATCCGGCTTCGAGCGGAAATTCTACGATCTTGGCCGCGTCAATTACTGGGGGCCGCAGTCCAAGGGCAAGGTCGATTTCGGCTTCGATACGTCGCGCAAGCGCGCTGATCCCGGCAAGATCGAATGGAAGACGAGCCATAATCGCAAGCTGAGCGGACCGCAGCAGGCCCAGCTGATGGCCTGCGGCGGCGGCACCGAGCAGATGAGCGAAGAGGCCGAGACGAGGGTGCACTGACATGCACAGCACGCGCGCTCAGCATGTTCCGCTGCGGCGCGCGGCCGCTACGTCGGACCATGCGGACGGTCTCGCTGAAAGCCACATCGCCGGGCGCATCGGTCCCAATGCGATCATCCAGACCGCGGAAGCCTTGCGTCTGCTGCACGGCGAGGAGGCAGCGCGCTGCGTGTTCGCGGCCGCGCGGCTCGACACCTATCTCGCGACGCCTCCAGCGGCGATGGTCGACGAAGCCGAGGTCTCGCGGCTCCATCGTGCGCTTCGGACCGAGCTCGACGACGAGACCGCGCGTGCCGTCAGCACCAGGGCAGGGCGGTTGACCGGCGCCTATCTGCTCGCGCATCGCATCCCCGGCGCGGCGCAACGTGTGCTCCGGCTGCTGCCGGCCCGGCTCGCGAGCCGCGCGCTGACGCGGGCGATATCCGCGCATGCCTGGACGTTTGCCGGGACCGGCACCTTCACCGCACGCCCGGGCCGGCCCACCATCTACCAGATCAGCCATTGTCCGCTGTGCCGCGGCCATCACGGCGATCACGCCATCTGCGACTTCTACGCTGCGACCTTCGAGACGCTGTTCGCAACGCTCGTGCACCCCGACGCCCATGCGCGTGAGATCGCCTGCGAAGCCTGGGGTGACGAGGCCTGCCGGTTCGAGATCGAGTGGTGAGACGGCGCCATGCGAGACGCGACGCCGCCTTGGCATCGGGTGTTGCACTCAGCTCGGCAGAAATCGCGCGCCTTCCTTGCCGAGGAAGTCCAGCATCGCCTGCGCCGGCGGCAGCAGCAGCTTGTCGGCACGCCGCACCGCGTGCCACTGCCGGATGATCGGCAGGCTCGCGACCTTCAACGTGACCAGCCGCCCCTCGCTGAGCTCATGGGCGACCGTGTGCTGCGAGATGAAGGCGATGCCGAGGCCGGCGATGACGGCCTGCTTGATGGTCTCGTTGCTGTCCATCTCCATGCTGGTCTTTGGCTTCAGACCATGCTTCTCGAAGAATGCCTCCATCAGCAGACGGGTGCCTGATCCCGGCTCCCGGGTGATGAACACCTCGCCGGCGAGATCCTCGGCCGCGATCCGCTTGCGGCGCGCCAGCCGGTGGTTGGCGGGGGCGATGATGATGTGCGGGTGCTTGCCGAAGGGCCGCATATCCACGGGAACGTCGGCCGGTGGCCGGCCCATGATGGCAATGTCGAGATCATAGCCGCGCAGCGCCTCGCGCAGGCTGTCGCGGTTGCCGATCCGCAAGGTGACGTCGATCTTGGGGAAGCGCCGCGAAAATTCCGCGATCGCAAACGGCACGAAATATTTCGCGGTGCTGACCGCGCCGATCGCCACGCGGCCGCCGCTGCGTCCGGCGAGAATGTCGAGCGCCTGCTCGCAATCCTGCAAGGCGGCCTCGACGCGTTCGGCCAGCGCCAGCACGCTGCGCCCGGCCTCGGTCAGGATCATGCCGTCGGTGGTGCGCTGGATCAGCGGCAGCCCGGCGAGCTCCTGAAGATTGCGGATCTGCAGGGTGACGGCAGGCTGAGTGAGGTTCAAACGGCCGGCCGCTGACGTCACCGACCCCGAGTTCTGCACGGCGGCCAGCGCCCGAAGCTGGCGGATGGTGAGATCGCGGGAGAAATGCCGGCTCATGGAACCCTCGATGAGATCGTTCACATAAGGAAAACTTTGGTCTATCCAAAGATATTGAAATTTCCCTAATTAGGCAAATCGAGTGTTGATAGCAGCGCGGCACGACGCATTCGTGCGGCTTCATCAAGTTCCCGGCAGAGGATCTGATGGCGAGGGAGTGGCCCATGGATCACCAGATGGATCATCATCAGACATTGCAGGCACATCTGGCGGCGCAGGGTGCCGACGCCGATTGCGCCGCGGTCATCGCGGCTCTGGCCGGGGCGGCGCGCGAGCTCGCGCGGCAGATCGCGGTGGCGCCGCTGTCCGGCGTCGACGAAGGCGCTGCCACCGTGAACGCCGACGGCGACGTCCAGAAGGCGCTCGACATCGTCGCCGACAACCTGATGCGGGATGCGCTGCGCCGGGCTCCGGTCGCTGGCATCCTGTCCGAAGAGGGCGACCGGCCGGAAACGGTCAATGCTGCTGCCCCACTTTGCGTGGCGATCGACCCGCTCGACGGCTCGTCGAACCTGCAGAACAACATCTCCGTCGGCACCATCTTCTCGATCCGCCCGCGGGGGCGCGACGTGCTCTCCAGCTTCTTCGAGCCCGGCACGGCACAGCTTGCCGCCGGCTTCTTCGTCTATGGACCGCAGACCTGCCTGGTGCTCGCGATCGACCATCGCGTCGATCTCTACGTCCTGCACCCGACCTTGCACGAGTTCATGCTCGCCAAGTCCGGGATCCGCATCCCGCAGGATACGCCGGAGTTCGCCATCAACGCGTCGAACCGCCGGCACTGGAGCGGGACCGTGCGCAACTATGTCGACGAATGCCTGTCGGGCGCCGCCGGCCCGCGCGGCCGCGACTTCAACATGCGCTGGATCGCCTCGCTGGTCGCCGAGGCCTATCGTATCCTGATGCGCGGCGGCGTGTTCCTCTATCCGGCCGACTCCCGCCCGGGCTATCGCGAGGGCCGGCTGCGGCTGGTCTACGAAGCGCATCCGATGGCGCTGATCATGGAATGGGCCGGCGGCTCGGCCTCGAGCGGCCGCGCGCGCATCCTCGAACTGTCGGCGCGCTCGCCGCATCAGCGCGCGCCGCTGATCATGGGCGACGTCCGCCTCGTCCGCGACGTCGACCAACTGCATGAGGGCATCGAGCCGCTGTTCGAAACCAGCGATGCGCCCCTGTTCGCGCGGCGCGGCCTGTTCCGCTGAGCCTGCCTGCCGAACGCGCCTTCCGGAGAAAGTTCATGTCACGTCGTCATCCCATCATCTCGATCACCGGCTCGTCGGGCGCCGGCACCACGTCGGTCAAGAAGACCTTCGAGAACATCTTCCGCCGCGAGAACGTCAAGGCGGCCTATATCGAGGGCGATGCCTTCCATCGCTACAATCGCGAGGAGATGCGCCGCAAGATGGTCGAGGAGGCCGAGCTCGGCAACAAGCACTTCAGCCATTTCAGCCCCGACACCAATCTGTTCGAGGAGCTCGAGAAGACCTTCCGCGACTACTCCGAGACCGGCACCGGCATGACGCGCCACTACGTCCACGACGAGGAGGAGGCGCGGCTCTACGACACGAGGCCCGGCAACTTCACCGAGTGGAGCCGGCTGCCGGAGGACTCCGACCTGCTGTTCTACGAAGGCCTGCACGGCGCGGTCGTCACCGAGAAGGTCAACATCGCGCAGCACGCCGATCTGAAGATCGGCGTCGTTCCGGTGATGAACCTGGAGTGGATCCAGAAGCTGCACCGCGACCGCGCGTCGCGCGGCTACACGACCGAGGCGGTCACCGACACGATCCTGCGCCGCATGCCAGACTACGTGAACTACATCATCCCGCAGTTCTCGGAGACCGACATCAACTTCCAGCGTGTGCCGACGGTCGACACCTCGAACCCGTTCGTTGCCCGCTGGATCCCGACGCCCGATGAATCGATGGTCGTGATCCGGCTGAAGAACCCGCGCGGCATCGACTTTCCCTATCTGCTCTCGATGATCCCGCAGAGCTTCATGTCGCGCGCCAATTCGATCGTGATCCACGGCGCCAAGCTCGATCTCGCGATGCAGCTCATTCTCACCCCCATGATCATGCAACTGATGGACCGAAAGAGGCGCACGCTATGACCGCCAACGCCGTGCAGACGCTGGCTCCGAAAGCCGATCCCAGCCATGCCGAGATGGCGAACGCCATCCGCTTCCTGGCAATCGACGCCGTCGAAAAGGCGAAATCGGGTCATCCAGGCATGCCGATGGGCATGGCCGACGTGGCAACCGTCCTTTTCTCGCGCTTCATGAAATTCGATCCCGCCGATCCGGCCTGGCCCGATCGCGACCGCTTCGTGCTGTCGGCCGGTCACGGCTCGATGCTGCTCTATGCGCTGCTGCATCTGACCGGCTACGAGGCCGTCACGATCGATGAGCTGAAGCGGTTCCGGCAATGGGGCGCCAAGACGCCGGGCCATCCGGAGTATGGCCACACGCCCGGCGTCGAGACCACCACCGGTCCGCTCGGGCAGGGCATCGCGACGGCGGTCGGCATGGCGCTCGCCGAGCGCCTGATGAACGCGCGCTATGGCGACGATCTGGTCGATCACTACACCTACGTGATCGCCGGCGACGGCTGCCTGATGGAGGGCATCAGCCACGAGGCGATCTCGCTCGCGGGTCATCTCAAGCTGAATCGCTTGATCGTGTTGTTCGACGACAACCGCATCTCGATCGACGGCTCGACCGATCTCGCCTGCTCGGATGATCAGCTCGGACGCTTCGCCGCGTCGGGCTGGGCGACGTCCCGCATCGACGGCCATGATCCCGAAGCCATCGAGGCTGCGATCGCTGCGGCGCGGCAGAGCAACCGCCCCAGCATGATCGCGTGCCGGACCACGATCGGCTTCGGCTCACCCGGACGGCAGGGCTCGGAGAAGGCGCATGGCGCGCCGCTCGGGCCGGAAGAGGTCGAAAAGACCCGCGCGGCACTGCACTGGCCGCACCGTCCGTTCGAGGTCCCGGCCGACGTGCTGGTGAGCTGGCGCGAGATCGGCGCGCGCGGCCGCAGCGTGCGCCAGGCCTGGAAGGAGCGTGCGCGCAGGCTGTGCACCGCGGACCGCTCGCCCTGTCATGATGCGCTGAACAGGAAGCTGCCGGCCGCCTATGCCGAGCGCATGGCGCAGTTCATCGCGCAGCTCACGGCCGAGCGGCCGAAGATCGCCACCCGCCAGGCGTCGCAGAACGTCATCGATGTGATCGCGACGGTGCTGCCGAACCTGCTCGGCGGCTCGGCGGACCTGACCCACTCCAACCTGACCAAGGCGAAGACGCACAAATCCGTCACACCGGCCGCGATGGATGGCAACTACATCCACTATGGTGTGCGCGAACACGCGATGGCTGCGGCCATGAACGGCATCGCGCTGCATGGCGGCTTCATTCCCTATGGCGGCACCTTCCTTGCCTTTGCCGACTACAGCCGGCCGGCGATTCGCCTGGCCGCGCTGATGGGCATCCGCGTCATTCACGTGATGACGCATGACTCCATCGGCCTCGGCGAGGATGGCCCGACGCATCAGCCGGTCGAGCATGTCGCGAGCCTGCGCGCCATTCCGAACCTCCTGGTATTCCGCCCAGCCGACGCGGTCGAGACGGCGGAAGCCTGGGACTGCGCGCTGCGCGCGGAGACCTCGCCGTCGGTGCTGTGCCTGTCGCGGCAGGGGCTGCCGGCGTTCCGTACCGAAGCATCTGATCAAAACAAGGTGGCGCTCGGCGCCTACGTGGTCGTCGAGCCCGAGGCTGGGCGCGACGTGACCTTGATTGCGACCGGCTCGGAGGTGGCGATCGCGCTGGAGGCGGCCAAGCTGCTGGCGGCCGAAGGCGTCCAGGCGGCCGTGGTGTCGGCCCCCTGCTTCGAGCTGTTCCGCAAGCAGTCCGCCGAGTATCGCGCCGAGGTGCTCGGCGCTGCGCCACGCATCGGAGTCGAAGCCGCGATCGAGGGTGACTGGGCGCGCTGGCTCGGCGATGCCGGCGAGTTCGTCGGCATGCACGGCTTCGGCGCCTCGGCGCCGGCCGAGGTGCTGTACCGCGAATTCGGCATCACGCCTGCGGCGGTCGCCGATGCGGCGATGCGCAACATCATCCGGGCGCGGGCGTCCTGAGCCGCGCCACCATTCAGAACATCGAAACAGGGACGGAGACCAACATGGCGCGGATCACGCTCAGACAATTGCTGGACCATGCGGCCGAGCGCGGCTACGGCGTGCCGGCGTTCAACATCAACAACATGGAGCAGGGGCTCGCGATCATGGAGGCGGCCGCGGCGGTCGATGCCCCCGTGATCATCCAGGCCTCGCGCGGCGCGCGCACCTATGCCGGCGACATCATGCTGTCGAAGATGATCGACGCGCTGGAGGAGATGTATCCGCAGATCCCGCTCTGCCTGCATCAGGACCACGGCAACGACGAGGCGACCTGCGCCACCGCGATCAAATACGGATTCACGTCCGTGATGATGGACGGCTCGCTCAAGGCCGATGCCAAGACGGCCGCCGACTACGACTACAACGTCGACATCACGCGCCGCGTGACCGACATGGCGCATTGGGTCGGTGCCTCGGTCGAGGGCGAGCTCGGCGTGCTGGGCTCGCTCGAGCATGGCGGCGGCGAGCAGGAGGACGGCCACGGCCTCGAAGGCAAGGTCAGCCGCGACCAACTGCTGACCGATCCCGACCAGGCGGTCGATTTCGTCCGCGCCACCAAGGTCGATGCGCTGGCGATCGCGATGGGCACCTCGCATGGCGCCTACAAGTTCTCGCGCAAGCCGGATGGCGAGATCCTCGCCATGAACGTGATCGAGGAGATCCATCGCCGGCTGCCGAACACGCATCTCGTCATGCACGGCTCGTCCTCGGTGCCGCAGAGCCTGCAGGACATGTTCAACCAGTTCGGCGGCGAGATGCCGCAGACCTGGGGCGTGCCGGTCGAGGAGATCGTGCGCGGCATCCGCCACGGCGTCCGCAAGGTCAACATCGACACCGACTGCCGGCTGGCGATGACGGCGATCTTCCGCAAGGTCGGCGCGTCGTCGAAGGTCGAGTTTGATCCGCGCAAGTTCCTGAAGCCGGCGATGGACTCGATGCGTGATCTCTGCCGCGAGCGGTTCGAGCAGTTCGGCGCCGCCGGCAACGCCTCGAAGATCAAGGTGCTGCCGCTGTCGGAGATGGCCAAGCGCTACCGCTCCGGCGCGCTCGATCCGCGAATTGGGGGAATGACTGAAGCTGCCTGACATCAACGGCGATAATGAACATTCAGGAGGAATACATGAACGACCAATCGATCACCGTCCGCGGCAAGGATCGCTACAAGTCCGGCGTGATGGAATACAAGAAGATGGGCTACTGGGAGCCGTCCTACCAGCCCAAGGACACCGATGTCATCGCGCTGTTCCGCGTCACGCCGCAGGATGGCGTCGACCCGGTCGAGGCGTGCGCTGCCGTCGCCGGTGAATCCTCGACCGCGACCTGGACAGTGGTGTGGACCGACCGCCTGACCGCCGCCGAGAAGTATCGCGCCAAGTGCTACCGGGTCGAGCCGGTGCCGGGCTCGCCGGGCAGCTATTTCGCCTACATCGCCTATGATCTCGACCTGTTCGAGCCGGGCTCGATCGCCAACCTGACGGCCTCGATCATCGGCAACGTGTTCGGCTTCAAGCCGCTGAAGGCGCTGCGGCTCGAAGACATGCGGCTGCCGGTGGCCTATGTGAAGACGTTCCAGGGGCCGGCGACCGGCATCGTCGTCGAGCGCGAGCGGCTCGACAAGTTCGGCCGTCCCTTGCTCGGCGCCACCGTCAAGCCGAAGCTCGGCCTGTCCGGCCGCAACTATGGCCGCGTCGTCTATGAGGCGCTGAAGGGCGGTCTCGACTTCACCAAGGACGACGAGAACATCAACTCGCAGCCCTTCATGCACTGGCGCGAGCGCTTCCTGTACTGCATGGAAGCCGTCAACAAGGCGCAGGCGGAGACCGGCGAGATCAAGGGCACCTACCTCAACGTGACAGCGGCGACGATGGAGGACATGTATGAGCGTGCCGAGTTCGCCAAGGAGCTCGGCTCGACGATCATCATGATCGACCTCGTGATCGGCTACACCGCGATCCAGTCGATGGCGAAGTGGGCGCGCCGGAACGACATGATCCTGCATCTGCATCGCGCCGGGCACTCGACCTACACCCGGCAGCGCTCGCATGGCGTCTCATTTCGCGTCATCGCCAAGTGGATGCGGCTCGCGGGCGTGGACCACATCCATGCCGGCACCGTGGTCGGCAAGCTCGAAGGCGATCCCAACACGACCCGCGGCTACTACGACATCTGCCGCGAGGACTTCAACCCGATGCGGCTGGAGCATGGCGTGTTCTTCGACCAGAACTGGGCGAGCCTGAACAAGCTGATGCCCGTGGCCTCCGGCGGCATCCATGCCGGCCAGATGCACCAGTTGCTCGACCTGCTCGGCGAGGACGTCGTGCTGCAGTTCGGCGGCGGCACCATCGGCCATCCCCGCGGCATCGCCGCCGGTGCGACGGCCAACCGCGTCGCGCTGGAGGCGATGATCCTGGCCCGCAATGAGGGCCGCGACTACGTGCATGAAGGTCCTGAGATCCTGGCCAAGGCGGCACAGACCTGCACGCCGCTGCGCGAGGCGCTGGAGATCTGGAAGGACGTCACCTTCAACTACGAATCGACGGACTCGCCGGACTTCGTGCCGACCGTCACCCCTGCCGCTTGAACCACGTTCGATGCGTCGCCGTGCTGCGGGCCGGACATCGGCTCGCCCGGCAGCACAACATCAGGAGATTTCAACATGCGCGTGACCCAGGGTTGCTTTTCTTTCCTGCCCGATCTGACCGACGAGCAGATCACGGCCCAGATCCAGTACTGCCTCGAGAAGAATTGGGCCGTGAACATCGAGTTCACCGACGATCCGCATCCTCGCAACACCTATTGGGAGATGTGGGGCCTGCCGATGTTCGACCTGCGCGACGCCGCCGGCATCATGCGGGAGCTCTCCGAATGCCGGAAGATCTATGGCGACCGCTACATCCGCATCTCGGCCTTCGACTCCAGCCATGGCTGGGAGTCGATCCGGCTGTCCTTCATCGTCAACCGGCCGCAGAACGAGCCGGGCTTCCGGCTCGACCGCCAGGAAACCGTCGGGCGCAATCTGCGTTACTCGACGCGGTCCTATGCGGCCGAGCGCCCTGAAGGCGAGCGCTACTCATAAGAACACTGCGCCGAAGTCCCGTCCCGTCGGGGGAGGGGACTTCAGCGCCGGCTCTGCCGCATTGATCAAGTCCGATTCGACGGCGTCCCCTGCTTGCCGGAGTTCGCGGGAGGATCTGCCGCCAGCGTGTGCGAACTTCGGCCAAGCGGAGCACCAGCCCATGATGCAGGCCACGCAGGCGGATGCCGACAAGGCCACGCCGGTCGACACCGTCGACCTGCGCCGCGAGTTCGAGAGCGTCGACATCGCACCCGTGCTGGAGCAGCTCGACCGCGAGCTGGTCGGGCTCACCCCGGTCAAGACGCGAATCCGCGAAATCGCCTCGCTGCTGATGATGGAGCGGATCCGCCGCAAGATGGGGCTGGCGACGACGTTTCCGACCTTGCACATGTCGTTCACCGGCAATCCCGGCACCGGCAAGACCACGGTCGCGCTGCGCATGGCCGGCATCCTGCATCGGCTGGGCTTCGTCCGCCGCGGCCACGTCATCAGCGTGACCCGCGACGATCTCGTCGGCCAATATATCGGCCACACCGCGCCGAAGACCAAGGAGGTGCTGAAGAAGGCGATGGGGGGGGTCCTCTTCATCGACGAGGCCTATTATCTCTACCGTCCCGAGAACGAGCGCGACTACGGCCAGGAGTCGATCGAGATCCTGCTGCAGATCATGGAGTCGCAGCGCGAGGACCTCGTGGTCATTCTTGCCGGCTATGCCGACCGGATGGAGAAGTTCTTCCAGAGCAATCCCGGCTTCCGCTCGCGCATCGCCCACCACATCGACTTCCCCGACTATTCGGAAGCCGAGCTGCTGACGATCTCCGAGATGATGCTGGAGGGGCAGAACTACCGCTTCACGCCGGAGGCCCGCGCCGCCTTCGAGAAGTATATCGCCGTCCGGCGCACCCAGCCCTTGTTCTCCAACGCGCGCTCGATCCGCAACGCGCTGGATCGGATCCGCCTGCGCCAGGCCAACCGGCTGGTGTCGCGGCTCGACCGCGTGCTGACGTCCGATGACGTGATGTCGATCGAAGCCAGCGACGTGCTGGCAAGCCGCGTGTTCGCCAAGGGGGCCGACGCGGGAGACGGCAGGGTGGAGGCGCAATCATGAGTCTGGCTCTGGTGAGGAACGCGCCGCTCGACGACCTCCGGCGCCGCATCGCCGACGCCGGCGCACTGATCTTCGACGTCGACGGCACGATGGCCGAGACCGAGGAGATCCATCGCGAGGCCTTCAATGAGGCGTTCGTCGCGGTGGGCATAGACTGGCACTGGGGCCGCCGCATCTACAAGGAGCTGCTGCGTGTCACCGGTGGCAAGGAGCGCGTCCGTGCGTTCGACCAGATGCGGCGCACGGGTCCGCCGCTCAGCGACGCCGTCGTTGCCCGGCTTCATCGCATCAAGACGGAGCGGTTTGCCGCGCTGATGGCCGACAAGGGCTGCCCGTTGCGCCCGGGCGTTCAAGCCTTGCTGGAGGCTGCCTCGGCCCGCGGGCAGCGGCTCGCGATCGCGACGACGACCACGCGCGGCAATATCGATGCCCTGTTGGCGCCCGTGCTGGGCGCCGACTGGGAGGCAGGATTTGCCGCCGTCGTGGCGGCCGACGATGTCGCGCGCAAGAAGCCCGCACCGGATGTCTACCTGGAGGTCTTGTCGCAGCTCGATCTACCCGCGGCCAGTTGCATCGCGATCGAGGACTCCGGTAACGGGTTGATGGCTGCGAGCCGCGCCGGCGTTCCCGTGCTGATCACGCGCAGCCTCTACTTTCACGACGACACGTTCGACGGTGCGCTCGCCGTGCTCGATGACCTCGGGGAGTTTGTTGCCTGAGGTATTTTGAGGTGTTTGTGGTGATACGTTGCCGATTATGTACGCCACCATGCGCATAGCCGCGTGGCGTGGTCGTTCTATTGCCGTCTCGACAAGAACGTGTAATCCCTTGACGACATGTCTTCATGTCGAGTCGAGGTCGTTGAGTATGGCCCGCACGCAGGCCAAATTGAAACGTACGGACGTTGCCCGCACGGAAGCGTTTCGCGGGCGGGTGGGACGGCCGCCGAAGGCGCTCGCTGGAAACATCGAGGAGCGTATTCTGGACGCTGCGCGCGCGGTGTTTCTCGAGCGTGGCTTCGACGGTGCCAGCATCGACGAGATCGCTGAACGCGCTCCCGCCAGCAAGCCGACGATTTATGCCCGATACACCGGCAAGGCCGCCTTGTTTGCCGCCGTCGTCGCGCGCTCCATCAACGACGTGATGAATCTGGGATCCTACACGCCGGTGGCCGGCACCGCACAGGAGAAACTGGTCGGACTTGCCATCGCCATCGTCGATCGCGCGCTGAAGGACTCGCTGGGATTGTTACGGGTCACGATCGGGGAGGCTTACCGGTTTCCCGATCTCAGTTGTCAGTTTCATGACGTCTCACGCAAACGGGCCGCCCATGCCGTGGCGGTGCTGCTCGGCGAGACGATCGGCGCCTCGGCCACGACCGCCCGCCGGACGCCGTCGAAGGCGTCGGCCGCCTCTGCCGAGATCTTCATCGATCTGATCGTCATGCCGGTGATCATGCGCTCGCTCATGGGCGAGAGCGAAAGGACGATCCGCAGGGAGCTGCCCGGCTTCGTCCGTGACCGGGTCAAGACGTTCCTGACGCTGCAGCCGAAGGCGTGAGCGGCGCGATCAGCGTCGCCGCAGCGATGACGGTTCGAGCGTCACCTGCTTGAGATCGTTGCCGCTGACGACGACCACGACGAAGGCGAGCTTGCCGTCCTTGTTCATCAGGCCGCCACTGATCGCCCGGCCGGCCGCCGAGCGCTCGGCGATCCGAATCGCATCCGACATCTTGAGCCGGACCGTGGTGAGGGCAGCCAGGCTGTTACGGTCGCTTTCGCTCAGTCCATCCACGGTGGAGAACAGCACGCTGTTGCGCACCTTTGCCGTGGTGCCGTCGATGTCGGATTCCCAGATCCGTCCGCTCTGCAGGGTTCGGACCTTGTAGACGGGGGCGTCGAGCCCACCTTCGAAGCTGATGTCCGCGGTCTTGGAGCCCGGATGAATCCTCTCGGCGATCCGCAGCGCCTGGTGCAGTGACACCTCCGTCCGCCGGAACTTGTCGAGCTCGCGATCGATCGTCTCCTGACTCAGAGCCGGATCGGTGGAGACTTGTGGATCCCTCTCGGTCTGCATGCCGCTGCCGGTCCCGGCGACGGCGTGCGCCAGGGGAGTCCACGACAGCAGGATCAAGCTCAAAAGAATGATTCGTTTCATGACGGCCTGCTGTCTCCGATCTCGGTCGGTGCTTGTAGAGCATTCCCTTGGGAAACGGTTGCGATAAAACGAAACTGTATCGTTTTATAATGATGGCCGGAGGACCTGTCAAGGTTGGCTTCCCCGGGAGGTGTCTGGATCCAGAAGGAACCCATTCCTGCGCGGCTCTCGAGGCCGCGGACGAACGGAGCGGAGATCGTCGTCGAGGCCGACGATCTCGACGCTGGTGACTCACCCGACCATGCGCGAACGCGCCCGCGCGTCTCACGCCGCTCTTGCTAAACGAAACCGTATAATAATGCCGGGCGGGCCGAACTCCGATGCGGCCGCAGTCGGCATCGCGATTTCAGAAGGTGATCGTTGGAACCCGCATGGCGATCGGTTCCGCCAGCGGTGCTGGTGCGCACACAGGCGATGGTCGACGCCCGTTCATCTGCGGCTAATTCCCGCCCGGCTATGATTTTCTTCCATTTCCGATAGGTTGTCGCCGTTGCAAACCGGGGCAGCCGATATGACCGCCGCCAGCGGCGTCCGATGTCCCGCAGGATAATGGTGCGAGCCGCATCGGCGGACGCGACCAGAGGAGTCTGAATGAGCAAACGCCGGGCCATGATCACCTTCACGTTCACCGCCGCGACGCTGCTCGCTGCCTGCGGCGGCGTTGCGCAAGCGGCGCAGTGCGGCTCGTCGCCGGCGGGGTTCGAGGCGTGGAAGCGCGAGTTCAGCGAGGAGGCGAGGGCGAAGGGCGTCGGCGGCACCGCGATATCAGCGCTGATGCAGACCAACTACGCCTCGGCGACGATCGCGGCCGATCGTGGCCAGCGCAGCTTCTCGCTGTCGCTCGATCAGTTCCTCGTCAAGCGCGGCGCTGCTGCGATCGTCGCGCGCGGGCGCCAGCTCAAGCAGTCGCAGGCCGCGATGTTCGCCTCGATCGAGCAGCGCTACGGCGTGCCGCCCGGACCGCTGATCGCGATCTGGGGCATGGAGAGCGCGTTCGGCAGCCAGCGCGGCAATCAGCACATGCTGTCCTCGATCGCGACGCTCGCCTATGACTGCCGCCGTCCGGAGTTCTTCACCGACCAGCTCTATGCCGCGCTCAAGCTGATCGACCGCGGCGTGCTTTCTGGCAACACCCGCGGCTCGATGCATGGCGAGGTCGGGCAGACCCAGTTCATGCCGAAGAACATCCTGGCCTATGGCGTCGGCAATCTCGACGTCGCCGCCAATGCGCTCGCCTCGACGGCGAACTTCCTGCGTGCCAATGGCT
Organism: Bradyrhizobium sp. HKCCYLRH2047; assembly: GCF_051168175.1. Taxonomy (NCBI): domain Bacteria; kingdom Pseudomonadati; phylum Pseudomonadota; class Alphaproteobacteria; order Hyphomicrobiales; family Nitrobacteraceae; genus Bradyrhizobium; species Bradyrhizobium sp. HKCCYLRH2047. The sequence continues at coordinate 226,888 of NZ_JBNPUM010000011.1, forward strand.
GGAAGGCGGGCGCCGGATATCAGCCGGGCGAGCCGAACTTCGCAGCCATCGAGGCCTGGAACGCCGCCGGCGTCTATCAGAAGGCGATCGCGCTGATGGGCCGCCAGATCGACGGCGGCGGCTCGGCCGCGGCGCGCTGACAGGCTCGCGACTGATAAGCCTGTTCCATCAAAAAAGCGGCGCTTCATCGCTGAAGCGCCGCTTCTCTGTATGAGCAGTCAGTCGGCGTCTCGCCTCAGGCCTTCAGCTCGAACCGGTCGAGGTTCATCACCTTGGTCCAGGCGGCGACGAAGTCCTTGACGAACTTCTGCTTGGCATCCGAGCTCGCATAGACCTCGGCCAGCGCGCGCAGTTGCGAGTGCGAGCCGAAGATGAGGTCGGCGCGGGTGGCCGTCCACTTGATCGCGCCGGTCTTGCGGTCGCGGCCCTCGAAGGTGTGCTCGCCCTGATCGACCGGACGCCAGGCCACGCTCATGTCGAGCAGGTTGGCGAAGAAGTCGTTGGAGAGCGTCTCGGTCTGCGCGGTGAACACGCCATGCTTGGAGCCGTTGGCATTGGCGCCGAGCACGCGCAGGCCGCCGACCAGCACGGTCATCTCCGGTGCGGTCAGGGTGAGCAGTTGCGCCTTGTCGACCAGCAGCTCCTCGCCGGACAGCCACTGCTTGCCGCTGAGATAGTTGCGGAAGCCGTCATGGGTCGGTTCGAGCACCGCAAACGATTCGACGTCGGTCTGCTCCTGCGAGGCGTCGGTGCGGCCCGGCGCGAACGGCACCGTCACCTCGACGCCGGCCTTCTTGGCGGCCGCCTCGACACCGGCATTGCCGGCCAGCACGATCAGGTCGGCGAGCGACACCTTCTTGCCGCCGGCCTGCGCGTTGAACTCCTTCTGGATGCCCTCGAGCGTCGAGAGCACCTTGGCAAGCTCGGCCGGGTTGTTGACCGCCCAGTCCTTCTGCGGGGCCAGACGAATGCGCGCGCCATTGGCGCCGCCGCGCTTGTCCGAGCCGCGGAAGGTCGAGGCCGAAGCCCAGGCGGTCGAGACCAGCTGAGAGACCGACAGGCCCGAGGCGAGGATCTTTGCCTTCAGCGACGCGACGTCCTTGTCATCCACGAGCGGATGATCGACGGCCGGCACCGGATCCTGCCAGATCAGGTCTTCCTTCGGCACCAGCGGGCCGAGGTAGCGCACCTTCGGGCCCATGTCGCGATGGGTCAGCTTGAACCAGGCGCGGGCGAAGGCGTCGGCGAACTGATCCGGATTCTCCATGAAGCGGCGCGAGATCTTCTCGTAGGCCGGATCGAAGCGCAGCGCGAGGTCGGTGGTCAGCATCGACGGCGCGTGGCGCTTGGACTTGTCGTGTGCGTCCGGCACCGTGTTGGCGCCGGCGCCGTGCTTCGGCTTCCACTGGTGCGCGCCGGCCGGGCTCTTGGTCAGCTCCCATTCATAGCCGAACAGATTCCAGAAGAAGTTGTTGCTCCACTTGGTCGGCGTCGTCGTCCAGATCACCTCGAGGCCGGAGGTGATGGTGTCGCCGCCCTTGCCCGAGCCGTATTTGCTGGCCCAGCCGAGACCCTGCTGCGCGATGTCGGCGCCCTCAGGCTCCGCCCCGACCAGCGACGCGTCACCCGCGCCGTGGGTCTTGCCGAAGGTATGACCGCCGGCGATTAGCGCCACCGTCTCTTCGTCGTTCATCGCCATGCGGGCGAAGGTCTCGCGGATGTCGCGCGCGGCCGCCAGCGGGTCGGGGTTGCCGTTCGGGCCTTCCGGGTTGACGTAGATGAGGCCCATCTGCACGGCAGCGAGCGAGCCCGCGAGCTGACGGTCGCCGCTGTAGCGCTCGTCGGCGAGCCACTTGCCTTCGGGACCCCAATAGATGTCCTGCTCGGGCTCCCAGGTGTCGGCGCGGCCGCCGCCGAAGCCGAAGGTCTTGAAGCCCATCGATTCCAGCGCGACGTTGCCGGTCAGCACGAACAGGTCGGCCCAGGAGATCTTCTGGCCGTATTTCTGCTTGATCGGCCATAGCAGGCGGCGGGCCTTGTCGAGGTTGGCGTTGTCGGGCCAGCTGTTCAGCGGCGCAAAGCGCTGCTGACCGGTGCCGGCGCCGCCGCGGCCGTCGCCGATGCGATAGGTGCCGGCGGCATGCCAGGCCATGCGGATGAAGAGCGGACCATAATGACCGAAGTCCGCCGGCCACCAATCCTGCGAATCGGTCATGAGCGCGTGCAGGTCCTTGATCACCGCGTCGAGATCGAGGCTCTTGAATTCCTTGGAGTAGTCGAACGTCTCGCCGAGCGGATCGGACAGGTTCGAGTGCTGATGCAGGACCGACAGATTGAGCTGGTTCGGCCACCAATCCTTGTTCGAAAATCCCTTCAAGCCGCCCGAAAACGGGCACTTGCTGACGTCATCCATGTTTGCCTCCTGACGTGATCGTCATGGTTCCCCCTGGGGGAGCCGGGACCCTACGCGGCTACTTCGATCAGGGGAAATTGAGATTGATGATCATAACGATAAGATTATCTGATGAACGCGGTGTGACGCCCGTCCAAACGCAAAACGATGCCAGACGTTGGCGACACACCTCAGGCTTGTAGTCAGGGAAAATTGACTTCGCGCCGGTGAGCGATAAGATAATCTGATGATACATTTGACGATGCGGCAGCTTCGCTATTTCGACGCGCTGGCGCGTCTGGGGCATTTCGGCCGCGCCGCCGAGGCCTGTGCGATCTCGCAGCCGGCGCTGTCGATGCAGATCAAGGAGATGGAGGAGGCGCTCGGCGGCGTGCTGCTGGAGCGCAACGCCCGTCAGGTCGTGCTGACCCGGTTCGGCGAGCAGCTCGCCGAACGCGTCCGCGAGATCCTGCGCTCGGTCGACGAGCTCGGCGACTTCGCCCGCGCCTCGCGCGACAAGCTCACCGGCCGGCTGCGGCTCGGCATGATCCCGACTGTCGCGCCTTATCTGTTGCCCAAGGTGATCGGGAACTTGACGCGCAAGCATCCCGAGATCGACATCCACGTCCGCGAGTCCAAGACGCCGACCTTGATCGAGGAACTGGTCGAGGGCCGCCTCGATGCGGCGATCGTCGCGCTGCCGGTCTCGGAGCCCTCGCTGACCGAGGTCGCGCTGTTCGCGGAGAACTTCCTGCTGGTGCGGCCGCCGGAATATGAAGGCGCTGACGTGCCGAGCAGCGAGATGCTGCGCGAGATGCGGCTGCTGTTGCTGGAGGAGGGGCACTGCTTCCGCGACCAGGCGCTGTCGTTCTGCAACATGCAGGCGCCGCGCGAGATGCTCGATGCCTCCTCGCTGTCGACCCTGGTGCAGATGGTCGGCGCCGGCATGGGCGTGACGTTGATTCCGGAGATGGCGGTCGGCGTCGAGACGCGCTCGGCGTCGGTGTCGCTGGCGCGCTTCGCCGATCCGCAGCCGCAGCGCACGGTCGGCATGGTCTGGCGCAAGACCAGCCCGCTCGCCAAGCAACTGATGCAGATTTCCGAGATCGTCGGCAGCGCGGCCGAGGGTCTGCGCAAGCAGGCCGCGGCAGCGCAGGGCCGCAAGCGGCGCGGCTGAGCGCCGCGCGTGACGACGCCGGCTGACGCCAATCCTGCTTCCCGCCCGCGCCGTGTAGGAACGATCCGTCGTCGTGGCCCGTCACGTGCGGCTTTCCATGGCATAAGTCTTGTATCGATCTCCGCGAGCGGTCGAACGTACGACGCGCACGCGGGGTGGCGATGCCGCCGGATCGTGATCTCGGTCGGTTGGCTCGCCGCTCGCGCCGATTGCTGATCGAGGCTGCGCACCTGGAGAACGGTCCATGCCTGAGCCCCTTCGACATGAGGGCCTCCGTCATTGCGGGGAGCGACGCGACGAGGCAACCCAGAGTCCCGCGATGGTTCTGGCTTGCTTCGCTGCGCTCGCAAGGAGAGAGCTCGTTCGGGGATGTGGCGAGGAGGTCGGGTGAAAATTGACGAGCGTGATGATGGCGTCCTGGCCTTTGTCGACACTGACGGCCGCATCTGGGCGCAATGTGCGCGTCCCTCTCAATATGCCGCCGACACCGACTACGTGATTGAAGGCCCGCTGAGCGGCTTTATCTACGAGGAGGGGACGTTCACGCCGGACAGCGAACAGGCGTTTCGCGCCTGGCTCGACGACCGCTTGATCAGCGACGGGATATTCCATGTCCAGGACAAGGAGACGGCGCTGTCCTTGTGTCGGCGGATCGCGGTGGCCGCGCGCGACATCCTGACCGACCGGTCGGCCTCGTCCCGTTGCCCGCGCTGATCTCTTCATCTTCCGGTAATAATAATTCTATTGCGTAATTTCAGAAATTGTGCTTATCTGTGCGTACCCCGCCTCGAGCAGAGGGACGTACGCGTCGTCACGATACGTTGAGGTGGGCTGCGATGGACGTGACGGCTGCGCCAG
>NZ_JBNPUM010000012.1:0-188185 GCF_051168175.1 Bradyrhizobium sp. HKCCYLRH2047
GTCGCGGCATGGTGGCCAACAAGCCCGGCGCACCAGGGAGACTGCGTATAAGCGTGAAGACCGTCGCGCAGGGAATGCCGGAGTGTTCGGCTTTGCCTGTGGTACCTGCCGCCTGCATTTTTTTCGCAGGCGGGCCATGGGTGAGGCCTTCACCCGGCATTCCCTGCGCCCTCTGCATGATTTGCGAGGGGCGAATTGAATGTAGAACTCGGGCGCGACGCGCCGCGAGGCTGAGATGTCGTGTCCCGTGCTGTTTGAGACTGTGAATTAGATGAACGGAGACACCTCTGCCGTGCAACAGCTGGATTCAATAGCGCCGCTTGACGACGGAGAAGATGCGACATGCTGATGACTGCGCCCTCTCCCCTTGTGGGAGAGGGCATGTACGACAGTGTGACAAGGACGGTCGGGTGAGGGGTATCTCTCCAAAAACGCCAATCGCGGAGAGATCCCCCTCACCCAAACGAGTATGCGGAGAGGCTATACATGCCCTCTCCCGCAAGGGGAGAGGGCACTATATCACACAGCTCGACTTGTCGAGCCAATCGTCGCCAGCACTATGCGCTCATGTAGCAAGCTTATCCAGCCGCCTGCCGCGCCGCCGGCTTGCGCTCCACCGGGTGGATGTCGATGCCGCGCAGCCTTCCCAGCCGCAGCACATCCATCGCGACGGTGCGGCCGATGCGATCGCGGTCGAGCACGCGGATCAGGTCGTCGACGCCGTTGATGTCGGCGCCGTCGAGGCTGATCACGACATCGCCCGGCAGCAGGCCGGCACGCGCCGCCGGGCCATCCGGCTCGATCTGCATCAAGAGCGCGCCCATCTTGTTCTCGACGCCGGCGAGCAGCGCGTGACGCCGCGGCACCGGCGCGGTCTGCCCGGAGACGCCGATATAGGCGCGGCGGACATAGCCGTGGCGGATGATTTCCGACAGCACGAACTGCGCGGTGTTGCTCGCGACCGCAAAGCAGATGCCTTGCGCCCCCTGGATGATGGCGGTGTTGATGCCGATCACCTCCGCGGCCGAGGACACCAGCGCCCCGCCGGAATTGCCGGGGTTGAGCGCCGCATCGGTCTGGATGACGTCCTCGATCATGCGGCCCGAGACCGAGCGGATCGAGCGCCCCAGCGCCGACACCACGCCGGCCGTCACCGTCGATTCGAAGCCGAGCGGGTTGCCGATCGCGACCACGAGCTGGCCGCGCCGCAGGCTCTTGGAGTTGCCGAGCGCGGCGTAGCGCAGGTCGCGCGCGTGATTGGCGCGCAGCAAAGCGAGATCGGTGTCGGGATCGACGCCCAGCACCTGCGCATCGGTGACGACGCCCTCGACGTCGCGCAGCCGGATGGCCTTCGACGAGCCGACCACATGGCTGTTGGTCAGCACCAGCCCGTCGGGCGAGATCACGATGCCCGAGCCGAGGCCGCCGCGCTCGGCGCGGGAGCCGGCTTTGGGGCCAGTCTCGACACGCACGACCGCAGGGCCGACGCGCTCGGTGACGTCGATGACGGCATTGGAATAGGCGTCGAGCAGCGCCCGGTCATCGGCCGGGGCAGCAGACGACGCTTGCGCCGGCGACAGCGCGTCGCCGGCGAGATCGGAGGTAAAGTCCAACATGGCAAGATTTCCTTCGGCCGCTCAGATGGGTAGCAGCCTGCCCCGGCGCAAGGTGGCGGTCTGTCCCGTTCGCAAGGCGGGCGAGCTGATCCGCACTTGCGGCCGTCGTTCAAGACGCCCGCCTCCGGCAGGCTCCTCAGGACGAGGACCGGCTGCGCGGCAATATCTCAAACCCTCATGGTGAGAAGCGCCGCACGCCAAAATGAGCCAAGCAGTCGGTCCAGATGGCGGTGCGTCTCGAACCATGAGGCCGAGACGCCGGATCCCAAGCCGCACTTGCCGTGACTCACGAGCGATGTGATAGGACTGGACGCGGATATTTGATGCAATTGATTGCGGGAGAAAACATGCGGCTGCGAGACCGGCTGTTGTCGTTGTGTGGGGCCATTGTGCTGGGAGCCGGCATGACCGGCGCATCGCTGGCGGCGAGCGCCACGGTGCGCAGCGGCGACACGATCCAGCTCGGCGACACTGTGTTCCGGCTCGACGGCATCGATGCGCCGGAGGTCGACCAGCTCTGCATCGACGATCACGCCGATTCCTGGAGCTGCGGCGTCGAGGCGCGCGAGCAGCTCGGCAAGCTGATCGGCGGGCGCTCGGTGCGCTGCGACGATCTCGGTCCCGACAAGCCGCTCAAGACCCGCAGGATCGGCCTCTGCACCATCGACGGCGACAAGGTCAGCCTCAACCAACAGGTCGCGCGCGCGGGCTACGCCATGAGCGCGGATCCGGCGATCAAGTATCGCGCCAAGGACGATGTCGCCGCGGCCAAGGAGGCGGTGCGCGGGCTGTGGAAGGGATGCTTCGTCGCGCCCTCAGAGTTCCGCGCCGACAAGAAGGACGGCGCCCTGCTCGGCGCCGCCTGCCGCGCCGACCGCGACCGCGAGATCCGTGCGGTGCTGTTCCCGGACGCGCCGAGCGCGCCGCCGGGCTGCAGCATCAAGGGCAAGTTCGCGGTGCGCGCCCGCGTGACCGGCAACATCGGCATCTACCATTTGCAGGGCTGCCCGAGCTATCCCGCGACCACCGAGCCCGACCGCTGGTTCTGCTCGGAGGACGACGCACGCGCCGCCGGCTTCCGCCGTGCGTTCAACTGCCGCGCACCGAAGAAGTGAGGACGGCCCGCTCGTGCTTCTCAATGCCGCATCAGCTGGTCCATCAGCGGCTGACGCGCCAGATCGTGCCGTTGCCGTCTTCGGAGATGAGCAGGCTGCCGTCGCGCGCCACGGTGACGCCGACCGGCCGCCCCCAGACCTCGCGATCGTTGACGACGAATCCGGTGACGAAATCCTCGTATTCGCCGGTGGGCGCGCCGTCCTTGAGCCTGATCCGGATCACCTTGTAGCCGGTGCGCTTCGACCGGTTCCACGAGCCGTGCTCGGCGGCGAAGGCATCGCCGCGATACTCCGGCGGAAACAGATTTCCGTCGTAGAACGTCAGACCGAGCGAGGCCGAATGCGGCTGCAGCAGCACGTCGGGCACGGTGATCCTGCCCTTCAGGTCGGGGCGCTCGCCGGCATGGCGCGGGTCGGGGTTGTCGCCGATGTAGTACCAGGGCCAGCCATAGAAGCCGCCCTCCTTCACCCGCGTGACATAATCCGGCACCAGATCGTCGCCGAGCCCGTCGCGCTCGTTGGTCGAGCACCACGGCGCTCCGGTTGCCGGCTGGATGGCGAGGCCGACGCAGTTGCGGATGCCGGTGGCGAACAGGCTGCGGTTCTGGCCGTCGGGATCGAATGCCAGCACGCCGGCACGGTCGGTCTCTCCGCCCCAGCCCGCGCCGAGCGGATGCGCCTTGATCCAGGCACTGATTCCGCCGGCTGGCTCTCCCAGCGCTTCGCCGACATTGCCGGCGGAGCCGACCGACACCAGCATGCGCTTGTCGTCCCTGGTGAAGACGATATCGCGCGTCGAATGGCCGTAGCCGGCCGGCAGATCGGCGATCGTCTGGGCCGCGGCCGACGCCTTCATGTCGCCAGCCCGATAGGGAAAGCGCATGACGCGCTCGGTGCTTGCGACATAGACCCATTGCGGATCGCGGCTCGGATAGAACGCGATGCCGAAGGGATGGCCGAGACGGTCGGCAAAGATCTCGCTGGAGGCGACCTTGCTGCCGTCCTCGCTCGGGCGCAGCACGCGGACGCGCCCGGCCCGGGTCTCGGCGACGAAGATGTCGCCATTCGGCGCGGTGCGGAGGATGCGCGGCCCGTTCAGCCCCTCGGCGAACAGCGCGACCTTGAAACCGTCGACGACCTTCGGCACGGCGGAGGCCGGTCGTTGCACCACGCGGGACACGTTCGAGGCGGACGCCGTCGCCCCGGGCTTGGGCAGGTCTTCAGGGCGGATCAGCCTGATCGTGCCCGGTGCATCACCCTGCCAGCTGCCGAACGCGTCCTTGCCTTTCAGCACAGCAGGTTCGGCTGCGGCGGCGGTCGCCGCCAGCGCGCTCAAGGTCGCCACGACAGCCGTGCTCATCAGTCTCGTCATGCAGTCCTCGCGCGTCTCGAACGGCCGGCAGTCTACCCCGGTCGAGGACCGGCGATCACGTGTCGCGGCGATGGGACGCGATCACGACAGCGCCCCGAGCACACCGCGCGTCGCCTGGTCGATCTCCTCGACATAACGTCGGCGCGCGAAGGACTCGGTCAGGAAGCCGATCACCTTGCGGCTGTTCTCCGATTCCAGCACCGCCAGCTCTTCCGCGCCGGAATCGTCGAAGATCTTCATCGCCGTCTTGACGTTCATTTCGGGCAACAGCGCGACCTCGAAATATTTAGCGAGCTCGACCACCTGGATCTCGTCGGCAATGGAGTCCAGTTCGCCCGAGAACAAATCGGGCAAGGAGACCAGCCCGCAATAATCGTCGCTGTTGTTCACCACCACCACCGCCTGGCGCGTGCCCAGCGCGAACTCGCGCCGACAGGCCGCGATGCTGGTCGTGGTCGGCACCTTGGCGACGTCGGAGCGCATCAGCCGCTCGACCGTGAGGTTGCGCAGCCAACCGACGTCATTGGCGCTGCGGATGGTCTCGCCGCGCAGATGCAGTCGCCAGGTCGAGAACGAGTGGCCGAACAGGACGCGGACGCACACCGACGTCACGATGCAGGCGCCCAGCACGACGGCCGTGACGTCGACGCTGCGGGTCATTTCCAGCACCAGGAACGACATCGTCAGCGGCCCGCCGACGATGGCGACACCGAGCGTCGCCATGCCGGTGAGCATCGCCACCAGCGGGTCGATCGCGAGCCCGAGGCCGGCCAGCGCGAGCAGTCCCGCAAACAGCTTGCCGAGCAGGCTGCCGACGAACAGCGAGGCGAAGAACAGACCGCCGCGGAAGCCCGAGGCCAGCGAGATCAGGCAGGCGGCGAGCTTGAGCACGATGATGGTGGCGATCATGCCGACCGCCATCTCGCGATGCAGATCGAGCAGCATCGCGCCGTGGCCAGCCGCCAGCACCTGCGGCGTCACGATCGCCATGGCGCCGACACAGACCCCGCCGATCACCGGGCGCAGCCAGACCGGGATGCGGACGAACAGCCGCTCGACCGCCGGCGAGGCGCGCATCACCACGATGCCGATGCCGGCGACGAGGAGCGCCAGCACGAACAGCGCGATGTATTGCTCGAAGCCGACCGCGCCGACCTTGGCGATCTCCAGCGAATACGGCGCGCCGGCGAGATATTGCGAGGTCAGCGCACCTGCCAGCGACGCCGCCAGAATCGGCGCCGCGCTGCCCACGGAGTAGACGCCGACGATCAGCTCACAGGCATAGAACGCGCCGGTGATCGGCGCGCCGAAGGCGGCCGCAATGGCTGCCGCCGCACCGCAGCCGAGGATGAGGCGCAGATCGTTGCGGCGGAGTGTGAGATACTGCCCGAGCAGCGAGGCGACGCCGGCGCCGATCTGGGTGTAGCCGGCCTCAAGCCCGACCGACGCGCCGGAGCCGTTGGAGACCAGGGTCTGGCCGCTCACCACGATGCTGTCCCGCATCGACAGCCGTCCGCCGCGCAGCGCATTGGCCTCGACGGGGTCGACCGCGGCGGCGATCTTCCAGCGCCGCCGCAGCCATTCCATGATCCCGAGCGCGAGGCCGCCGCAGGCGGGTGCGATCAGCGCGACCGCCGGGTTGACCCAGGTATGAGCGCTGAGCCGGACATCGATCGGAATGCCATAGATGACCACATGCGCGACCTGCGCGATCAGGCTCATCACCGTCACGATCGCACCCGTCGCGACGCCGATCACCAGCGCCAGCGGTATCAGGTAGAACTCGTTGCTGCGCAGCAGGGCCCGCAGCCGCGTGACCACCCGGTTCGAAGCCTTGCGATCGATGATATGCGACAGCGTCGACAGCACGGAGAGCCATTTCTTCTACGATGAGGCCTCGCCGTGGCAATAACCTGTCGCAACTAGCGGAACAAGCGCGAATTCCTGTCCAGTCGAAACGTGGTTGACCGGTCCGGAAAGTGGAACCGCCGCGGCCCGCGCGATCCTACGCCTCCGCGCGGCACCGCTGAGGTCACAAGCAGCCCAAGTTTAAAACGACGGCGCCCGCCACGGGAGACTCCGCAACGGGCGCGTGCAACTCAAATCGAGGAGATCGACCGTTCAGACCCGCTCGATGATGATCGCGGGTGCCATGCCACCGGCCGCGCACATCGTGACCAGGCCGCGCTTGAGATCGCGCCGCTCGAGTTCGTCGAGCAGCGTCCCGATCAGGATGGAGCCGGTGGCGCCGATCGGATGTCCGAGCGCGATCGAGCCGCCGTTCACATTGACCTTGGCGCGATCGAGCTTGAGGTCGCGGATGTACTTCTCGGCGACGACGGCGAACGCCTCGTTGATCTCGAACAGGTCGATGTCATCAAGCTTGAGCCCGGCCTTGGCCAGCACCTTGCGCGTCGCCGGCACCGGGGCGTTCAGCATCAGGGTCGGGTCGTCGCCCATGTTGGCCATCGCCACGACGCGTGCCCGCGGCTTCAGACCATGAGCCTTGGCATAAGACGGCGACGCCAGCAGGATCGCTGCCGCACCGTCGACCACGCCCGAGGAGTTGCCGGCGTGATGGACGAAGTCGATCTCGAGGTCGGGATAGCGCTGCAGGATCAGGTTGCGATAGGTCGTGCCCTTCTCGTCAAGCGCGTAGTCGGCGATCGCCGGAAACGCCGGCTTCAGCCCGGCGAGCGCCTCCGCCGTGGTCTGCGGCCTGGGATATTCTTCGTGGTCGAGCGCGAGGCTGCCGTCCTCGCGGCGTACCGGCACCAGGCTCTTCTTGAAGTGGCCGGCAGCGATCGCCGCCGCCGCGCGCTTCTGGCTCTCCAGCCCGAGCGCGTCGACGTCGGCGCGGGTGATGCCTTCCATCGTGGCGATGGCGTCGGCACAGACGCCCTGGTGCGACTGCGGGTGCAGCGCGCGCAGATGCAGATTGCCGGCATCCATCATCAGCGGCCCCTCGCCGCGCCGGCCCTCCATCGACATCATCTCGCAGCCGCCGGCGACGACGAGATCCTCCTGCCCTGCCATGATCGAGGCGGCGGCGATGTTGACGCTGGTGATGCCGGAGCCGCAGAAGCGGTCGAGCGTGACGCCGGAGGCGCGGATGTCGTAGCCGGCATCGAGCGCCGACATGCGGCCGAGGTCGCCGCTCTGCGGGCCGCGCTGCGACGAGCAGCCCCAGATGATGTCGTCGACATCGCCGGTGTCGATGCCGGTGCGCTCGGCCAGCGCACGCAGCACGGTGGCGCCGAGATGCTGCGGATGCAGCCCGGCGAGCGCGCCCTTGCCGGCCTTGCCGATACCGCGCGGCGTCCTGCAGGCATCGATGATGAGCGCGTCGACCATGGTGTTTCCTTTGCCCGATGTTGCTGTGCGCTGACAGCGCGCAGCGTCTCGGCGGCCGCACGCTCTCTTTGTTGTCGCATAGCATTGCGCATGCGGTCTTCACAACGGCGCTTGAAGCTGCCGGCGCATGACCAAAACGCACGCCATGGCGTTGATGCAACTCACCTTTCCGTCGCACGAACAATTCCGCGGATCGGCGCGCTCACGCGGCCTTCTCGCAGACTGGTTGAAGAGCAGCCGATCTCGCCCAGCCGCGCTGCAACGCAGCTCGAACGGAGGGTCTCGGCAACGTTGGCAGTTGGACTGCGGAGCATTGTCCAAGCAAGCGAACTGTCCGTTCACCCAATGCTTCTTGTCGTGCCGCAGAGGCTGCAAGATCCTCGATCGGGAACGACCGGGATCACAGCGATCCGCCGGCTCCGGATCCGGAGCACTCATGATCACGACGCCACGTTGAAATGTCGCCTGACCTCGCCATTGTGGCGTGACGATAGCAAACACGAACGATGCCGGCGCCTGGCAAGCGACGCCTGCCGTGACCGCGGCCATCCCGAGGAGGACGCTCTGATGTTGAGACGAGACCTGCTGGCCACCATGGCCGGACTGGGAGCGGCGAGCGTGCTCGGCGCGGTCCCCGCGCAACTCTCCGCCGAAGAGGCCAAGATCCCCAACATCGCCGGGCCGGATCCGGCACCGAAGACCCCAAGCTTCAGGGCGCCACCGGGCAGCGTCGATACCCACACCCATATCTTCGGACCGGCCGCGACCTATCCGTTCTCGCCCACCCGCCCCTACACGCCGCCCGACGCATCGCTGGAGATGTTCCGGGCGCTGCACGCCAAGATCGGCGTCGAGCGCGCCGTCATCGTCAACGCCACCGTCCACGGCACCGACAATCGGGTCGTGACCGATGCGATCGCGCAGAGCAACGGCAACTACAAGGGCGTCGCCAACATCAATGCGGCGATGTCCGATGCCGACCTCGCGGCGCTCGGCAAGGCCGGCATCTGCGCCTGCCGGTTCGCCTTCCTCCGCCGCCTCGGCGGCGTCGGCGACATGAACGTCTTCCGCAGCCTGGTGGACCGCGTCGCGGCGATCGGCTGGCACGTCGACATTTATCTCGAGGCCGGAACGATCCAGGAATTCGTGCCGATCCTGAAGGCGCTGCCGGTCACCTATGTGATCGACCACATGGGCACGATCAGCGCCGCCAAGGGGATCGACGATGCCGGGTTCAAGGCGCTGCTCGACCTGCAGGCGAGCGACGACAAGTGCTGGATCAAGATCACCGGTCCCGAGCGCGCTTCGGCCTCCGGCCCCCCATTCCACGACGCGGTCCCGTTCGCCCGCAAGCTGATCGACAACGCGCCGGATCGCGTCATCTGGGGCACCGACTGGCCGCATCCGAACGTCAAGATCATGCCCAATGACGGCGATCTGGTCGATCTGATCCCACTCTACGCCCCGGATCCGGCCATGCAGCGAAAGCTGCTTGTCAGCAATCCCGAACGGCTGTTCAAGTTCGAGCCCAAGAGCTGAGTCACCGCCAGCTGCGACTTCGAACCTTTCAGCGACAGGACCGATCATGACCGCCACGACCCTCACCGCCGACAGCAAGCCAGGCGCCCGCCGAGGCTGGTGGAAGGAGCTTTGGGTCCAGGTCATGATCGCGATGGCAGCGGGCATCCTGCTCGGTGCCATCAAGCCGGATCTCGGCGCCCAGATGCAGCCGCTCGGCGACGCCTTCATCAAGGCGATCCGGATGCTGATCGCGCCGATCATCTTCTGCACGGTGGTCAACGGCATCGCCCACATGGCCGACATGGCCAAGGTCGGCCGCGTCGCGATCAAGGCGCTGATCTATTTCGAGGCCATCACGACGCTGGCGCTGATCATCGGCTTGACCGCGGTGAACCTGTTTCAACCCGGCGTCGGCATGAACGTCGACCCGGCGACGATCAACTCCGCAACGATCGAGCCCTATGTCAAGCAGACCGCTGCGGTCGGCTTTGTGCCGTTCCTGCTCAACATCATCCCGCAGACCTTCGTTGGCGCCTTTGCCGAGGGCAATATCCTGCAGGTGCTGTTCATCTCGGTGATGTCAGGCTTTGCGCTGATCTGGCTCGGCGATCGCGCCAAGCCGGTGACGGACGTGATCGAGGTCGCCGGGCAGATGATCTTCGGCGTCGTCCGGATCGTGATGTGGGCAGCGCCGCTCGGCGCCTTCGGGGCAATCGCCTTCACCGTCGGCAAGTTCGGCATCGGCTCGCTCGCCAAGCTCGGCCTGCTGCTCGGCAGCTTCTACCTGACCTGCCTGATCTTCATCGCCGCCGTGCTCGGACCGATCGCCGCCTTCACCGGCTTCAGCCTGTGGAAGCTGATCCGCTACCTCAGGGACGAGGTGCTGGTCTGCATCGCCACCACGTCATCGGAGACCGTGCTGCCGCGCATGCTGGCGAAGCTCGAAGCCGCCGGCTGCGAACGCAGCATCGTCGGTCTCGTCATCCCCACCGGCTATTCGTTCAATCTCGACGGCACCTGCCTCTACCTCGCCACCGCCGCGGTGTTCCTGGCGCAGGCGACCAACACGCATCTCGACGTCAGTCACCAGATCGGGCTGCTGCTGATCCTGCTGGTGACATCGAAGGGCGCAGCCGGCATCGCGGGCGCCGCTTTCGTCGTGCTGGCCGCAACGCTGGCCGCGACCGGAACGATTCCGGTCGCCAGTGTCGCCTTGGTGCTCGGCATTCACCGGCTGATGTCGCAGGGGCTGACGCCGACGAACCTGATAGGTAACGCGGTCGCCACCATCGTCATCGCGAGGTGGGAGAATGGCTTGGACGCGACGCGCCTGCGCGAGGTGCTCGATGGCGTCATGACGGCATCTGATGCAAATTGAAATCATTGAAGCAGACGTGAAGCGAGTCTCGCCGCATTGACGCCGATCAAACGGCGCATGACCTAAAATTAATAGTTGTCTTCTTTCGTCTCGCTGCTGTGCTCAGCTAATGAAGCGCAGCGGACGACGTGTCGATATCCCCGCGTCGTCCAGCAAGAACGATCAGAAACGTTCACGGAGCAAGCGCCTGAGGACCACCGGTCCCGCATGACACCGTGCGCGAGACGATCAATCGGAGACGATCATGAACAAGCAGCTTCTGCTCAAACTTCACCGTTGGATCAGCCTCGTCTTCGCGCTGCCATTGCTTGTCATCATCGTGACCGGGATGATCCTCTCCTTCGAGCCGATGGCACAGGTCGCCGCCGTCAAGCCGCACAGCGTCGATCCGGCGCGCGTGGTCGCGCTGATCAAGCAGTACGATCCCGACGGCAAGGCACGCGGCCTGTCAATCGACGCCTCCATGCAGCACCTGACCTTGCAGGGGGCGCCAGGCACCGAGGTCGACATGACGACCGGCGCCGCGGTCGAGAGGCCGGCGATGGCCAGCGTCTTCTCGTGGGCGCGCAGGACCCACGAGCATCTGATCGGAATCCCCGGCCTCACCCTGATCTCGACCGTCGCCATGGTCGGCATCATGATCATCGGCATCCTGATGGGACTGCCGCGGCTACGCAACACGCTGTCCGGCTGGCACAAGGGCACGGCCTGGTTCACGCTGCCGCTGATTTTGCTCAGCCCGCTCACCGGACTCTGCCTCGAGCTCGGCCTCACCTTCGCAGGCAGCGCGCCGCCCGCAGCGGCCAAGCGCATCTCGCTGCCTGAGGCCGTCAGCATCGCCTCCAGGGACCACGACCTGTCGTCGGTGAACTCGATCGGCAATCGCGGCGGGCGGATGATGGCGAGGATCATCGAGGACGATGAGCTCAGGGCCTATGCGGTCACGTCCGACGGGCTCTCCGCATTGCCGCGCAACTGGCCGCGCCTGCTGCACGAAGGCAACTGGTCTCTGATCGGAAGCGCGGCCAACATTCTGATCTCGGTCGCGTTGTTCGCGCTGCTGGTCACCGGCGTGTTGATCTGGACGCAGCGCCGGCTGCGGCGCCCGAGCCGCGCGCGCGACGTGCCGGCGAAGACCGCCGTGGCATCCTCGATGCCGTCCTGACGATTGCGATCATCGCATGGAGCCGGCCCGCCCTGCGGGCCGGCTTCCAATTACGACCTTCTGCGCGATCTGCGCGGCCCGGTTCGTCGCCGCGGCCTGGCCCGGAGAACGCGGGCCCGGCAGCAGAACGTTCCCGATCATTGTGACGAGCGACGTCGGCCCTCGCCAATACGCGACGAGCAGCGGCGTTCTCGGCGTTCGTCTCAGAACTGTCATTCGCGTCCGGCGCAGGCGGGCACCGACAGTGCGCGAGACGTCAAGCTGTGAGTAAGCCCGTCCTGTCATCAACGTGACTTGACCAGATCGGTACTGCCAAGCATCGTCAGCAGCAGAAAACGAAACGGTTTAGTTTCATGTCTGATGATGTCCATTTGTTTCCCGCCTGTTCGGGACCCGTCCCGAGACGCAGCGCATGGCCTCTGCCGCTCGGCCTGCTCGGCTGCGGCGTGCTGCTCGCGTCGTGTGCTGTCGGCCCGGACTTCTTGGCCCCCGATGCGCCGGCCACAACCGGCTACGTGACCGAGCACCGCCTCGCCGCGACCGCCAGCGCCACGACGCCGGGCGGCAATGCGCAGAGCTTCGCGCCGGGAAGCGACCTGCCGGGCACCTGGTGGGCACTGTTTCATTCCCGGCGGATCAACGCCTTCGTCGAGGAGGCGATTCGCAATCATCCGGACATCGAGGCCGCGCAATTGGCGCTGCGTGCCGCGCGCGAAAATGCGCTGTCGCAGCAGGGCGCGCTGTTTCCGCAGGTGAGCGCGAGCGGCTCGGCCGAGCGCGCCCAGGCCTCCACCACGCAGCAGGGACAATGGCCCGGCCAGACCTCGCTCTACACGCTCTACGGCGCCTCGGTGAGCGTCAGCTACGCCCTCGACCTGTGGGGCGGCACGCGGCGCCAGGTCGAGGCGCTGCAGGCCCAGGCCGACTATCAGGGATTCAAGATGGAGGCGACGTATCTCGCGCTGACCGCCAATGTCGTGACCGCCGCGATCACCGACGCCTCGCTGCGCGACCAGATCACGGCGACCGAGGAGATCATCAAGGCCGAGACCGATCAGCTCGGCCGCATCCAGCGCCAGTTTGACGTCGGCGCGATCTCAAAATCCGACGTGCTGGCGCAGGAGGCGACGCTGGCGCAGGCCAAGGCGACCCTGGCGCCGCTGCAGAAGCAGCTGGCACAGCAGCGCAACCAGTTGATGGCCTATCTCGGCCGGCTGCCCAGCCAGGACCGCGGCGAGCACGTGACGCTCGCGGAGCTGAAACTGCCGCGCAAGCTGCCGGTCTCGCTGCCCTCTTCGCTCGTCCGTCAGCGTCCCGACATCCGGCAGGCCGAGGCGACCCTGCACCAGGCGACCGCGACCGTCGGCGTCGGGATCGCCAACCTGCTGCCGCAGGTGACGCTGTCCGGCAGCTACGGCGCGAGCGGGCCGGAGCGGCTGTTCTCGCCGACGACGCTGGTGTGGGATGCCGCCTCGAGCGTCAGCCAGAAGCTGCTCGACGGCGGCACGCTGTATCACACCAAGGAAGCCGACGTCGCGACGTTCGAGCAGGACCTGTCGCTCTACAAGAGCACGGTCATCACGGCGTTCCAGAACGTCGCGGATTCGCTGCGCGCCATCCAGTACGACGCCGAGGCGCTGAAGGCGCAGGCCGCCGCCGAGAAGGCCACGGCCGACAGCCTTGCAATGTCGGTCGAGCAGTTCAGGACCGGCGCCGTTCCCTACGCCAACGTCATCACCGCGCAGCAATCCTATCTCAACGCCCGGGTCTCCCGCATCAAGTCGCAGGCCACGCGCTTCACCGACACCGCGGCGCTGTTCCAGGCGCTCGGCGGCGGCTGGTGGAATCGGCAGGACGAGACACCGGCGGCGCTGCCGCGCGCCAATCCCGGCTATTTCGCCGGTCCCAATCGTACGACCCAGGAAGCAATGTAATGAAGAAGCGCATGGTCATCATGCTGGCCGCCATGGCCGCTCTGTTCGGCGGCCTGTACGGCTTCCAGACCTTCAAGGGCGTCATGATCGCCAAGGCGATCGGCGCCATGGCGAACCCGCCGCAGACGATCTCGACCACGGTCGCGGCGACCGCGCCGTGGCGCTCCAATCTCACCGCGGTCGGCTCGCTGCGCGCCGTCAACGGAGCGGATCTGTCGCTGCAGGTCTCGGGCATTGTACAGAGCATCCAGTTCAATTCGGGTGATGCCGTCGAATCCGGCCAGTCCCTGCTGCAACTGGTCGCCACCGACGACGTCGCCAAGCTGCAATCGCTGCAGGCGACCGCCGAGAACAACGCCATCGTCGTCAAGCGCGACGAGGAGCAGATCAAGTTCAATGCCGTCAGCCAGGCCACGCTCGACAGCGACCGCGCCAACCTGAAGAACGCGCAGGCCCTGGTCGCGCAGCAGAAGGCGGTCGTCGAGCAGAAGACCCTGAAGGCGCCGTTCGCCGGCCGGCTCGGCATCCGCGCCGTCGATCTCGGACAATTTCTCAGCGCGGGCACCACCATCGTGACCTTGCAGAGCCTCGATCCCATCTTCGTCGACTTCTATCTGCCGCAACAATCGCTCGCCGACATCCGCATCGGCCAGGACATCACCATCGTGGTCGATGCCTTCCCTGCCGAGCGTTTCGCCGGCCAGATCTCGGCCATCAACGCCAAGGTCGATTCCACCAGCCGCAACGTCCAGGTCCGCGCCACGCTGCACAACGAGGCGGCACGGCTGCTGCCGGGCATGTTCGCCAAGGTCGAGATCGCGACCGGACAGCCCGAGCAGCTCGTCACCCTGCCGCTGACGGCTGTCGTCAGCAATCCCTACGGCGACCTCGTCTATGTCGTCGACGATCTCAAGGACGGCCAGGGCAAGGCGCGGCAGACCTTCGTCAAGAGCAAGCCGGCCAAGGGCGACCGGATCGCGATCACCGACGGCATCAAGCCGGGCGAGACGGTGGTGATCGCGGGCCAGATCAAGCTGCGCAACGGCAGCCCGGTGAGAATCGACAACTCGCACGTCCCGGTCGCTGAGGCCGCGCCTGACGTCGTCGATCAGTAATTCGCGAAAAGCCTCCGACCTTCAGAGCCCGCCCATGCGCTTCACAGACATCTTCATCCGTCGGCCGGTGCTGGCGCTCGTGGTCAGCGCGCTGATCCTCGTGCTCGGCCTGCGTTCGATGACGACGCTCGCCATCCTGCAATATCCGCGCACGCAGAACGCCATCGTCACGGTCAGCACGGCCTATGCCGGCGCCGATAGCGATATCATCGCCGGCTTCATCACCACGCCGCTGGAGAATGCGATCGCCCAGGCCAACGGCATCGACTACATGACGTCGACCAGCGTCACCGGCAGCAGCACCATCACGGTGAACCTGCGGCTCAACTACGATTCCGGCAAGGCGATGACCGAGATCAACGCCAAGGTGAACTCGGTGCTGAACCAGTTGCCGACCGGCACGCAGCAGCCGACCCTGACCCTGAAGGTCGGACAGACCATCGACGCGATGTATATCGGCTTCGCCAGCGACGTGCTGGCGCCGAACCAGATCACCGACTATCTGACGCGCGTGGTTCAGCCGAAGCTGCAGGCGGTCTCCGGCGTGCAGACCGCCGAATTGCTCGGCGCCAAGAAGTTCGCGCTGCGCGCCTGGCTCGATCCCGACAAGCTCGCGGCCTATGGCCTGACGGCGACCGACGTGTCGACGGCGCTGTCGGGCAACGACTACATCTCCGGGCTCGGCACCACCAAGGGCCGCCTCGTGCAGGTCGACCTCGCCGCCGCGACCAACCTGCATTCGCTGGAGCAATACCGCAACCTCGTCGTCAAGCAGGTCAATGGCGCCATCATCCGCCTGCGCGACGTCGCCAATGTCACGCTCGGCAATGACGACTACGACAGCGCGACGCGTTTCAACGGCAAGACCGCGGTCTATATCGGCGTCCAGGTGGCGCCGACCGCGAACCTGCTCGACGTCATCAACGGCGTGAAGGCGGTCTATCCGGAGCTGCAGCGGCAATTGCCGAACGGCATCACCAGCGAGATCCTCTACGACTCCACCGACTTCGTGAACTCGTCGATCGACGAGGTGATCCACACGCTGGTGGAGGCCATCGGGATCGTGATCGTCGTGGTCTTCATGTTCTTAGGCTCGTGGCGCTCGGTGCTGATCCCGGTGATCGCCATTCCGCTGTCGTTGATCGGCACCTTCGGCCTGATGCTGCTGATGGGCTTCTCCATCAACCTGCTGACCTTGCTGGCGCTGGTGCTCGCGATCGGCCTCGTCGTCGACGACGCCATCATCGTGGTCGAGAGCGTGCACCGCCTGATCGACGAGGGCGTGCCGCCGGTCGAGGCGGCGATCCAGTCGGCGCGGACGCTGGCGAGCCCGATCATCGCGATGACCGTGGTTCTGATTGCGGTGTACGTGCCCGTCGGCTTCCAGGGCGGCCTCACCGGCGCGCTGTTCACCGAATTCGCCTTCACGCTGGCCGGCGCCGTCACCGTCTCGGCGGTGATCGCCCTGACCTTGTCGCCGATGAACTGCGCCTGGCTGCTGCGCCGGACCGAGCGCGACGCCACCACCCTCGAGGCGCGGCTGGTGAGAACGATCGACCATGTGCTCGAACGGCTCGCGCATGGCTATCGCCGCGGGCTCGAAAGCGTGTTCTCGACCAAGCCGGTGGTCGTGGTGTTCGCGCTGCTGCTGCTCGCGATGATCCCCTGGCTCTATGTCAGCTCCACCAGCGAGCTCGCGCCGGACGAGGACCAGGGCATCGTGCTGTCGCTGACGAATTCCGCGCCCTCGGCCACGCTCGAGCAGCGCCAGTTCTACGGCCAGCAACTGTACGGCCTCATTGCCCAGCGGCCGGAGACGCGCACCGTGTTCCAGATCGACACCTCGACGCAGGTGATCGGCGGCTGGGTGCTGAAGCCGTGGGATCAGCGCAAGGCGACGACCAAGACCCTGCAGCCGGAATTCCAGCAGCTCCTGAACGGCATCGCCGGCGCGCGCTCGGTGGCGTTCCAGCCCTCGCCGCTGCCGGGCAGCAACGGCCTGCCGGTCCAGTTCGTGATCGGCACCACGGGGGCCTTCAACGAGCTCAACGACGTGTCGCGGGATTTCATGACCAAGGCGCTGGCGAGCGGCAGGTTCATCTTCCTCGACAGCGACCTGAAGATCGACAAGCCGCAGACCACCGTGGTGTTCGACCGCGACAAGGCCGCCGATCTCGGCCTCAAGATGAGCGATCTCGGCGGCGCGCTCGCGACCATGCTCGGCGGCAATTATCTCGACTATTTCAGCCTGGAGGGCCGCTCCTACAAGGTGATCCCGCAGGTCCGGCAGAACGACCGCCTGACCGACACGCAGCTGCTCGACTATTCGATCCGCACCAGCGGCAATGCCATGGTGCCGCTGTCGACCGTGGCCCGGCTCGAGCGCAAGACCATTCCTGAGTCGCTCAATCACTTCCAGCAGATCAACGCGGCGACCATCTCCGGCGTGGCGATGCCGGGCATCGCGATGGGTGACGCGCTCGCCACCCTGAAGGAGATCGCGAAGTCGCTGCCCTCGGGCTACTCGATCGACTATGGCGGCGCGTCGCGGCAGCTGATGCAGGAATCCGGCGGCTTCGTCACGACCTTCGTGTTCGCGCTGATCATCATCTTCCTGGCGCTCGCCGCGCTGTTCAACAGCTTCGTCGATCCGGTCATCATCCTGGTGTCGGTGCCGATGTCGCTGGCGGGCGCGCTGATCTTCATCAGCCTCGGCATCGGCGGCGCCAGCATCAACATCTACACCCAGGTCGGCCTCGTCACCTTGATGGGCCTCGTCAGCAAGCACGGCATCCTGATGGTGGAGGTCGCCAACGAGCTCCGCGAACACGGCAAGGACCGCACCGAGGCCATCATCGCGGCGGCCACCGTCCGCCTGCGCCCGATCCTGATGACCACGGCGGCGATGGTGCTCGGCGTGATCCCGCTGATCGCCGCGAGCGGCGCCGGCGCGGTGTCGCGCTTCAACATGGGGCTGGTGATCGCCACCGGGCTCGCCATCGGCACCCTGTTCACGCTGTTCGTGGTCCCCGTCGCCTATGCGCTGATCGCCCATCGGGGTACGGCGCACGAGACGCCGGCCCAGGCTGCCGGGGCGACAGCCGCTCCTTAAACGGCTTACAAAACAACGAAATATCAGAAGCTTAGGCGAAGACCCGACAATCGAGCAGCCCGGCATTGACAAACGATATACGTAAACGATATATCGTTTGTACGAACGGGAGATCATATCGTATGAGACATCATCATTGGAAATTCGGACCTTCTCGCCGCGACGACGAAGAGCGCGGTTGGGCGCAACGCGGACGGCATGAGCGGCATGGCTTCGGCGAGACCTGCGAGGACATCCGGCTCAGCGGGCGCGGCCCCGGATTCGGCCGCCATCGCGGTCCCGGCCTGTTCGAACGGGACGGTCGCCGTGGCGGGCGCGAGGAATTCGGACGTGGCGGCGGGCGCTTCTTCGGCCCCGGCGACCTGCGCAGCCTGCTGCTGTGGCTGATCGGCGAGAAGCCGCGCCATGGCTACGAGCTGATCAAGGCGGTCGAGCAGCTGGTCGGCGGCGCCTATTCGCCGAGCCCGGGCTCGGTCTATCCGATCCTCAGCCTCCTCGAGGACATGGGCCAGATCGAAGCCGCCTCAAGCGAGGGTGGCAAGAAGCTGTTCGCGATCACCGACGCCGGACGCCAGGCGCTGAAGGACGACGAGGCGGCGATCGAAGGTCTGCTCAGCCGGCTGCGCATCATGGCCCGCACCATGGGCGGCATGCGCCCGCCCGAGCAGGTGCTGCAGACGGTGCAGACGCTGAAGATGGCGCTCAAGATGCACCGGCAGGGTTGGAGCGAGGACGAGGCCAAGCGTGTCAGCGACATCCTCACCCGGGCCATCGCCGAGATCCAGGGCGATGACGACGGCGCGGCGAGCTGACATCAACATCAGCCAGAAGCGGAGGCGTAGCAGCCGGAATTGATATCCGTGCTTGCGCCGTGCAGACGGTGCGCTCCCTCTCCCCGTTCTTCACGGGGAGAGGGGCAGCCACGCGGGAAGCGTCGGTTGAGAAACCATACTCCCCTCATCCAAAACATCTGCTGTCGTCCCGGCCTTTAGCCAAGACTGCTAACATCGGGTCGCGATGAGACAGGCGACTGATAGCGACGTTCCTCGATAGCATCCGCGGTATGGGTCCCGGCGTTCGCCGGGACGACACCGTTGATGCGGCCTAGTCGAGCCAAACACACTGCTGTCGTCCCGGCCTTGCGCCGGGACCCATACCGCGTGATGGTCATTGGCGGAACGGCTCTCGGTCATCACCGTCCGCACCAGGATCCCGCAAGAGCCGCTACACCGGCTCCAGCACCATCAGTCCCGTCGCCGTGTTGGAGATCGGGATGTGATAGTTGGAATGCTCCTTGCGGACCTTCTCCGGCAAGGTGCCGCGCGCCACCATCCAGTTCAGCAGCTCGACGCCCTGGGTGCCCGACAGCTCGACCAGCTCGGTGGTCGAATACTTCGTCGCCCACGAGGGATCGTCGACCATGCTGGCCATGAACTTCTCATCGAAATCCTTGTTGATGAAGCCGGCCCGCTCGCCGTCGAGCTGGTGCGACAGGCCGCCGGTGCCCATCACGACGACGCGCTCATCCCCAGGCCAGGATTCGATCGCCCGCGCCAGCGCCTGACCGAGCTTGTAGCAGCGTGCAGCCGATGGCAGCGGCGCCTGCACCGTGTTGACGACGACCGGCACCACCCGCACCGGCCATTTCTGATCCGGCCAGCACAGCGCCATCGGCAGGGTGAAGGCGTGATCGACCGCCATCTCCTGGCAGGTCGTGAGGTCGAAATCCTCCTTCACCAGATGCTCGATCAGGTGCCACGACAATTCGCTGTCGCCCTTGAACGGCGCGGTCTGCGGAATGCCCCAGCCCTCGTCGGCATTGCTGTAGCTGTCGGCCGCGCCGACCGCGAAGGTCGGCATCTTGTCAAGGAAGAAGTTGAGGCCATGGTCGTTGTAGACGAGCACGACGACATCCGGCTTCACCCTGGCGAGCCATTCGCGCACATGCGGGAAGCCGTCGAAGAACGGTTTCCAATACGGATCCTGTTGCAGGCCCTTGGCGATTGCGCCGCCAATGGCCGGAACGTGGGAGGTGGTGATGCAGCCGACGATCTTTGCCATGACGATTACCCCCTCGCCGCCAGAAGCTTGGCCTTGAACTGCTCTTTCGTCAGGCCGGTCTGCTGCGCGCCGATGTCCTGCATGTCGAGCCCGAAGATGCCGGCAAACTTGGCGAGGTAATAGGCGTTGCCGCCGGCCTCGATCAGCTCCAGCACGTTGCGGTTCTTGATCGCCGCGCGCTGCTGGGCATTGAGGCCATATTTGGCGCAATAGCCGTCCTCGTCGGCGACGAAGGCCTTGCGGTTGGCGGCATCGTTGAACGAGTAGCACATCTTGTTGAGCGCGTAGCCTTTGCGCGCCTGCTCGCCGTCGAAGATGGTGGTGCCGGGCACGGGCTGCCGGGCTGACGTGGCGGACATCGTCGCCTCCCCTGTTCGTGTTACGACGACCACGCTTGATCTGGATCAAACGCGGCGCCGGTTCGTGCCGCCAGTATCGCCGACAGACATCCCCGATAAAGGCCGCGCGGCCGATCTGATCCATGAGCCAATTCGATCATTTGGACCTCGACGGCCACCTGCTGCAGCTGCTGCTCGCCGTCATCGAGGAAGGCTCGGTGACGCGCGCCGCGCAGCGGCTCGGCGTCACGCAGTCGGCCGTCAGCCATCTGCTCGACAAGCTGCGCGCGATCACCGGCGATCCGCTGTTCGTGAAGTCCGGCCGCGGCATCGTGCCGACCGCGCATGCGCAGCTCCTGGCGTTGCGCGCCCGCGCGCTGCTCGACGATCTCCGGAGCTTCTCGCACACCGCCGCGTTCGAGCCGGCGAAAATCTCCGCGCAGGTGACGATCGCGGCCAATGATCTGCAGCGCGACCTGCTGCTGCCGTCCCTGCTCCGCTACGCCCGCGCGCAGGCGCCGGGCCTCAGCCTGCGGGTGATCCCTTCAGGCGCACCGGTGCCGGAAATGCTGCGCGAAGAACACTGCCAGCTGATCATCACGCCGCGCCCGCCCGAGGGCAGCGACATCCTGCAGAAGCGGCTGTTCGAGGACAGCTATCGCGTGTTCTACGATGCGGGCCAGCGCGAGCCGCCGGAAAGCCTGGAAGACTATCTCGCCAGCGACCATGTCACCGTGCTGTACGAGCCGCGACGCCGGCTCGACATCGACGAGGTCCTCGCCGAGCGCGGCATCGTCCGGCGCTTCGCGGCGCAGGTTCCCGGCTTCGGCGGCATCGGGCCGTTCCTGCGCGGCAGCCGCATGATCGCGACCCTGCCGAGCCTGCTGCGCGCCTACATGCTGCGCGGCCTCGCGGTCGCGCCGGTGCCGGTCCCCTGCCCGGCGATGCCGATGTACATGGTCTGGCACCTGCGCCACCACGAGGATCCGATGCACCGCTGGCTGCGCCAGCAGCTCGAGATCGTGGTCGCGCCGAGCCTCGCCGCTGCGGCCGAGCACATGCCCATCATGGCGTGACTCATCCCGAGAGGTGAGCGGCCCTCACCCCGGCGTATGGCACACCGCCTCGATGTTGTTGCCGTCGGCGTCGCGCACGAACGCGCCGTAATAGTTCTCGTGATAATGCGGCCGCAGTCCAGGCGCGCCGTTGTCGCGTCCGCCTGCCGCGATCGCCGCCTGATAGAATGCATCGACCGTGGCGCGATCCTTGGCGTGGAACGCGACATGCGTCGAGGTCGCGGCCGTCCCGCCGGTGCCGATCCAGAAATCCGGACGGCCGTCGCCGAAGCCGGCGTGATCACCGTGGCCGCCGGTCTGCGCGTCGGTGATCTCCATCATCAGGACGTAGCCGAGCGGCGCCAGCGCCGCCGCATAGAACGCCTTGGCGCGGGCAAAGTCGGAAACGGGGAAGCCGACGTGGTCGAGCATGGCGATCCTCATCGATGATGACGGCCGAATGCTAGCTCCGCCGGCAGGACGGCGCAACGATGCACGCGGCACGCTCACATCGCGAGGATGCGCCGCGCCGTCCGTTGCCCACTCGCCAGCGCCGCCTCGACCGTTCCCATGTCGCGGCCGCGATACAACGCCTCGCCGGAGATCAGCACCTGTCCGCCATCCCAGTGCGAGAGCATGTCCTGCGCCTCGCGCGAGGTCAGCGTCGCGTAGGAATAGGCGCCGCACGCGAACGGATCCTTCGCCCAATCCGTGACATGAGACGCGACGAGTTGCCGCTTCAGCGAGCCCAAGGGCCGTGAGAAGATGTTTGCGAGCGCCGAAAGCCCTTTTTCGATCAGCACGTCCACGTCGCACGCGGCGAAGGCAGCGGCCGGCGGCCCGGCGAGCCAGCCAGTCAGCACCGCGTCATCGTTCGGATGCTGCGTCCACCACACCGGCACGTCGGCATCGGACAGCACGAACAGCATGTCCGAAAGATCCTCGGTCCGGGCCTCGCGCCACCACCGCCGCTCGAAGCGCAGCAGCAGCTTGATGACGTTGCCGAAGCCGATGGTTTCGGCGGCGGCCAATTGCGGACGCATGGAAGGCGGCAGCGCGATGGTTCGCAGCAGCGGCAGCGGCACGGTCAGGATGACGCGATCGCCGCGCTGCGCGCGGCCGTCGGCGCAGCGCACGACGACACCATCATCGGCGCTCTCCACCGCGCGCACCACCGCCTCGAGCTGCATCGCCACGCCATGCGCCCGGCACTCCGCCAGGAGATGATCGAGCAGCGCCGCGTAGCCGCCGACGATGCGCGCCTGAGCGCCGCGCTCGCCGCCCATCCATTCGTCGCGCAGCGCGAACACGCTGGCACGGGCGGGATCGGCCGCGTCATAGCCCTGCACCATCCCGAGCACGGATTTGCGCAGGGCGGCGAACTCCGCGCCGGCGAAATGCCGGTCGAGCAGCGCCGTCACGGTCATGTCCTCGGCGAGCTGCCGCGCCACGCGGTGCAACTGGCGCATCTGCCGATCGGCGGGATCCTCGCGCGAGAACGCGCCATCCGCCACGTACCAGCGCGTGCCATCGACCGGCGTCGAGGCCAGCCCCGCCTCCGCCATCAGCGAATGGGTGACCGGCGCCTCGCCATGGATGAATTCCGCGCCGGCATCCGCGCGATATCCGAACCTGCTCGCGGGCAGCGGATGGATGCGTCCGCCGCAGCGGTCACGCGCTTCCAGTAGCGTCACCTGCAGGCCGGCGCGGGCCAGCTCGCGCGCGGCCATCAGGCCTGCGGCACCGGCACCGACGATGATGATGTGCATTCGCCGCTCAGCCATGACTTGCCTGGGCCGGCATGGCCGAGCCGTTGGTGATCTTGTAGCGCAGCCACAGCGCGCCGCCCTCCAGCGCCGTGCTGCTTTCGAGCGTCATCGCCGTGATCGGCGCGCGCATGCCGGACTCGGCTTCCGTCGAATCGAACACGCTGGGCGCCCCCTTGGCGCCATCCACCGCCGGACACAGAACGAGGTTGAACTCGTCGACCAGACCGGCGCGCAGGAACGCGCCGTTGGCGCCGCCGCCGCCTTCGAGCAGCAGCCGTTTCACGCCGAGCTCCTGCGCGACGATGTCGAGCACGCGCTGGAGATCGAGCTTCGACTGGCCGGCGAAGACGTAGGACACGCCTTCGCCGCGCAGTCCCGCGAGATGCGCATCGGACACGGCCTCGGTCAGCACGACGACGATCGGATCGCCGCCGATGTCGGAGCGGCCCCAGCAGATCTTGCCATGGGGATCGAGCACGATGCCGTAGGCCTTGGCGCCGGGCCGCGCGATCCAATGGGTGCGCGGGAAGCGCTCGGTGGTCTCGGCGGGATAGGCCGAGCCCTTGGCGAATTCCTGGCCGGTGACGCGGCCAATCAGCCAGGCGTCGCCGCCGAGCTGGTCATGCACCTGCTCGAACAGATCGCCCGATCCCTTCGGACGCCAGCGGCTCGGCAACGTGCGGCCGTCGACGCTCGACGCCATCAGGCAGATGACTTCCGGTTTCATGCATCCTCCTTGTCGCCGCCAAACGGGGGTCACCGAATATCGGTGCGGCGGCGTTGTCAACGAAGCGGCGTGCGTTTCGTTCGATCGCGGCCACGCCGCTCGCCTGCGGCGTCGTTGTTATGGCGCACATTCCTGCGCTAGTTTCGGCTGCAAACGGAGCCAATCATGGACGCTGCGGCGCGCAGACGGGACGCCATCGGTTTGCGCGGGGCAGCCCTGCTGGCTGCAGCGCTTGCCGGCCTCGCGCTCTGCGTCGCCGGACTCTGGCGCCTCGAAGCCGAGCGCATGGGCATCTCGATCACCCCGCTGCAGGCGGGCTCCACTCCCGTCACCGTCTATCGGCGCGACGGAGCGGCTGCGTCGCCCGTCGTCGTCATTGCCCACGGCTTTGCGGGCTCGCGCCAATTCATGGAAGCCTATGCGCTGACCTTGGCGCGCGCCGGCTATGTCGCGGTCTCGTTCGATTTCGAGGGGCATGGCCGCAATCCGACGCCGATGTCGGGCGACGTCACCCGCATCGACGGCACGACGAGGAAGCTGATGAGCGAGATCGGCCGCGTCACCGACGCCGCGCTGTCCCTGCCGGGCAATGACGGCCGGGTGGCCCTGCTCGGGCACTCGATGGCTTCCGACATCATCGTACGCCAGGCCCTGGCCGACCCACGGATCAGGGCAACGGTGGCGATCTCGATGTTTTCCGAGGCCGTCACGCCGAGCGCGCCGCGCAATCTGCTGATCATCACCGGCGAATGGGAGACGGCCCTGCGCAGGGACGCGCTGCGTAACCTCCGGCTCGCCGATCCCGCCGCGCGCGAGGGCGACACCGTGGGCGATCCCGCGGACAACGGCGGACGCCGCGCCGTCGTCGCGCCCGGAGTCGAACACGTGAGCGTGCTGTATTCGACGACCGCGCTGCGCGAGGCGCGCGACTGGCTGGATCGCGTGTTCGGGCGCACCAGCAGCGGGCCGGTGGCGGCGACCGGCGGCCCGATCGCGCTGCTGCTGGCCGGCATCGTACTGCTGGCCTGGCCGTTGGCCGCGCTGCTGCCGAAGGGCGATGCGCCGCCGCCTTCGATTCCGCCGCGTCAGCTTGCGATCGCCACGCTCGTGCCCGCGGCAGTCACTCCGGTCGTGCTGCGATTCGTCGACACGCATTTCCTGCCCGTGCTCGTCGCCGACTACCTCGCCGTTCATCTCTTCGTATACGGCGCGCTGTCGCTGTCGCTGCTGCGCATGCAGGGTGTTCGCTTCGGCCGCGTAGCCCGGCTCGCGGCGCTGGTGCTGGCCGCCTATGGCATCTTCGGTTTCGGTGGCGCGCTCGACCGCTACGTCGCCTCGTTCATGCCGATCGCCGCCCGCCTGCCGATCATCGCGGCGATCGCCGTGGGCGCAGTGCCCTGCATGCTGGCCGACAGCATCGCCAACCAGGGCGGGCACGCCGCGCTGTGGCGCACGGTGTGGATCCGGACCGCGTTACTGGCCTCGCTCGGCGGCGCGGTCGCGCTCGATTTCAGGCGGCTGTTCTTCCTGCTCATCATCGTCCCGGTGATCGTGCTGTTCTTCGTCGTGTTCGGACTGATCGGCGGCTGCGTCGGCCGCCGGACCGGCTCGCCGATGGCCGAGGGCATCGGTCTCGGCCTGATCCTGGCGTGGTCGCTCGGCGTATCGTTCCCGATGTTCCTGCCGGGCTAGCGCTCCGGTTTCCCCGGTGCACGAAGGGGCTACATCATGATACCAATGACGGACAGGGAGCACTCATGGCGAAACACCGCATCTACACGACGAGCTTCGCGAGCGTGTACCGGCTCTACGTCGCGAAGGGGGAAAAGAAAGGACGAACCAAGGCCGAGGTCGATCAGATCATCTGCTGGCTGACGGGCTACGATCAGAAACAGCTCGACGCCGAAGTGGACCGACAGACGGACTTCGAGACCTTCTTTACGCGGGCGCCGGCCATGAATCCGGCGCGCTCCCTGATCAAGGGCGTGGTCTGCGGCGTCCGCGTGGAGGACGTCGAGGAGCCGACGATGCGCGAAATCCGCTACCTGGACAAGCTGGTCGATGAGCTGGCGCGCGGAAAGGCGATGGACAAGATCCTGCGCACGCCGTGAGCGCCAAGCGCGCGGCGGCGGTCGTGCAAACCCAAGCCTCAGTCCTGCTCCTGCCCCGGCGCCTGCCGCAGCATGAAATGCCCGAATGCGGTGGCAATCGGCTTCGTATCATCGTCCTGCCAGGCGCGGGCCTCGAAGGCGACGACGCGGCGGCCCTGCTTGACGATCGACGCCGACGCGATGCTGTCGAGCGCGCGCCCCGAACGGAGATAGTTGATGGTGAGGCCGATCGGCTTCGGCGGCGCCGACGCGCCGAGCTCGCGCATCACGGTGATGATCGCCGCGGTTTCGAGGAATGCGCCGGTCATGCCGCCGTGGATCGCCGGCAACACGGGATTGCCGATGATCTGCTGCGAGAACGGCATCATCAGCGTCTCGTTCTCGGCGAGACGAATGCCGAGACAGCGCGCGAACGGACTGGTGGCGAACGGCCCCGTCGGATCCTCAGGCGCCTCGAGCGGTGGCGGCGCGCCGGTGAACGCCGGGCGATCGGTCAGCATGTTGGTGCGGTTGGCGCCGATCATGAAACAGGCCGTCGCGGTCGCGACCGGTTCGCTTTCTTCCTCCTGATAGGCGGTGGCGCGCACGAAGGCGATCGAGCGCGTGACGCGGAAGCACACGGCATGCGCCTTGATGTCGAGCCCGGGGGTCGCCGGCTTCTGATAGTCGATGCGCAGATCGAGCGTGGCGATCGCCCGGCTGCCGTCGAGCGCGAGCTGCACCGCCATGCCGCAGCTCTCGTCGAGCATCGCGGTGACGACGCCGCCATGGATGACGCCGGTCTCGCTGTCGCCGACGAACACGGGACGATAAGGCAGGGTCGACCAGGCCTCGCCGGGCGCGAAGCGGTCCATCCTGAGCCCGCTGATATGGCCGTAGACCGAGCGGCGATTCCTGATGGCCCCGGCGAGTGCGTCGAATGCCGGCGGTGCGGCGGTAGGCGGAAGGTCGGACATGCGCGATTTAGAGCATGATCGCACGGAGGCACGAAGTCTTTTTCCGGCACATCTGCGTTGTGTGCGAACGATCCGCCCCGGACCACCGCTGCTCCCGCCTCCGCACCGTTCTGCACCGCCGACCACGTTCACGACGCGCGCCGCGAGACCGACGTGCAGCAGCGCGCACCGCACGGCCTTGCAGCTCGGCGCCGGGACCGCATTCCGCAAAACTACGTGGATGAAATGTTCCACCGGCGCGGCGCGCTTAGAACATTGGCAACCTTAATATGATCATAATTGTCTCCATCAAATCCCGGAGACCCCGTCGATGCGCAGATCCACCAAGACGCCGGACGCCCCGCCGAGCAGCGGCACGGCCTCTCTACGAATTGTCCTGAGCCTGGCGCTCGTTGCCAGCGCCGGCGCGATGTGGTGGAGCAGCGGCGGCGCCAACAGCTTCTCCTTCGGTAACGGAGCGCCTTCGCTCGAGACCCGCGTCGCCACGCTGACATCGGAGCTGGCGCAGCTCAAGGCCGAGACCGCCCAGTTGCGCGACCGCCAGAGCGACACCTCCGGCGAGCTCATGCAATTGCGCGCCAGCCTCACCACGACCGAGACCGGCCTGGCCACTCTGCGCACCGCCGCCGACGAGACCGAGGCGCGCCGCCGCGATACGGCCGACAAGATCGAGTCCGATCTCGCGCTGCTGAAGCGCCAGGCGGTCCGCCTCCGCGGTGCCCAGGAAGATGCGGCGACCGAGCTGAGCGGGCTGCGCACCGCCGCCGCGAACAGCGACATGTCCATCGAGCAGCTCCGGACCTCCACCGGCGAGATGCGTCAGCAGTTGGCGCGCATCGAGACCGCGCGCGAAGCGACCAGCTCGATCTCCCGCAGGCCTCACCGTGTCAGGCGCGTAGCGCGCGCGGCCGAGGCGCAGCACGAGCCGCAGCCCTTCCTGATGCAGTGGCCCGGCGTCCTCCCCGCAGGCCGCAACTGATTTGAAGTGCCACCCGGCCTGACCCGCGAATCGCGGTCAGGCATCAGCCCGGCTGGTCACCACCAGCCCGGCTGCACCGGCCGGTAGTAGGTCGGAGGCGGCCCGCGACGACGCGGCGCCGCGACGGGCTGGCCATCCCAGCTGCGCTGGAAGAAGCTGCCGAAGCCATCGTCATATTCGTCCCCGCTGGCGACGACATCGGCATTGGTCGTCGGCCGCCGCGTGATGAAGCCGCCCTGCGGCTGGTTGCTCAGCACCGCCACGAACTCGGTCCGGTAGTTGGTCTCGCTCGACAGCGGCTCGTCCGAGACGATGATCGAGGAGCGCGGCACCGCCGTCGGCGCGATGCGGTCGAGCACGTCCTTCGGAATGGTGATGCGGTCGAGCGCGTCCTTGGCGGTGTCGCCGTCGTCGATGGTCACCGCCGTCCAGCGCAGCCCCGCGCCGTCCTGCGCCACCGCGGTGAACACATGCGTTCCGATCGGCCGGTCGGGATCACGGATGGTCACCGGGGCCTCGATCGAGGTGTCGAACACCTCGCCGCCGCCATCGGGGGCCGGCTTGTGCGTGTTGCGCCTGACATAGAGCATCTGCGTCGACCGGCTGATATAGACCGCGACCGGCTCGGTCGCGAGCCTGGCGTCGGTCGCGGCCTTGCTCGTCTCGGTCTTCCTGGCCGCCGCCGCCTTGGCGGCGTCCTTGGTCGAGGTCGCCGCTGCGAGCTTCACGGTCGCGTCCGACTTCGCGGCCTCGAGCTGCGCTGCCGCGTCGGTCGCCTTGGCGGCGGCCTTCTGCTTCGCATCCTCGGCCAGCGTCCTGGCCTGATCGGTCTTGGCGGCGCCTAGCTTCCTGTCGGCGAATTTGAGCTCGGCCTCGGCGCGTGCCTTGGCCTGCTCCAGCTTGCGCAAGGACGTCTTCAGCGCCTTGGCCTCGCGCTCGGCCGCGGCGGCCGCCGCCTTGGCCTCGTCGGCGCTCTTGGCGGCGTCCTCGGCTTCGTGGCCAAGCGTCGCGGCCCGCGAGGGCACCGCGGCGAGCGCCTGCGCATTTGGTACGAACAAGGCGGGATGGGAGAACTCGACCGGCGCCGGGTCACCCGGCGCGATGATCACCCGCATGCCGATCCAGGTCCGATCGAACAGCTTCTCGGCAAAGCCATAGGGCATGCGGACGCAGCCATGCGAGGCGGCATAGCCAGGCAGCGGCCCGCCGTGCAGCGCCACACCATTCCAGGTGATGCGCTGCATGTTCGGCATCCAGGCATCGTCGTAGAGCGTCGAGTGGTGGTCCTTGTCCTTCTCGATGATGGCGAACACGCCGGCCGGCGTCTCGCGGCCGGAGACGCCGGTCGAGACCGGCGCGCGCCAGATCCAGCCATCGGCGTCGTAGAACGTCACCTTCTGCGCCTTGATCGACACGATCGCCATGATCGGATCGCCATGCGCGCGCGGCGCCGTCGCCTCGGTCACCGGCGCCGGACGCGCCTGCCGTGCACCGGCCTCGGATCCGGCCAGCGCCAGCACGGTGGCAGCCGCGAGAGTCGTCAGGAGCGCTCCCCGACGCCGCATCGCTGCAAGGTTCTGAGCCGCCGTGGATCGTGTCGCCATGCTGTTTCCCGAATCGTCATTGCTGTTCCGCCGGCGCGATCGGCGCAGGACGATCTATACGCTCGATCATGTCTTGGGGTGAAGTGAGGCGAAGGCGCGTCCTGATGTCATCGGCTTTCCGCTCGCCGCAATTGGGGCAGGATCGGGCAACGAATCGGACTTGGGACGCGCCCTTCCGTCGCACGCCCCCAAGACCCGCATTCCACCACCCCACCGGTTGCCCATCGCTTAACGCCGAACAGGGCGATCGGGTCCGTGGCTCGGCCTGGAGAACCGCAAGGCGCAGGCGCCGCGAGATCAACCTGAAATCCGCTTCTCGAAGAACAAGTCCGGATAGGGGTCGTCGTTGAAGCGGTCGATCTCGGTCCAGCCGGTGCGGCGATAGAGCTGCATGGCCTCGGCGAGCGCGCTGTTGGTGTCGAGGCGAAGAAGGCTGATCGAAAGCTTGCGCGCAGCCGCTTCGGCCGCATCCATCAGGCGGCGGCCGAGGCCGAGGCCGCGCGCGGCGGGCGCGACCCAGAGCCGCTTGATCTCGGCGGCATCGCCGCCGCTGCCCTTCAGCCCGACGCAGCCGAGCGGCAGGCCGTCCGACAGCGCGACGAAGAAGGCGCCGCGCGGCGACGTCATGTCGGCGGCATCGGGATCGCGCGACAGCGCGACGTCGAAGCCGCGCTCGAACCGGCGTGACAGCTCGGCGTAGTATTCGCCGAGGCAGTAGCGCGCCTGTTCGCTCCTGGGATCGGTCTCCCCGATCGTGATGCGGCTGCGGCCCAGTGCGGCGGCTACCATGTCCATGGCGGCAAGCAGCGCCTCGGGCTGGTTCGACCGCGCCAGCATCGACTCCGCCTGAGCGTTGGAGAGCGTCTCATAGGCCTCGAATTCGCGCCGGCCGCCTGCGGTGAGCCTGGCGATGCGGCGGCGCGCGTCGTCGGGATGCGGCCGGGTCGTCACCAGCCCCTCCTCCTCCAGGCCGCGCAGCAGCCGGCTCATCAGCCCGGAATCGAGCGCGAGATAGTCGCGCAACTCGGCGACGTCGCTGCGGCCGTGGCCGATCGCGTTGAGCACGCGGGCCGCGCCGAGCGGCCGACCCCGCCCGAGAAACGAGGTGTC
Organism: Bradyrhizobium sp. HKCCYLRH2047; assembly: GCF_051168175.1. Lineage (NCBI taxonomy): Bacteria > Pseudomonadati > Pseudomonadota > Alphaproteobacteria > Hyphomicrobiales > Nitrobacteraceae > Bradyrhizobium > Bradyrhizobium sp. HKCCYLRH2047. Next base: position 30,393 of record NZ_JBNPUM010000012.1, read on the forward strand.
GAGCGCGCCGACCTCCGAGGTGACGGCGCGGTTGAAGCGGCGGATGCGGGAGATTGGGTCGAGCATGATATCTGACCTAAGTCAGATAACTCGCGATGTCAACGCGGAGACAATCACGCCGACTGCAAACAAAAAAGGGCGGCCCAGCCGCCGGCCGAAGCCGGATGCCGGACCGCCAGGTTTTCCCCGGGAGGAACTCAGTTCAGGAGCTTGGCGACGTTGTCCTTGGTGACGAGGTCGAGACCCGTGTAGATCACCTCAGGCACCTTCTCGCCCTTCTTGATCGCGAGCAGCGTGTCCATCGCCTTCTCGCCCATCTCGAACGGACGCTGGCCGGTCAGCGCGTTGGAATAGCCGTCGCGCAGCAGCTCGAGCTGCATCTTCAGCGTGTCGGCCACGACCAGCGTCAGCTTGCCGGCGTCGATGTCCTTCTTGTTCTTGTTGACGAAGGCCTTGTAGCCCTCGGGTGCGAACATCGGCCAGCCGCCGATCGGCACGATCGCGCCGAGGTCCGGCGTCGCGATGCGCAGGTCGGCCATCTGCTGCACGGCGAGCGCGGGATCGTCGTTGCAGAAGGTCGGCGAACCGGCCACTTCCGTCCACTTCGAGCCCTTCAGCGCCTCGCGCACGCCGTCGACACGCTCGGCGAGGTTCTTGGCGCCGGGACCGCCGGAGACGATGGCGTACTTGCCGCCGTCAGGCCGGAGCTCCCGCAGCTGCTTGCCGAGCGCGAGGCCGAAGTCCTTGTTGTTGGTGCCGATATAGGCGAGGCGCTTGGAGCCCGGCGCATCGGCGTCGAAAGTGATGACGGGAATGCCGGCGGCGGTCGCCGCCTCGATCGATTTCGTCATCGATGGAACGTCGGCGACCGAGATGGCGAGGCCGTCGACCTTCTGGGTGATGAAGTCCTGGATGATCTGCGCCTGCGTGGCCGGCTCGTGCTCGACCGGACCCTTGTAGATGCACTCGACATTGCCGAGCTCCTTGGCGCGCTTCAAACAGCCGTCGCGCGCGACGTCGAAGAACGGGTTGTTCATCGCCTTCGGCACGATGGCGAAACGATATTTGGTTTCGGCCTGCGCCGGGGCCAGCATGATCGCGAGCGACGCGACCGCAAAGAGCAGCTTCTTCATGGGTTCCCTCCTCCATGTCTATCCCTGATGATTGTCTGTTCCGGGTGAGGATAGACGTGATTGTCATCCCGGCCAGTATTCGTCACAGCAGGCGGGCGCGGATGCGGTCGACCAGCACGGCGGCGATGATGATCACGCCGACCAGCGTCTGCTGCCAGTAGGAATTGACCTGCGCCAGCACCAGCCCGTTCCTGATCACCTCGAGCAGCACGCAGCCGACGATGGCGCCGAGCGGGCCGCCGAGACCGCCGGCGAGGTTGGCGCCGCCGATCACGGCCGCGGCGATCACGTTGAGCTCGTAGGACGTCGCCATGTTGGCAGGCGCCGAGCCGAGCCAGCCGGAGATGATGATGCCCTGCAGGCCGGCTGCCAGCGCGCCGATCACATAGACCTCGATCTTCACGCGGGGCACGGAGACGCCGGTGAGCTCCGCGGCCTTCTCGTTGCCGCCGATCGCGAACACGTGGCGGCCGAACGCGGTGTGGTGCAGCACCAGCGCCATCACCAGCGCCAGCGCCATCAGATAGATGAAGGGCGCCGGCACGCCGTACACGTCACCCTGCGTCAGCGCGTAGAAATAATCGGCGTCCGGCCCGCCGGGGAAGCTGCCCTTGCCGTTCGAGATCACGTAGCTCAGGCCGCGCACGATCGAGAGCATGCCGAGCGTGGTCACGAACGGCGACAGCCCGAGCAAGGCGATGCAGACGCCGTTGATGAGGCCGACGACCAGCGAGACCGCAAGGCCGGCCAGCACCGAGACGATCAGGATCAGGCCGGGCACGTTGGCGACGACGGTCTTGCCGTCCGCGGCGAGATGCACGAACAGCGAGGACAACGGCATGCCCGGCGTCGACAGCGTCGTCATCACCATCGAGGTGATCATCGCCGCGAAGCACATCATCGAGCCGACCGACAGGTCGATGCCGCCGGTGATGATCACGAAGGTGATGCCGAGCGTCGCGATGGCGATGAAGGAGAAGTTCTTGGCGACGTTCTGCAGATTGCCTTCGGTCAGGAAATAGGGACTGGCGAAGCTCATCACGATGATGAGGGCGATGAGCGCCAGCGTGACGTAGGCCGTCTGCGAGGCGAACACGCCGCGATGCCACCATCTGATGGCGCCGACATTGGTGAAGGTGACGTCGGTGCCGGCGGAGCTGGTCTCGGATGGAACGGACATCACGCCGCCTCCTTGGCGCCGGTGATCAGCGCGGTCACTTCCTCGGGGCTGGTCTCGCCGACCGGCTTGTCGGCCTTCTTCTCGCCGCGGCGCATCACCACGACGCGATCGCAGACCGCGAAGATGTCGGGCATGCGGTGCGAGATCAGGATCACCGCGATGCCCTGCTCCTTCAGGCGATGGATCAGGCTCAGCACCTGCTCGACCTGACGCACCGAGATCGCCGCGGTCGGCTCGTCCATCATCACCAGCTTGGCGTTCGACAGCCGCGTGCGCGCGATCGCCACCGCCTGGCGCTGGCCGCCCGACATGTCCTTGACGAGATCGTGCGGCCGCGTCTCCGAGCGCAGCTCGCGGAACAGCTCCAGCGCGCGCGCCTCCATGCCCTTGTGGTCGAGCAGCACGAGGGGACCGAAATTGCGTTTCAGCTCGCGGCCGAGAAACACGTTGGCGGCGGCGGTGAGATTGTTGGCCAGCGCGAGGTCCTGGTACACGACCTCGATGCCGACGCTGCGCGAATCCATCGGACGATGGAAATGCACCTCGCGGCCGCCGAAATGGATGGCGCCCTGGCTCGGCGGAAAGTTGCCGGCGATGATACGCACCAGGGTCGACTTGCCGGCACCGTTGTCGCCCATCAGGCCGACAACCTCGCCCGCGCCGATTGTCAGATCCACGCCCTGCAGCGCGCGGATCGCGCCGAACTGCTTGCCGAGGCCCTTCAGCTCCAGCACCGGCTGCGCGGCGGTGCTCATCGCGGCGCGCCCAACCTCGTTCGTGGACATGCGCAGGCTGCTGTCGTCAGACATAGCGGTTCACCACGCTTTCGAGATATTCCTGCCGGCCGGAGCGCGGCTGCGGATCGAGGCCGGTGTCGGCGGCGCGGTCGGCGAGCTCGGCAAGCGAGCGGCGGCCGGCGAGGATCGCCTGCCCCTCCTCGCCGTCCCAGCCGGCGTAGCGGGCTGCGAGCGGCGCGGTCAGCGCGCTGTCGGTCAGCATCTCGTCGGCCGCGATCAGCGCCCGCGCGCAGGCGTCCATCGAGCCGACATGGGCGTGCAGCAGATCATCCGGATCGATCGACTGCCGGCGAATCTTAGCGTCGAAGTTCAGCCCGCCGGTGGTGAAGCCGCCGCCCTTGAGCATGTCGTGGAACACCAGCGCCAGCTCCGGCACGTTCATCGCGAACTGGTCGGTGTCCCAGCCCAAGAGATCGTCGCCGCGGTTGATGTCGAGCGAGCCGAACACGCCGAGCGCCTGCGCAAGCGCGATCTCGTGCTGGAACGAATGGCCGGCGAGGATGGCGTGGTTCTGCTCGATGTTGAGCTTGACGTCGTCGAGCAGGTCATAGCGCTGGAGGAAGCCGTAACAGGTGGCGACATCGAAATCATACTGGTGCTTGGTCGGCTCCTTCGGCTTCGGCTCGATCAGCAGCGGGCCCTTGAAGCCGATCTTGTGCTTGTGCTCGACGACCATCGAGACGAAGCGGCCGAGCTGATCGAGCTCGCGCTTCATGTCGGTGTTGAGCAGGGTCTCATAGCCCTCGCGGCCGCCCCACAGCACGTAGTTGGCGCCGCCGAGGCGGTGCGTCAGCTCGAGCGCGGCGCGCACCTGCCCGGCGGCATAGGCGAAGACATCGGGATCCGGATTGGTCGCGGCGCCCGCCATGTAGCGGCGGTGCGAGAACAGATTGGCCGTGCCCCATAGCAGCCGCACCTTGGCAGACGCCATCTTCTGCTCGAACAGGTCGCCGATCGCATTGAGATTGGCGACCGACTCCTTCAGCGTCGCGCCTTCCGGCGCCGCATCGACGTCGTGGAAGGTGAAGAACGGCACGTCGAGCAGCCGGAACAAGTCGAACGCGACGTCGGCCTTGGCGCGCGCCATCGCCAGCGCATCGTCGCCATGCTGCCACGGCCGCAGGAAGGTCTCGCCGCCGAACGGATCGCTGCCCGGCCAGCAGAACGAATGCCAGTAGCAGACCGCGAAGCGCAGATGATCCTCCATCCGCTTGCCCCGGATGACACGGTCCTTGTCGTACCAGCGGAACGACAGCGGGCTGCGTGACTCGGGCCCGACATAGCTGACGGTCGCGCCGGTCTGGAAGAAGGGAGCCTGGACGTTCACGAGATGCACTCCTTGAGAGCGGGATAGAGCTTGCGCCATTGCGCGTAGGCGTCGTCGTAGGCGGCGCGCTGCGGCGCGCGGGGTTCGAAACTCTGCAGCCGCTGTGGCTTGCGGCAGACATCGGCCGGGGCTTCGCCGGTCGCGGCCAGACGGCCGAGCCTGGACGCACCGATGGCGGCGCCGACCTCGCCCTCCTCGACGCGATGCACGGTGACGCCGAGCACGTCGGCCATGATCTGCGCCCACAACAAAGAGCGCGAGCCGCCGCCGACGAGATCGAGCTCTGTGATCGGCTGCGCGCTGCGCGCGAGCGCGGCGAACATGTCGCGTGAGGCGAACGCCACGCCCTCCAGCACCGCCTGCACGAGATCAGCGCGGCCGGCAGCGCTGCGCAGCCCGACCAGGGCGCCGGCGGCATGGGCATCGTTGTGCGGCGTGCGCTCGCCGTCGAGATAAGGCAGGAACTGCACCGGGCTCGGACGTTCGACGCTGATACCGAGCGGCGCCAGCAGCGCGGCTTCCGGCGTCTCGAGAAGGCGCGCCAGCCACGCCAGCGAGGCCGCGGCCGACAGCATCACGCCCATCTGATGCCAGAGACCGCCGAGCGCATGGCAGAACGCATGCACGGCCGCTTCCGGCACCGGCGCGAAGCGGTCGGTCACCCGGAACAGCACGCCCGATGTGCCGAGCGACAGGAATGCATCGCCGGGCGTGATGGCGCCGAGCCCGATCGCGCTCGCCGCGTTGTCGCCGGCGCCGCCCGCGATCACGACGTCAGCGCCCATGCCCCAGCGCCGCGCCAGCTCGGGCGACAACACGGCGCTGCGCTCATTGCCCTCGACCAGGCGCGGCATGTGATCGAGACCGAGCCCGGTTGCCGCCAGCAGTTTCTCCGACCAGCGCCGCGCGCCGACGTCGAGCCACAGGGTGCCCGCCGCATCCGACATGTCCTCGACCATCTCGCCGGACAGCCGATAGCGCACATAGGCCTTCGGCAGCAGCACTTTCGCGACCTCGGCAAATATCCTCGGCTCGTGCTTCGCCACCCAGACGAGCTTCGGCGCGGTGAAGCCGGGCATCGCGAGGTTGCCGGCGATCGCATGCAGTTCGGGGCAGCGGCGTTCGAGCTCGGCGCATTCGGCTTGCGAGCGGCCGTCATTCCACAGGATTGCCGGCCGCAGCGGCCGACCGGTGCGGTTCAGCAAGGTCGCGCCGTGCATCTGGCCGGACAGGCCGATGCCGCTGACGGCAGCGGTCTCGCGCGGACGCGCCCGCGCGAGATCATCGACCGCGCCGATGACGGCCTCGACCCAGTGATCCGGGTTCTGCTCGGACCACAGCGGCTGCGGATGCGACAGCGCCAGCGGACGCCCGGCGCTTGCGATCAGCGCGCCCGCCTCGTCCTCCAGCACGGCCTTCACGCCGGATGTGCCGACATCCAGTCCGAGAAACACGACTCCACTCCTCCCACCGACCGCCAGGCGCTTCGGCGATCTGCTGTCGCCTCGAAACCAGCACCTCGGTCTTTCCCGTTCCGTACGCAAACGACCGCGTCACCGCGGCCGCCCGCTCACGGCAGATTGTCCCGCATCACGATGTCGATGCGGATCGTCTCCTGTTCGCTCAGGATCGGCTCGCCGCGCGCCAGCGCCAGCAGCACGCGCACCGCGGAGCGCGCCTCGTGGCCCGGGTTCTGCGAAATCGCCGCGTCCATCACGCCGTTCAACAGCAGCTTGCGCGTCAGTGCCGTCACGTCGTGGCCGACGAACACGATGTCGTCGGCGCGCCCCGACTCGGTCAGCGCCTTGGCGACGCCGGCCGTGCCGGCGCCGACATTGTAGAGCCCGACGATGTCGCGGTGCTCGGTCAGCAGCTTGCGCATGAGGTGCTCTGAGCGATCGTCCACGTCATGCCCCTCAGCAACCGGCAAAACCTCAAGTTGCCGAAACTCCGCCGCGAGAACCTGGCCGAAGCCGAAGATGCGCTCGGCATGATCGCGCAGGCCTTGCGAGCCCGCCATGATCGCGATCCGCCCCGCCTTGCCGCCGGCGAAGCGTCCGACCAGCGCCCCCGCGGTGCGGCCAGCGGCGATGTTGTCGATGCCGACATAATGCTGCCGCCGCGACGATGGCACGTCCGACACCAGCGTCACCACCTTGGCGCCGGACTCGACGAGATCGTTGATCGCCGCGCGCACGCCCGGATGATCGAGCGCCACCACCGCGACGCCGTCGACCTGACCGACGAGCTGCTCGAGCTTCGCGGCCAGCACGGCGGCATCGAACACGTCGGTCGTGACGACATCGACCGTGAGCCGGCGCGCGGCCATCCAGCTCGCCAGATCGCCGAGATGCGCCTGAATCTGCTGCATGAAGGGATTGATGCCGGACGGCATCACGAAGGCAAAGCGCCGCGCGCGGGCACGGGCGAGCTCGGAGGCCGCCGCATGCGGCTGGAACGCGCTACGCGCCATGGCGTCCTTGACGCGTCGCACCGTGTCCGGGCGCACGCCCGGCCGGTTGTGCAGCACGCGGTCGACGGTGGCGAGGCTCACACCCGCCTGTCGCGCAATGTCCCGCAATGTCAGCGGCGCGTTCATGGTCCTCCCCTTTGGGTTGAGGACCATAACGCGGTTTTTGAGGTGCGCAACTCATTTTTGAGGGGCGGCGCGCCCGGCCGCGCCTGGAAGCCCCGAGGGAGTTAGACGAAAGCGACCTCGATCCGCTTGTCGGACCGCGCCGTCATGCGACAGGCGCGTGAGAAGCCGTCGCTGGCGATCGCGAGCTTGAAGTGCTCCGGCAACTCCGCCGTCGAGATCACGTCCAGTGCAGCCGCGTGTTCGGACAGTGCACGGACCGTGCAGTCGAACGTCGAACGTCCGGCGTTGAACGCGATCTGCCCCGCCTTGAACACGCGGCGCAGCGCAGGCGCGATCGACGGTGACGCCTCCACCCAGGCGATGACCTGATTGCGGCCGTTGTTCTTGGCGGAGTACATCGCCATGTCCGCCCGCTCCTGCATGGCATCGAAGCCCAGACGGGAAGTCAGATCCGCGGCGCCGAAGCTGGCGGTGACCCTGATCGGTCCGCATGGCGTGTCGATCGACAGGCCGGCAGCCGCCGACCGCATCTTCTCCAGCACCGCCAGCCCGTCGTGCAGGCCCGTATGCGGCAGCAGGATGCCGAACTCCTCGCCCCCGAGACGGCCGATGACGTCGGAGCTCCGCAGCACCGACCGCCAGGTCTCGACCAGCCTGGACAGAACGAGATCGCCGACGGCATGGCCGTAAGTGTCGTTCACCGATTTGAAGTGATCGATGTCGACCATCGCATATGTCAGCTTGTGGCCGTGACGCTCGGCCAGCGCCCGCAACCGCTCGCCTTCGTTGTGAAAGGCGCGGCGCGACAGCGCGCCGGTGAGAGCGTCGCGCATGCTCAGCTTGCGCAGCATCAGCTCGTCGACGGCGATCGCGGCGAGATCCTTCAGCATGTCGACATCGTGCGCACTGAACTCGCGCGGCGCCGTGTCCATCGCGCATAGCGTGCCGACGTTCACGCCGGAGATGCGCAGCTGCGCACCGGCGTAGAATCGAATGAAGGGCTTGCCATGAACGAGCACGTTGTCCGCGAACCGCGCATCCTGGTGCGTGTCGGGGATGATCAGCGGCTCGCTTTCCTGAATGGCATAGTTGCACAGCGCGGGCCGCCGCTCGCCCTCACGGTCGGCCATCCCTGTGGCCGCCTTGAACCATTGGCGATGGCCGTCGATGAGGGTGAGTGTCGACATCGGGACGCCAAAGACCTTCCGGCACAGGCCGGTGAGACGGTCGAAGGCGAGCTCGCTGGGTGTATCAAGGATGTCGAGTTCGGCAAGGGCTTCCAGGCGGCGGGCATCGTCGTGGTGGTGGGCTGACATCGGCAACTCCTCGCCGACAGCTTCTCGCGGAGGGACTTAACGCCGGATTTAGGAGGAGAATGAGCAAATTCCTAACAGGAAGCACGACGTCCGGCGGGGGAACCGCCCGAGGGCCGACCTGCCTGCCATCGGCCGGCCAGCCGCCGCCATCTTCCGATAAAAATAATCATCTTGCCATTTATCCGAATTCATGATTATCTCCCGCCATCCCGCCTCAACGAGAGGGGCGTTGCGCGCGATCGTCACGACACGCGAGGCGGGGATGCGGTGGCCGCGAGAGATCGCAGCAGGCTCGTTGAGAGCGGGCGGACGAACGATCGCTTGCGGACGTGAAGTCGCAGCGGCCTGACACCCCGAAGCTGGTGTTAACCCGCGACGAAGCTTTGCTTCGCGTGGGGATGGTGGCCAACAAGCCCGGCGCACCAGGGCGACTGCGTATAAGCGTGAGACTGCCGCGCAGGGAATGCCGGTTGATCGGCTGCACCTGTGGTACCTGCCGCCTGCATTTTTTTCGCAGGCGGGCCATGGGTGAGGCCTTCACCCGGCATTCCCTGCGCCCTCTCATTTTAGAGGGACACGTTGATCGCAGACCTCGGGCGTAACGAGCCGCGAGAACGAGATATCATGTCTCTCTTGCCTGCTTCGCTGTTTGAGCCGTGAATACCGCCCCGCCCAAAGCCGTCGTCCCGGACAAGCCGCGACGCGCAAAGCGCGGCACGGCGCCGATCCGCGATCCATACGCCGCCGCAGCCGACGTGAATGGCACAAAGCCAGTGGCCAGCCTGCCTCAAACCGCTCCCGGCGGGTATGGGTCCCGGCTCAAGGCCGGGACGACAGCGGATTTTGCCGATGCGCTTGCGCCACAATCAACGCAGGCGAAGCACGGAGCGCGGGCATCACTCAGAACGGCAGTCCGACATAGTTCTCCGCCAGCGACCGCTGCGCGGCCTCGGACGAGAACAGATAGGCGAGCTCGGTGTCCTGAAGTCTGTCGTCGTAGGACAGCCGGTCGGGGAAGCGATGCAGCAGCGTCGTCATCCACCACGAGAAGCGCTGCGCCTTCCAGATCCGCGCCAGCGCGCGCTTGGAGTAGCCGTCGATGCCGGTGTCGTCGCCCTTTTTGTAATGGTCGAGCAGCGCATGATAGAGATAGTAGATGTCGGACGCCGCCGAGTTCAGCCCGCGCGCGCCGGTCGGCGGCACGATGTGGGCGGCGTCGCCGGCCAGGAACAGCCGGCCGTAGCGCATCGGCTCGGCGACGAAGCTGCGCAGCGGCGCGATGCTCTTCTCGATCGACGGGCCAGTGATCAGCTTGGCCGCGATCTCATTGGGCAGGCGGCGCTTCAGCTCCTCCCAGAACGCATCGTCGCTCCAGTCCTCGACCTTGTCGGTGAGCGGCACCTGGACGTAATAGCGGCTCAGCACCTGGGAGCGCAGCGAGCACAGCGCGAAGCCACGCTCGTGCTTGGCATAGATCAGCTCCGGCGACACCGGCTTGGTGCGCGACAGCACGCCGAGCCAGCCGAACGGGTACACGCGCTCGTATTCCGTCAGCTTGTCGTGCGGGATCGACTTGCGGCTGACGCCGTGAAAGCCGTCGGCGCCGATGATGTAGTCGCAGTCGACGCGGATCACCTCCTCGCCGCTGCGATAGGTGACGTAGGGCTTGTCGGAGGCGATGTCGTGCGGCGTGACGTCGGCCGCGTTGTGCACGACCTTGCCGCCGAGCTTGTCGCGGGCCTCGTAGAGATCGCGCGTCAGCTCGGTCTGGCCGTAGACCATCACCGAGTTGCCGCCGGAATATTTGTGCAGGTCGACGCGGTCGAGCTTGCCGTCATGGGCGATGTAGAAGCCGTGATGGATTTCGCCCTCGCGATCCATGCGCTCGCCGCACTGCGCCTCGCGCATCAGCTCGGCAAAGCCGTGCTCGAGCACGCCGGCACGGATGCGCGACAGCACGTAGTCGCGGCTGGACTTCTCCAGGATGATCGTATCGATGCCCTGCAGATGCAGGAGCTGCGACAGCATCAGCCCCGAGGGGCCTCCGCCGATGATGCAGACTTGGACTTTCATGGGCGTGTTCTCCCGGATTCGCAGACGCAGGCTTATTGGGTTTGGTTTTCAGTCGCGGATTTTAGCAAGGAATGCACAGGGATCACTTGGATGGACGCGGCATTCTCTTGCACTTTTCCAACACCATGCCGCGATGCAAAACGAATGCGACGGTGGTATCGGGCGACGCCGGTCAGCCGGCCGGCGGCGCCGCGCCGTCTCCCACGCCCATCGCGCGCCGATAGTCGCGCGGGCTGGCGCCGGTGTGGCGCTTGAAGAAGCGGCAGAAATAGGCCGGGTCCTTGAAGCCGAGCTCGAACGCCAGCTTCGACACCGGCGCTGCAATATAGGTCAGCCGACGACAGGCCTCACGGGCCAGACGCGCATGCACGATATCGAGCGCGGACTGGCCGGTCTCGGCCCGCGTCAACCGATTGAGCCGCTCCGGCGTCATGCCGAGCTCGTCGGCGTAGCGCGCCACCGACCAGTGATCGCGGTGATGCGCCTCGACCAGCACGATGAAGCGGGTGAACAGATCAGCGTGCCCACTGCCGCGCCGCGCGCCTTGCGACTGCCGCGCGCTCTGCTGCGCCAGCCGCCACACGATCGAGCGCCCGAGCCAGTGCGGCACCGGCGAAGCCGCGGAATCGGCCGCGGCGAACTCGTCGGCGAGGTCGACGAACAGCGTGCCGATCCGGCCCGTCGCAACGGCTTGCGGCTCCAGATGCAGGATTTGCGGCGCTGCAAACAGGTCGCGCAGCGCCTCGCCGGTCGCCGGCACGTCGCCCTCGACGACCGCCCGCGGATTGAACGTCAGCACATAGCCGTCGGTGTCGCGCGAGAAGCGGAAGGCATGGACGACGCCGGGGGGAATGATCACGGCGACCGGGCCGGTACAGCGCTCGCGGCTTTCGTCCAAGGCGATCTCGGCCGGGCCGGAGGCGACCCAGAGGATCTGATGCAGGCCCTGGTGCGTATGCGCCTCGATTTCCCAGCGATACAGCTTGCTGCGCACCTGGATCGGCTCGACATGCAGCATGTCCGGCTGCGCGGCGGAGGCTTCGCCGTACAGCGCGAAGGCCGGGATCGACGGCTTGGTGCGAAAGCGGGGCATGAGCGAGAGCTAACCCCGAATGTCGGAAAAGTACAAGTCTTGACCGGCTTTCGTGTCTCACGCCGCGGCCACGGCTCGGCTAGATCAGTGAAAAGAACAACAACGACCACACTCAATGGAGAGGAGGCCCGACATGTTCACGTTCGACCCGTATTCGCCGGCGGTCGATGCCGACCCGTTCCCGTTCTACAAGACGCTGCGCGACGAGCACCCCTGCTTCTGGAGCCAGCAAGCCCAGATGTGGATCCTGTCGCGCTATGCCGACGTGGCAGCGGCGGGCACGAACTGGCAGACCTATTCGTCGGCTAAGGGCAACCTGATGACCGAGCTGCCGAACCGCGCCGGCGCGACGCTCGGCACCACCGATCCGCCGCGCCATGACCGGCTGCGTGGCCTCGTCCAGCATGCCTTCATGAAGCGCAATCTGGAGAGCCTGTCAGGCCCGATCCGCGACATCGCGCGCGACAGCGCCGAGGCGCTGCGCGGCCAGGACCGGTTCGACTTCATCGACGCCTTCTCGTCGAAGTTCACGGTGCGCGTGCTGTTCGCCGCACTCGGCCTGCCGCTCGGCGACGAGCAGACGGTGCGCGACAAGGCGGTGCTCATGGTGCAGAGCGATCCGGTGAGCCGCGCCAAGGGACCGCAGCACATCGCAGCCTACAACTGGATGCAGGACTATGCGGCCGGCATCATCGCGGAGCGCCGGGCGCGGCCGCAGAACGATCTGATCTCGCATTTCAGCATGGCCGAGATCGACGGCGACAAGCTCGACGAGCGCGAGGTGCTGCTGACGACGACCACGCTGATCATGGCCGGCATCGAGTCTCTCGGCGGCTTCATGACGATGCTGGCCTACAATCTCGCCGATCACGACGACGCCCGCCGTGCGGTCGTCGCCAATCCCGATCTGCTGGCGGACGCCGTCGAGGAGTCGCTGCGCTTCAACACCTCGGCGCAGCGTTTCCGCCGCTGCCTGCAGAAGGATCTCACCCTGCACGGCCAGACCATGCGCGAGGGCGATTTCGTCTGCCTCGCCTACGGCTCCGCCAATCGCGACGAGCGGCAGTTTCCCAATCCCGACGTCTACGACATCACGCGCAAGCCGCGCGGCCACCTCGGCTTCGGCGGCGGCGTGCATGCCTGCCTGGGATCGGCGATCGCGCGCATGGCGATCAGGATCGCGTTCGACGAGCTGCACAAGGTCGTGCCGGACTATCGCCGCACCCAGGAGCAACTGCCCTGGATGCCGTCATCGACCTTCCGCAGCCCGATGTACCTGGAGCTGACGGTGCATTAGTTGCGGGGTTGCAAGCTCAGTCGAGCAGGGCGCAAGGTGACTGCCCCTCACGAGACAACAACAAGCGTTCCACTTCGTCGAGAGGAAGGACGAACGAGCGACAACGGCGGTGCACCCTCTTCCCTTGTGGGAGAGGGTGCACCGGGCTCGTAGCGACTACTCGAACTCAACTGACAGCGCAGATAGCCTGCGCTGCGAAAGGAGGACGCGAACAGACTGGATGAAGGAGCCGCGACACAGCTCACACCAGCGCGCCGAGATCCGCCGCGCTGAAGCCCTTCAGGCCGGCCTTGTCGCCGGACTTGATCTTGGCGACCCATTCGGCATCGCTGATCAGCGCGCGGCCGACTGCGATCAGGTCGAACTCCTCCTTGGCCATGCGCTCCAGCAGCGCATCGAGATCGGCTGTCGTCGACGGCTTGCCGGCGAACGCCGAGAAGAACTCGTCGGACAGGCCGACCGAGCCGACGCTGATGGTCGCGGCGCCCGTGATCTTCTTGGCCCAGCCGGCGAAGTTCAGGCCCTTCTCGCCGTCGACGTCCGGGAATTCCGGCTCCCAGAAACGGCGCTGCGAGCAGTGCAGGATGTCGACGCCGGCCGCGACCAGCGGCTGCAGCCAGTCGGCCATCAGCGCCGGCGTCTCGGCGAGGCGCGCCGCATAGTCCTGCTGCTTCCACTGGCTGACGCGCAGGATGATCGGAAAATCCGGCCCCACCGCCTTGCGGATCGCGGCGACGATTTCGCCGGCGAAGCGCGAGCGCTCCTTGATGCTGGCGCCGCCATAGCGATCCTCGCGCTTGTTGGTGCCGGACCAGAAGAACTCGTCGATCAGATAGCCGTGGGCGCCGTGGATCTCGAGGGTGTCGAAGCCCGTGCGCTTGGCGTCGGCCGCGGCCTGCGCGAATGCGGCGACGGTGTCGGCGATGTCGTTCTCGGTCATCGCGTTGCCGCGCGGCTTGCCAGGCGCAACCAGCCCGGACGGGCTCTCGACCGGCGCATCAGGCTCCCAGCGGCTCATGCCCTTGGTCGAGCCGGTGTGCCAGATCTGTGGCGCGATGCGGCCGCCGGCCGCGTGCACGGCGCTCGCCACGCTCCGCCAGCCGGCCAGGGCTGCGTCACCGTGGAAGAAGGGAATATTGGGCTCGTTGCGCGAGGCCGGACGGTTGACGACAGTGCCCTCGGTCAGGATCAGCCCCACGCCGCCTTCGGCGCGGCGACGGTAATAAGCGGCATTGGCCTCGCCGGGAACGCCATTCGGCGCCGCGTTGCGGGTCATCGGCGCCATGACGATGCGGTTCTTCAGCTCCAGCGACTTCAGGCGAAACGGACGAAACAGCACGCTGGTATCGAGGTCGGACATTCAGAGGGCTCCATTGCGTTCGGAACCGCTCCAGTATACTTCGTAAACCTGAAGTCAATCAGGCACCCGAAGTCGCTCAGGTATATCAGAGGAAACCGCGTCGTGACCGTCGCGTCGACATCAGAGACCGCCCCGCTCCGCTGCAAGCCGCAGCACTTCTCGTCGGAGTGCCCGAGCCGGGTGCTGATCGACCAGATCGCCGACAAATGGTCGATGATGGTGCTGGCCGTGCTGGACGGCGGGCCGTTGCGCTTCAACGTGATCAAGAAGCAGCTCGAGGGCGTCACCCAGAAGGCGCTGACGCAATGCCTGCGCCGGCTCGAGCGCAACGGCCTCGTCGCGCGGGAGGTGATCGCGGACTCGCCCGTTGCCGTCCAGTACGAGATCACGCCGCTCGGCCGGACCCTGCAGCCGCCATTCCGCGCGCTCTACGCCTGGACCATCGCCAAGATGCCCGAGGTCGAGCAGGCGCGTCAGGCCTTCGACGAGCGCCGCGGCCGCTGATCGGCGGCGGTCGCAGACCGCTACTGAAAGGCGACTTCGGCGAAGCTGCGCAGCTTGCGCGAATGCAGCCGCTCCGACTCCTGGTGCTTCAGCAGTTCCAGCGCCTTCAGCCCGATCTGAAGATGCTGGCCGACGCGCTGCCGGTAGAAGTCGCCGGCCATGCCGGCGAGCTTGATCTCGCCATGCAGCGGCTTGTCGGAGACGCAGAGCAAGGTGCCGTAGGGCACGCGGAAGCGATAGCCGTTGGCGGCGATGGCGGCGGACTCCATGTCGAGCGCGACGGCGCGCGACTGCGACAAGCGGCGGATCACCCCAGGGCCGGAGATCTCCCAATTGCGGTTATCGACGCTGGCCACCGTGCCGGTCCGCATCACCCGCTTCAGCTCAAAGCCGGAATAGCCGGTCACCGTCTCCACGGCCTCTTCGAGCGCGACCTGCACCTCGGCCAGCGCGGGGATCGGCACCCAGGGCGGCAGCTCCTGGTCGAGCACGTGGTCCTCGCGGACGTAGCCGTGCGCGAGGACGTAGTCGCCGAGCCGCTGAGTGTTGCGCAGTCCCGCGCAGTGGCCGACCATCAGCCAGGCATGCGGCCGCAGCACCGCAATGTGGTCAGTGACGTTGCGCGCATTCGACGGGCCGGTGCCGATGTTGATCAGCGTGATCCCCTGATGGCCCGGCTCGACCAGATGAAGCGCCGGCATCTGCGGCGTGCGCGCCGGCGCGGAGCCCGTGGTTCCGCCGCCGAGCCGCGCGGTTCGCGTGATCACATTGCCCGGCTCGACGAAGGCCTCGGCTGCCCCCTGCGCGGCCGCCAGCTGCTGGCGGCCCCAATCGGCGAAGGCGTCGACATAGAACTGATAGTTCGTGAAGATCACGAAATTCTGGAAATGGTCCGGGTCGGTCCCGGTGTAGTGATAGAGCCGACGCAGCGAGTAGTCGACGCGCGCGGCGCGGAACAGCGACAGCGGCTCCGGCATGCCGGGCTTCAGCTCGAGCGTGCCGTCGGCGATCGCATCGTCCATGGTCGCGAGATCCGGAGCGTCGAACACGTCGCGCAGCGAGCGCGTCACCAACGGGCTCTCATGGTGCGGAAGCGCCGTCTCGATGTTGATGTCGCGGCGATAGGCGAAATGCACCGGGATCGGCTCGGCCGACTCGCCGATCTCGACCGGCATGCCGTGGTTCTCCACCAGCAGACGGATCTGCTCGGTGAGATACGAACGGAACAGGTCTGGCCGCGTCACGCTGGTCTCGTGCACGCCGGGCCCTGCGACGAAGCCATAGGCCAGACGCGAGTCGAGCCGGGCATGACTTGCGGTCGTCAGCCGCACGAAGGGATAGGTGGCGCGGATCCGTGTCGCCGGCACGAGGCCGTTGGCATAGGCCTCGAAATGGCCGCGCAGAAACGCCGTGTTGCGCTCGTAGATCTCCTCGAGCCGGGCCACCGCGGCGGCCGCGTCGGTAAAGCTTTCGGTCTGGAACGGTTGCGGCGATTGCACGGTCAAGGGCGGCCTCATCTTGCTGAAGCCGATGGTAAGCGAAGCCGCCATACGAGTGCAACGCTCGTCGGCGGATCTTCCAGGCGCCGCCGAGGGTCCCCTCCCCGCGCGCCGAGACGCGAGGAGGGAATCGGCTCAGCCCTTCGCGAGCTGCGCGTCGAGGTCGTGCAGCACCTGGTAGCAGGGCAGCACCTGGGCAACGGACGCGTTGGGCTCGCGGCCCTCGCGGATCGCGGCGAAGAACTCGCGGTCCTGCAGCTCGATGCCGTTCATGGAGACATCGACCTTGGAGACGTCGATCTTCTCCTCCTTGCCGTTCACCAGATCGTCGTAGCGCGCGATGTAGGTGCCGGT
Organism: Bradyrhizobium sp. HKCCYLRH2047; assembly: GCF_051168175.1. Classification (NCBI taxonomy): domain Bacteria; kingdom Pseudomonadati; phylum Pseudomonadota; class Alphaproteobacteria; order Hyphomicrobiales; family Nitrobacteraceae; genus Bradyrhizobium; species Bradyrhizobium sp. HKCCYLRH2047. The sequence goes on from NZ_JBNPUM010000012.1 coordinate 46,925, forward strand.
GTCGCCGATGTAGCGGAAGAAGGTACCGAGCGGGCCGTCATTGTTGAACGACAGCGACAAGGTGCAGATCGCGCCATTGGCGGCCTTGAGCTGGATCGACATGTCCATCGCGATGCCCAAGGTCGGATGGATCGGCCCCTGGATCGCATTGGCCTTCACGATCGGCGAGCCCGCCTGGTAGGCGAACAGGTCGACGGTGTGCGCGGCGTGGTGCCACAGCAGATGGTCCGTCCAGCTGCGCGGCTGGCCCAGCGCATTCATATTGGTGCGGCGGAAGAAGTAGGTCTGCACATCCATCTGCTGGATGTGAAATTCGCCGGCCTTGATCTTCTTGTGCACGAACTGGTGGCTCGGATTGAAGCGGCGGGTGTGACCGCACATCGCGACCAGCTTGGTCTCCTTCTGCAGCTCGACCACCTGCTGGGCGTCCTTCAAGGAGTCGGCGAGCGGAATCTCGACCTGCACGTGCTTGCCGGCCTTGAGGCAGTCGATCGCCTGCGCCGCATGCATCTGGGTCGGCGTGCAGAGAATGACGGCGTCGACCTCCGGCAGCTTGAGGCTGTCGGCGAGCTCAGTCGCGACGTGCTTGATGCCGTATTTGTCGGCGACTTCCTTGGTCTGGTCGAAGCGGCGGCCGACCAGCGACACCACCTCGACGCCATCGATGTTCTTGATGCCGTCGAGATGCTTGATGCCGAAGGCGCCGGCGCCGGCGAGCGCGACCTTGATCGTCTTGGCCATTTAGTTGTTCTCCAGGATCAGATGGCCGACCGCGGTGTTGCTGGCCGGCACATGATAGAAGCGGTGGCGCACGGTCGGAGCGTTGCCCTTCTTGGTCTCGTTGACGTCGCTCATGGCGCCGCGCGCGATCAGCCACATCACGAGCTCGATGCCCTCGCTGCCGGCCTCTCGGACGTAGTCGATATGCGGCACCTTGGACAGGCCTTCGGGATCGTTGATCAGCTTGTCGAGGAACATGTTGTCCCATTCCCGGTTGATCAGGCCGGCGCGCGGGCCCTGCAGCTGATGGCTCATGCCGCCGGTGCCCCAGATCTGCACGTTGAGCGGCTCGTCATAGCTCTCGATCGCCTTGCGGATCGCCTTGCCCAGCATGAAGCAGCGGCGGCCCGACGGCACCGGATATTGCACGACGTTGACGGCGAACGGGATGACGGGGCACGGCCAGGCATCGACCTGGCCGAACACGAGGCTAAGCGGCACGGTCAGGCCGTGGTCGACGTCCATCTTGTTGACGATGGTGAGGTCGAAATCGTCCTGGATCACCGACTGCGCGATATGCGCGGCGAGCTTCGGATGCCCGATCACCTTGGGCACCGGGCGCGGCCCCCAGCCCTCGTCGGCCGGCTGATATTCGGCTGCGGTGCCGATCGCGAACGTGGGAATCATGTCCAGGCTGAAGGCGGTCGCGTGGTCGTTGAAGACCAGGAACACCACGTCCGGCTTCTGCTCCTTCTCCCACTGCTTGGCGAAATCGTAGCCGGCGAACACCGGCTTCCAATAATCCTCGCCGGTCTTGCCGAGGTCGAGGGCGGCGCCGATCGCCGGCACGTGCGAGGTGAAAACGCTTGCGGAGATTTTTGCCATTTACTTCTTCTCCCCGGTGTAGCGGTTGCCCTCAACCGAGCGGCCGCCCTTGATCATCATCTCGCGATACTGGTCTTCAGTCATGCCGGTCATGCTGCCGGCCATCTGCTGAAAGCTCTTGCCGTCGGTCGCGCCGATCTTGGCGAGGAAGTAGATGTTGCCACCAAGCGCAATGCAGCGGTTGAGGTCGCGGTCGAGCACGGCCTGCTTCTGCTCCTCGCTCATCGGCCATTCGTCGAGATAGGCGCGCTCGTTGGCCTTGAAGCGGGCGCGGTTCTCCGCCTTCATCAGCGACATGCAGAACTGGTTGAGGTGATAGCCCATCCGCGACATGTCCGCGTCGAAGATGGTCGTGCCGGGAACGTCGGTATAGGGTTTGTCGAGCGACATCGCTTCCCTCCTTCAGGATTCTTCGGGCCAGTACAGCCGCATCGGATTGTCGACCAGGAGCTTCTGCTGCAGCTCCGCGGTGACGGCGATGTGGGGAATGAAGTCGACCAGCAGGCCGTCATCGGGCATGTGGTCCTTGAGGTTCGGGTGCGGCCAGTCGGTGCCCCACAGCACGCGATCCGGGAAAGTCTCGACGATGCGCTTCGCAAACGGCACCACGTCGCGATAGGCGTTCTGCTCGCCGTTCAGCGCTGGCGGTCCCTTGACCGAGAGACGCTCCGGGCAGCTCACCTTGGACCAGACGTTGGAATGCTCGCGCATGAACTTCACGAACAGCTCGAACTCCGGGCCATCGACCGGCTTGGTCACGTCAGGACGACCCATGTGGTCGACGACGACGGTGGTCGGCAGCGACGTGAAGAAGTCCCACAGCTCGGGCAGGTCGACGGCTTCGAAATAGATCACGACGTGCCAGCCGAGCTTGTTGATGCGGTTGGCGATCTCGATCAACTCGTCCTTCGGCGTGAAGTCGACCAGGCGCTTGACGAAGTTGAAGCGGACGCCGCGCACGCCGGCGTCGTGCATCGCCTGCAACTCGGCGTCGGTGACGCTGCGCTTGACGGTGGCGACACCGCGCGCCTTGCCGTTCGAATGCGCCAGCGCATCGACCATCGCGCGGTTGTCGGCACCGTGGCAGGTCGCCTGCACCACGACGTTGCGGGCGAAGCCGAGATGGTCGCGCAGCGCGTAGAGCTGCTGCTTGGAGGCGTCGCAGGGCGTGTACTTGCGCTCGGGCGCGTAGGGGAATTCGGCGCCAGGGCCGAACACGTGGCAATGCGCGTCGACGCTGCCGGCCGGCACCTTGAAGCGCGGTTTCGACGGGCCGTCGTACCAGTCGAGCCATCCCGGGGTCTTCTGGAACTCCATGAGGTTCCCTACTCCTTGGACTTGATCTTGTTAATGATACGATCGGCCTCGGTGCGCCAATCCGGGCTGCGCGCGAACTCCTTGGTGCCGCGCATGCCGAACAGGCCCTCATCGGCGAGATCGGCGACCCAGGCCTGGCGCTCGGCGGTGCCGTCCGCCGACCACGGCGTCAGCCCGATGTCGCGTACGGTCTCGGCCACCTCCCTCACCTCCTCGGCGCGGCGGCGGCCATGCTCGATGACCCGCTGAAAGAAATAGGCGCCCTGCTTCTCCCAGTCGATCCCGGGAAAGGTCTCCTTCAGCGAGGCCAGCACCGCGTCCTCGACGCCATAGGCGCGGGCGGTGGTGAAGCTCTCGATCACCATCGCCTCCAGGCCCTTGATCATGATGCTGCGGCACATCTTTGTGGCCGAGGCCACGCCGAGCTTGTCGCTGGCGGGCTTGGCGGCAAAGCCGAGATCGTTGAGCAGCGGCGCCAACTCGCGCGCACCGGCACCGCCGAGCAGCAGCGGCACCTTGATGCGATAGGGCGGCACCGAGGTCATCACCGCGCCTTCGACATAGCGGCCGCCGGCGCCGTCGATCAACGCGGCCGCGCGCTGCTTGGCGCCGGGCGAAGCCGAGTTGAAGTCGAGGAACCACGCGCCTGGCTTGATCTTCGGAGCGCAGGCTTCCGCCACCGCCACGTCCTGACTGGCGGTCACTGCCGAGACGATGAAGTCGGCCTGCGCCGCCAGTTCGGCATGCGAGGCCGCGAGCGTCACGCCGATGCCGTCGGCATGGCTGCGCATGGCGTCGCCGCGGCTGTCGGCAAGCTTCACATCATAGGCCGAGACGCGCACGCCATCCTTGCGCAGATCCTCGGCGAGTATCTTGCCGACCTCGCCGTAGCCGATCAGCCCGACATGCCACTGGTTCGACGCCGCGGTCATCGCTGCTCAATCGATGTATTTGAGCCCGGCCTTCGCCAGCGGCTCGCGCATCTTGTACATGTCGAGGCCGAGCACGCCCGACGCCAGCTTCTCGCGCTTGTCGGCCTCGTTGGCCTCGCGCGCCGCGGCCGCATCCGCCGCCTGATGTGCGACCGCGGCCGGCACCACGACGATGCCGTCGACATCGGCGACGATCACGTCGCCCGGATTGACCGCGGCGCCGGCGCAGACGATCGGGATGTTGACCGAGCCGAGCGTCGCCTTGACCGTGCCGCGCGCGGAGATCGCGCGCGAGAACACCGGGAACTGCATGTCGGTGAGATCGGCGACGTCACGGACGCCGCCGTCGATGACGAGGCCCTGCGCGCCGCGGGCGCGGAAGCTGGTCGCCAGGAGATCGCCGAAGAAGCCGTCGGTGTTCTCGACCGTGCAGGCCGCGACGACGACGTCGCCGGGCTGGATCTGCTCGGCCGCGACATGCAGCATCCAGTTGTCGCCGGGCTGCAGCAGCACGGTGACGGCCGTGCCGCACATCTTGGCGGTCGGATAGATCGGGCGCATGTAGCATTGCATCAGGCCGACGCGGCCCATCGCCTCGTGGATGGTGGCGACGCCGAACTTCGACAGCTTCTCCACCGCCGCCTTGTCGGCGCGGTTGATCTTCGTCTTGACGATGCCGAGATTGTTCATGGGGGTGCTCATATCGCCTGCCCTTTAGATTACTTGCCCTTGGCCTTCAACGCGGCGTCGAGACGCGGGAACACGCGCCGCGCATTGCCTTCGTAGATCTGGTGGCGCTGCTCGGGGGTCAGCTTGGCGGCCTCGATGTAGCGCTTGGTGTCGTCGTAGTAGAAGCCGGTCTCCGGATCGATGCCGCGGACGGCGCCGATCATTTCCGACGCGAACAGGATGTTGTCGATCGGGATCACGCCGGTCAGGAGGTCGATGCCCGGCTGGTGATAGACGCAGGTGTCGAAGAAGATGTTGTTGAGCAGATGGTCCTTCAACAGCGGCTTCTTCAGCTCCTGGGCGAGGCCGCGGAACCGGCCCCAGTGATACGGCACCGCGCCGCCGCCATGCGGGATCAGGAACTTCAGGGTCGGGAAGTCCTTGAACAGGTCCGACGTCAGGCACTGCATGAACGCGGTGGTGTCGGCGTTGAGATAATGCGCGCCGGTGGTGTGGAAGCAGGCATTGCAGCTGGTCGAGACGTGGATCATCGCGGGGATGTCGAGCTCGACCATCTTCTCGTAGATCGGATACCAGTGCCGGTCCGACAGCGGCGGCGAGGTCCAGTGGCCGCCGGACGGGTCCGGGTTCAAATTGATGCCGACGAAGCCGTACTCCTTGATGCACTTCTCGAGTTCGGGAATGCAGGTCTTGGGGTCCACGCCCGGCGACTGCGGCAGCATGGCGACGCCGATGAAATTGTCCGGGAACAGCTTGCTGACGCGGTAGCAGAGCTCGTTGCAGATCCCAGCCCAGGTCGAGGACACCTGGAAGTCGCCGATATGGTGGGCCATGAAACTCGCGCGCGGCGAGAACACGGTGAGGTCGCTGCCTCGCTCCTTCATCTTCTTGAGCTGGTTGCTCTCGATGCTCTCGCGCAGCTCATCGTCGCTGATCGAAAGCTCCGACGCCTTGGGCATGACGGAGGGATCCTTGATGCCCGCGATCTGCCGGTTGCGCCACTCTTCGAGCGCCTTCGGAGCCGTCGTGTAATGGCCGTGCACGTCGATGATCACGTCAGTCTCTCCCTCAGATTGTCTCGCGAGCCAGCTAGCGCCTTCAATGCGCCGCCACGGGGGCGCCGACATCCTTGCCGCTGGCGCGGCCTCCCGGTCCCACGACCTGCTTTACCACAAGGGCGAGCGCCGCGATCAAGCCGGGAACTGCGATCACGGTGAAAATCTCGCTGAAGGTCAGGTGCCGCGCGGTCAATTCGGCGACCAGAAAGGAGCCGGCGATACCGCCGAAGCGGCCGATGCCCATCATCCAGGCGACGCCGGTGGCGCGGCCCTGGGTCGGATAGAACGCCGCGGCCAGCGCCGGCAGCGACGACTGCGCCGTGTTCATGACGACGCCGGCGACGAACACGATCACCACCAGGAAGCCCATGTTGCCGGCGGCCTGCCCGATCAGGAAGATCGTGACCGCCGTCAGCGCATAGCCGACCGCGACGATGCGGTTGGCGTTGAAGCGGTCCATCAGCACGCCGAAGAACACCGCCCCGACTCCGCCGAGCGGGAACAGCGCCGAGATCAAGGTCGCGGTCTGCGGATTCAGCCCGACATCCTTGAACAGGATCGGCATCCAGTTGATCAGCGAATAGAAGATCACCAGGCCCATGAAATAGGTGACCCACAGCATCAGCGAGCCCACACGCAGCACCGGCGACAGCACCATGCCGATGCCGGTGGCATTGACGCGCCGGGTGGTCTCGGCATGCTCCGGCTCCAGCATCACGAACTGGCCGACTTCGGAGGCGGCAGAAGAGACCCTGCGCATGACCTTACGGACACGCTCCACACTGGCGCCTCGCGACAACAGGTAATGCACCGATTCCGGCAGGATCGCGATCAGCAGCACCGTCAGCACCAGCGGGGTGACGCCGCCGAGCACCAGCACGCTGCGCCAGCCCCATTGCGGGATCATCCACGCCGCGAGAAAGCCGCCGCATGCCGCGCCCAGCGGAAAGCCGCAGAACATCAAATTGGTCATGGTCGCGCGCAGCCGGCCCGGGCAATACTCGCTGAGCAGGGTCACGGCATTCGGCATGGCGGCACCGAGGCCGATACCGGTGACGCAGCGGAGCACGGTGAGCTCGGTGAGGTTGCTCGCGAACGCCGAGGCAAGACAGGCGATGCCGAAGATCAGCACGGAGCCGACCAGCACCAGCTTGCGGCCTAGACGATCGGCGATAGGCCCTGCGAACAGCGCCCCGCCGGCAAGGCCGAACAGCGCCGCGCTCAGCACCGGTCCCAGCGCCGACTTCTCGATGCCCCACTCCTTCAGGAGCGACGGCGCGATGAAGCCGATCGCCGCGGTGTCGAAGCCGTCGAGCAGCACGATGACGAAGCCGAGCGCGAAGATCAGCCACTGGAAGCCGGAAAACGGGTGGTCGTCGAGAAAGGCCTGGACGTCGACACGGGCGGTCGTTGGCATCGCTTCTGCTTCCTTGGGGTGCTGTTCTGGCGCATCAACCGAGGTCCGCAGACGCCCGTTCCTCGCGTGGTCGGGTCTTGCAGCTTCGGCAGCTTGACAGGCTATGTGACGGACAGGGACAGCGCGCACCAGCGCCCGGGGGCTTCTATCAGCTATTCCGAAACGGCATAAGATATCACATGAGCCATGCTGAATTTAGAATGGGTCTGGAGAGGCCGCCACAGCCGCTTGGGCGCAACGTCGAGGCTCACACCTCCACCTCCCCAGGCGACGCTGCTACACTTGCTCCCCAGGCGACGCTGCTACACTTGAAGATCGGAGCTTTGCGCTCGCGTGTCTCCAAGTCGTCAGGGCCGGGCTTGTCCCGGCCATCGACGTTGGTCGGCATCCTGGGAATGACGTGGATGCCCGGGACGAGCCCGGGCATGACGGAGTAACTCACTGGCGGGGTTGCTCGTCCCAGGAGTCCGATATCTTCACATGCCCGCCTTGAACCTCCAGGGGACAATGGCGCCGCCCGAACCGAACTGACGCAGCGCTCAGCGCGGCAGCTTCCTGATCAACGCGGTCGCCAGCTTGATCGTCTGCTGCGCCAGCGGCGTCGGGCGCTTGTGCGCCGAGGTGACGAAGCACAGCACGCTTGTCGGGGCCGGCTCGGTCAGGGGCCGGATCGCGAGTTCGCCGGCGCGGCCCGAGGCGGCGACGCCGCTCGGGGTCAGCACCGCGTGGCCGTAGCCGGCGCAGACGAGATCGATGATCGAGGGCACGCTCGACACCTCCCAGGCGATGTCGAGCTTGATCCCGGCGAGCGCGGCCTGCGTCTCCAGCAGGCGCCGCATCGCGTGCACCCGCTCCGGCATGATCAGGCTGTAGCGCGACAGCTCGGCCATCGGCAGCGGCGCGGTGACGCGGCGCTTGCTCTTCGGCGCGTGGCTGACGAGGGCGAGCGGCTCCTGCAGCACCGGCGTGATCTCGATGCCGGCCTGCGCCTCGGGATTGTAGACCATGCCGACATCGATGCGGCCCGTGGTGACCCACTCGACCACATGCGTCGACAGGCCCTCGACCACGGCGAGCCGCGCCGCCGGATATTCCTTCCGGAAGCGATCGATCAGCGGCAAGGTCAATTGCCGCGCGATGCTCGGCGGCAGGCCGATGGTGACGCGGCCGACCGGCGCATCGCGGCTGGCGCCGAGATCCTCGCGCGCATGCGCCACCAGCTGCAGCACGCCGACGCTGTGGTCGAGCAGCCGCTTCCCCGCTTCAGTCAGTTCGACGCCGCGCCCGTTGCGCGCGAACAGCTGCTGCTTCAATTCCGATTCCAGCGCCCGCACCTGCCGCGACAGCGCCGGCTGCGCCACGTCGAGCACGGACGCGGCCTTGCTGAACGAGCCGAGCTCGGCGACCTGGACGAAGTATTCGAGCTGCTTGAGGTTCATGGGCGGTGGCCCCGCGAATGCCCGTGGTGTGACGCGAACTCGGAGCCGCAAGCGCGCTGCAACCTCGCCCCGCTTGCGGGGCCGCGACGAGCTTCGCTCGCGCTGAGAGGTCGGATTGCATCGTCAGATGCAATCCGGGTGAGAGGGTACAGGTCTATCCGCGAACACCCCCCGCGCGGCTGCCCCTCACCCCAACCCTCTCCCCGTAAGAACGGGGAGAGGGAGCGCACCGTTGTTCTCATCTGACAGCGAGCTTTCATCAAACCCGCCTCATCTCAATTCAACACGTTCACCGAAAAATTCAGCACCGACGCAAACCCTACCCAACACGCATAGGGCACTAACAGCAGCGCCGCGATCCGGTCCTCGCGCCATTGCATGACGATGAAGATCACGATCAGCACGAACATGCTGGCGATGATCGCGAACGCGACCCACATCAGATGCGCGGTGAAGAACACGGGCGACCAGGCGAAGTTCAGCACCAGCTGTCCCCACCACACCTGCATCACAGCGCCGCTTTCGACCCGCTCATAGGTGCGCCAGCCGGCGACCGCAATCATGATGTAGAGCACGGTCCAGGCGATCGGAAACAGCCAGCCCGGCGGGGTGAACCAGGGCTTGTTGAGCGAGCCGTACCAGGCGCCGGGCATGTTGGAGGCGCCGATGATCCAGCCGCCTCCGACCACGAGGACCAGCAGGACGAGGAGATGCAGGATGGATCGGTTCATATTCCGCTCGGCGTGATTTACAGGAGGAGGTTCTCGGTCCGTCCGCTGGCGACCGGCAGCCATGCGGCTTGGGCACCCACGCACGCACTGGACAGGGCTGCCGGGTGCGCGTAGCCAGGACATAACACAATGCGAGGAAAAGTCAGGGTTTTCGCCCTGATACCAACGTCCAGGGACCGGAACGCCGATCACATCTGCGCCGGGTCCTGATACCAGGAAACGGAGTTTCGTCAGTGGCTGATTCCCCGGCCTCCCCTTCAGCCATCGCCTCGATCGCGGCCGTCGAAGCCGGCCTCGCCGCGCAGGGCTATATCGCCAGCCGCCAGATCGCCACCGCCGTCTACCTGTCGCAGGCGATCGACAAGCCGATCCTGGTTGAGGGGCCGGCCGGCGTCGGCAAGACCGAGCTCGCCAAGGCGATCGCCGCCTGGCGCGGCCTGAAGATGATCCGGCTGCAATGCTATGAGGGTCTCGATGAGGCCAAGGCGCTGTACGAGTGGAAATACGCCAAGCAGCTGCTCTACACCCAGATCCTGAAGGACAAGCTCGGCGAGGTGCTCGGCGGCGCCCAGACCTTGCATGCCGCGCTCGGCCAGCTGCATGATTTCGGCGACGTGTTCTTCTCCAAGGAGTTCGTCGAGCCGCGGCCGCTGCTGCAGGCGCTGCTCGAGCCAAACGGTTGCGTACTGCTGATCGACGAGATCGACAAATCCGACGCCGAGTTCGAATCGCTGCTGCTGGAGATCCTCTCCGATTTCCAGGTTACGATCCCCGAGCTCGGCAGCATCGCCGCCGCAAAGCCGCCGACGGTGATCCTGACCTCCAACTCCGAGCGCAATCTCGGCGACGCGCTCAAGCGGCGCTGCCTGCATCTGCACATCGGCTTCCCCGAGCAGAAGCTGGAGGAGCGCATCGTCGAGAGCCGCGTGCCCGGCATCGCGCAGAATCTGCGCCGGCAGCTCGTGGCCTTCATCCACGACGTCAGGACGCTCGACCTGAAGAAGCAGCCTTCGGTGAGCGAGACCATCGATTGGGCGCGCGTGCTGGTGCTGCTGCAGGCCGCTGAACTCGGCCACGAGGTGGTCAAGGACACGCTCAACGTGCTGCTGAAATACGAATCGGACATCGAGGTCGCGCTGCCGCAGGTGACGACCTTCGTCGCCAAGGCGCAGCGACAGAACATCTTCGGGTAGGCGCCATGCAGGAGAACCTGCATCGGTTCTTCCGGGCGGCGCGCGGCGCCGGCGTGCACGTCTCGCCGGCCGAGAGCATCGACGCCATGCGCGCGGTGGCGAGCGTCGGTCTCGCCGACCGCACGGTGCTGCGCGACAGCCTGCTGCTGACGCTCGCCAAGAGCGAGGACGAGAAGAAGGCGCTCGGCGCCTGCTTCGACCTGTTCTTCGCCCATGTCGATCCGGCGCAGGCCGAGGCGGATGACGAGACGCGGCAGGACGCGGCGTCGAAGGAGGCCCAGGCAGCTCCGCCATCATCGGGACAGCCGGCCGGCGCCGAGGCGGATGCAGAGCTTGGGCCCCTCGCCCAGATGCTGCTGACGCAGAACACGGCTGACATCTCGGCCGCGATCGCCAACGCGTCCAGCGCCGTCGGGCTGTCGGAGATCCGCTACTTCACCCAGCGCGGCCTGTTCTCCAGCCGCATGCTGGAGACGATGGGCATCCAGCGGCTGCGCGACGATCTGGATACGCTCACCGAAACCAATCCGGCATTGGCGGAGCGGCTGCAGGCCGGGCTCGACGGCCTGCGCGACACCGTGCGCGATGCCGTCGCGCAGGCGCTGGCGCTGTACGGCCGAGAAGAGACCGAGAATCTGCGCCACGAGATCCTGCGCAATGCCCAGCTCTCGCGCATCGAGCCGCGCCAGGTCGCGGCGATGCGGGCGCTGATCCGACAGATCGCGCGCCGCCTGCGCGAGCGCTATGCGAAGCCGCGCAAGCGCCAGCGCCGCGGCCATCTCGACGTCCGCCGCACGCTCCGCCGCAACGCCGCCTGGGGCAGCGTGCCCTTCCTCACCGCGTGGAAGCGACGGCACCGCGACCGCCCGAAGATCGTCGCGCTGTGCGACGTCTCCGGCTCCGTCGCCCGCGTCTCGGACTTCTTCCTGCTGCTGATCCACAGCCTGCACGACGTCGTCAGCGACGTCCGCTCGTTCGCATTCTCCGGCCACCTGATCGAGGTCAGCGAGATCCTGGAGCAGAAGCCGGCCGAGGAGGCCATGGCCGAGATCATGCACAAGGTCGGCTTCGGCTCGTCCGACTACGGCTCGTCGCTGGTCGATTTCGAGAAGCAGTTCATGGCCTCGGTGACGCCGCAGACCACCGTGATCATTCTGGGTGATGCCCGCAGCAACAAGCTCGCCCCGCGCGCCGACATCCTGAAAGCGATCTCGGAGCGCGCCAAGCGCGTGGTGTGGCTCAATCCAGAGGGCCGCATGACCTGGGGCTGGGGCGATTCAGAGATGCCGCGCTACCAGACCTTCTGCAACGTCGTCCGCCCCTGCGCGACGGCCCAGCAGCTCGAGCGCGCCGTGAGCGACATCGTCTCGGCCTATCAGTAGGCCACCGCTCTCACCCCGTCATTGCGAGCGAAGCAAGCAATCCAGGGGTGGAGCAAGGACTCTGGATTGCTTCGTCGCTGCGCTTCTCACCATGACGCCGAAAATTCGTAGGGTGGCAAAGCCGTCGTGCGGCGCAAGCCGCGCGATGGCGTGCCCACGGACAGTCCATCCGCGCAAGACGGCGGGCATGGCGCGAACATGTAACACGGACAAACAATCGCATTGCGGGCGCGCCTTTGCCCACCCTACGCACCGTCGGCGGAGCTACCTTGCCCCCGCCGCCCGCTTCAACAATGCCGCACGCTGCTGGTCCGTAAAACTCACCCCCGACTTCTTCTCCACCACGCGCACCGCCCACGACCGCATCGGATCGTCATCCACCCGCGCCGGCTCGCGCAGGATCGCGACGCCGATCTCCAGCATCTTGGCATCGGCCTGATGCTCGATGCCGCCGCCACCGGCGCTTGCCAATGCCAGCGCGCCGGCCGCAGCGCCGATGCCGGCGGCCAGCGCCGTCGCCACGAAGAGTTTCCAATCCAAGTCCACCCCCTGCTCTCATCCGCCCCTGGGCGGCCACGCTCGAACAGGTTGGTGGCCGCGACATGGCGATCCCGCGTCCATCGTTCGACAGAGGGCGCATCAGACGACCACAATTGTTCGACGAACGAAGCGCAATGCCTGCGAACTGTGATGTGCTGTGTGACTGCCCGTCGCGTTACCATGTCGCAGCGCTCGAGCCTTGTGTCGTCGGGCAAATCACGACGATGCTTGCGCCCAACCTGCTCCGGCGAAGAGGGGCGTACGCGTCGTCACGATACGTGGGGCAGGCTGCGGTGGACGCCGTTGCATCATGCGCTTGTTGCGCGGACGAGTGATGTCGTGGCGTACGGTGAAGTCGTGATGTCCTGATACCCCGACGCTGGTATCACCCGCGCAACGCGCTACGCGCGTTGTCGCGAACGCGACGAGGCTTCGCCTCGCGCGGAGGTGGCCAACAAGCCCGGCGCACCAGGGAGACCACGTATAAGCCGTCAAACATCGCGCAGGGAAGGCCGGCATGTTCGGCCCACCTGTGGTTCCTGCCCCGTGCATTTTTGATCGCACGGGGGCCGCGGGTGTGGTGGACACCCGGCCTTCCCTGCGCCCTCGATTTTCGCCGGGGGTGATCGACCAGCAAAGCTCGGGCCGACCAGCCGCGAGAGCGCGATGTCATATTCCAGATTCGACCGATCAAAGACGGGCCCCTGCCGGCAGCACCCGCCCTCAGCGCGGCACCACCGCAGTCGCCTCGATCTCCACCCGCGCGGCCTTCTCGACCAGCCTGACGACCTGCACCAGGGCCATCGCGGGATAATGACTGCCAAAGATCTCGCGATAGATCTTCCCAAGCTCCTTCAGATGGCCGAGATACTCATCCATGTCGACGACATACCAGGTCAGGCGCACCAGGTGCTCCGGACGCGCATGGCCCTCGGCCAGGATTGCGGAGATGTTTTCCAGCGCCTGCCGCACCTGCGCGACGAAGCCGTCGGCGAGCGTCTCGCTCGCGTCCCAGCCGATCACGCCGCCGGTGACGACGATGCGCCCCTCGGCGCTGATGCCGTTGGCATAGCCCTTTGGCATCGGCCAGCCGCTCGGCTGCAGCACGCGCATGCCCTCGGCCTCATCCTGCTTCACCACGGCCAGCGTGGGCGCCTTGGTCGTGCTCACGACTGTGCCTCCTTATCGATTGTCAGCGCCGGACGGCGGCGCGGCCACGCCTTGCGCCAGCTGCCGCAGGGCAAAGCGCTTCAGCTTGCCGGTCTCGGTCTTGGGCAACTGTGTCACGAACTCGATCGCACGCGGATATTTGTACGGTGCGATCTCGCGTTTGACATGCTCCTGCAGCTCGGCCACCAGCGCCGGCGTGCCTTCGGCTCCCGGCGCCAGCACGACATACGCCTTCACGACCATGCCGCGCGCGTCGTCAGGCGCGCCGACGACGCCGCACTCGGCAACCGCCGGATGCGTCAGCAGCGCCGCTTCCACGTCAGTGCCGGCGATGTTGTAACCCGAGGATACGATCATGTCATCGGAGCGCGACTGGTACCAGAAGTAGCCGTCCTCATCCATCACATAGGTGTCGCCGGTGACGTTCCAACCGTTCTGAACATATTTGCGCTGACGCTCGTCGGCGAGATAGCGGCAGCCGGTGGGACCGCGCACTGCGAGCCGCCCCATCGTGCCCGGCGGCACGTCGCGGCCCTCGTCGTCGACGATCTTGGCCTCGTAGCCCGGCACCGGCTTGCCGGTGGCGCCGGGGCGGATCTCGTCCTCGATGGCGCTGATGAAGATGTGCAGCATCTCGGTCGAGCCGATGCCGTCCATCAGCTTCAGCCCGGTCGCCTTCAGCCAGGCGTCGAAGGTCGGCTTCGGCAGGGTCTCACCGGCGGAAACGCATTTGCGCAGCGAGGAGATGTCGCGCCCCTCGAGCTTGCTCAGCATCGCCCGATAGGCGGTCGGCGCCGTGAAGCAGATCGTGGCCTTGGTGCGCTCGATGGCCGCGAGCAGATCGTCCGGCGAGGTCTTTTCCAGCACGACATAGGATGCCCCGATATGCATCGGAAACAGCACGCCGCCGAAGCCGAAGGTGAAGGCGAGCGGTGCGGTACCGATGAAGCGGTCGCTCTGGCTGGCGCGCAGCACGTTGCGGGCGTAGCCGTCGCACACTGCGAGCATGTCGCGGTGAAAATGCATGGTGCCCTTGGGATCGCCGGTCGTACCGGAAGTGAAGGCGATCAAGCAGAGATCGTCAGAGGCGGTGTCGACTGCGGTGAACTCCGGGCTGGCATCGGCGATCAGCGCTTCCAGCGCGCTGGGCTGGCCGTTGCCCCAATAGACCACCTGCTTCAGCGCCGGCGCGATCGGGCGGGTCTTTTCCATCTCGTCGGCGAGCTTGCCGTCGCACAAGGCCAGCGCGATCTGCGCCTTCTGGATCGGATAGGACAGCTCTTTGGCACGCAGCAGCGGCATGGTGGCGACCACGATGCCGCCGGCCTTGATGACGGCCAGATAGGTGGCAACCATCATCGGATTGTTGGCGGAGCGGAGCAGCACGCGGCCGCCGGGCACGAGGCCGAGCTTGCCGACCAGGACGTTGGCGATCCTGTTCACCAGGGCCTGCAGCTCGCGATACGTGTAGCCGATGTCAGCGCTGATGATGCACGGCGCATCGCCCCGCCCCTCAGTCACCCAGCGATCGACGAAATGCGTCACGCAGTTCAGCCGCGGCGGATATTGGAATTCGGGCCGGCTGAAGACGAAGTCAGGCCACAGCTCGCGTGGCGGCAGATTGTCCTGGGCGAAGGTGTCGACGTGAGCGCTGTGCGCATGCGCAGTGGCGCTCTCCGGCTGCTGAACCTTGGCGGCAGTGGCCATCACACGCTCCTGTCTGAAGGGAAGAACGCCCGGCACGTTTCAGTCCTAAACATTTTAGACTTAAAACATCTGGACGCAAGAGCCGAAGATAGCCGAAGATTGTGCACTGCCCGCAAATTGTTTGAGCGTTTGCCGCGCGTGGCAGCGTGGCGTGCGACGTCCTGTCAGGCCCGCTTCAATCCTGCCGGCGCTGCACGGCCTTCTGCGCCGACCCCTTGGTCTTGGCGAGCAGCCGCATCAACTCGCGCACGTCCTTCTCCGTGAGATCGCCGAAGATATCCGCGATCCAGGTCTCGTGCTCGGCCGCCATCTTGCGGAATTCGGCGCGGCCGAGCTTGGTCAGCCGGATCACCTGGACGCGGCGGTCGGTATCGGAGGTGCGGCGATCCAGATGGCCGGATTCGACGAGGCGCTCGACCAGTCCGGTAACGTTGCCGTTCGAGACCATCATGCGCTTGGAGACGTCGGACAGGGTCATGCCATCAGGCGCCTTGTCGAGCTGCGCCATCAGGTCGAAACGCGGCAGGGTCACGTCGAAACGCTCACGCAGCCGGCTGCGGATCTCGCCTTCGATCAGCGTCGTGCAGGTGAGCAGGCGCAGCCACAGCCGCAGCTCCTCGGCATGGTCCTCGGGCAGCTCGACGGCCTTGGTCTCGGAATCAAGCGTCATGACGGAATCACTTGGGCACGTTCAGCCTCGTCTGGCGAGGCTCGTGAGTTTGACCTTCAGGACCTCCCGGGAGCAAGGAAAAATGTACCGTCATTTTGCGCAGGACGATGAGGCGGCAATTCCTTTAACCTTCAAGCAATTGGCGCGGCGCTTGCATGCGTGCCGAAACTGCCCTTTCCGCAAGCAGCTCGCTTGCGGCTGAGGGCGTCATCAGACTAGGCTTGTGACCAAGCTGCGGTCTGGCCCATCGTTTGGTCAGGTGCAAAAAACATAAACCTGAAATTCCGCATCCCGGGGGAGTTGTCATGAAAATGAGTTCGAAGCTGGCCGGTCTCGGCGTCGGTCTTGGCATTGCTGCGAGCCTGCTCGCCCAGCCGACGCTGGCCGCCGACAAGATCAAGATCGGCGTCATCGTCACCCTCTCCGGCCCCGCCGCCGCGCTCGGCGGCCAGGTCCGCGACGGCTTCAACCTTGCCATCAAGGACCTCGGCGGCAAGATGGGCGGCAAGGACGTCGAGGTGGTCGTCGCCGACGACGAGCTCAAGCCGGACGCCGCGATCACCAAGGTCAAGGGCCTGCTCGAGCGTGACAAGGTCGACTTCGTCGTCGGTCCGATCTTCTCCAACATGCTGCAGGCGATCCACCGGCCGGTCACCGAGAACAAGACCTTCCTGATCAGCCCGAATGCCGGTCCGTCCAGCTACGCCGGCAAGGAGTGCAGTCCCTACTTCTACGTGACCTCGTACCAGAACGACCAGGTGCATGCCGTTCTCGGCAAGGTCGCGCAGGACCGCGGCTACAAGAAGATGTATCTGCTGGTTCCGAACTACCAGGCCGGGCGCGATTCCGTCGCCGGCTTCAAGCTCGGCTACAAGGGCGAGATCGTCGAGGAGTCCTACGTCCCCCTCAACACGCTCGATTTCCAGCCCGAACTGTCCAAGATCTCCTCGCAGAAGCCGGACGCCGTGTTCACTTTCATGCCGGGTGGCATGGGCGTGAACCTCGTCAAGCAGTTCAAGCAGGCCGGCCTTGCCGACACCATTCCGGTGCTCTCGGCCTTCACGGTCGACGAATCCACGCTGCCTGCGCAGCAGGACGCCGCGGTCGGAATGTTCGGCGGCGCCAACTGGGCGCCCAATTTCGACAATCCGCAAAGCAAGAAGTTCGTCGCCGGCTACGAGGCCGCCTACAACAGCGTGCCCGGCACCTACGCCATGCAGGCTTATGACGCCGCGCTTTTGATCGACAGCGCCGTGAAGGCGGTCAATGGCGACCTCAGCAACAAGGATGCGGTGGCCGCGGCGCTGAAGAAGGCCGATTTCGCCTCGCTGCGCGGCAACTTCAAGTTCAACACCAATGGCTACCCGATCCAGGACTTCTATCTGACCAAGGTCGCCAAGCGGCCCGACGGCAAGTTCCAGACCGAAATCGTGCAGAAGGTGTTCGAGAACTACGCCGACCGCTACGCCAAGGATTGCGCGGCCAAGTAACAACAGGGAGCGAAACCAACATGAACCATCCGGAAATCGCCGGCATCACCCGGGCCAATGAGGGCATCCAGGGCATCTCCTGGAACATCCTCGGCCAGGTCTACGTGCCGAAGAACCGCACCGAGCACAGCTTCTCCTGGCATGCGACGTTCCCGGTCGGCACCTTCGTGCCGCCGCACATCCATCCCGACCAGGACGAGTATCTCTACATCCTCGAAGGCCGGCTCGATTTCTTCCTCGACGGCGCCGAGGAATACGCCACCGCCGGCGACACGGTGCGGCTGCCGATGGGCAAGCCGCACGGCATCTTCAACAAGTCGCAGCAGACGGCCAAAACGCTGTTCTGGGTGTCGCCGACGCGGCGGCTCTACGAGCTGTTCTGGGCGATCCACAACATGCGCGAGCAGAACCCGGACGACGTGGTGAAGCTCGCCGCCGAGCACAACATCCACTTCCTGCCCCCGCCTCCGGGGGCGTGAGGCGGGCTGGTGCTTGGGTTCGAACTATACCACAGAATGCAGTCGGCTGCCTCTCCCCGTTGTTACGGGGAGAGGGCTGGGGTGAGGGGCAGTCCGGAAAACGGTGCTCGACGCTGACTTACGACGCCTGCCGCGTCACCATCCGCGCGGCAAAGCCGGCCCGGCTGGCATAGCCGCGCACGATGCCTTCGCGGGCTTCGTAGTTGAGGATGGTGTTGATGTCGCTGAACCCCTGCGGCGCGAGCTGCTCGACGGCATCGATGACGCCCTCGGGGCCGCCGCGACGGTTGGACGCGACGATCTCGGCCGTCATCGGCAGCCGCTTCTGCTCATAGGTCATCAGCGCCTGGCGCGGATGCTCGGAGCGGGCCAAGGCATCGGCGAGCGCTCGGGCATCGAGAATGGCCTGCGAGGCGCCGTTGGAGCCGACCGGGTACATCGGATGCGCGGCGTCGCCCAGCAGCGTGACGCGGCCACTCGACCAGTAAGGCAAGGGATCGCGGTCGCAGCAGGGATATTCCCAGAACTCCGGCGTCGCCCGCACCATCGCGGCGAAGTCGACCTGGGGAATGGAGAAGCCGTTGACATGCGGCATCAGCTCGTCGGCCTTGCCGAGCCGCGACCAGTCCTCACGCCGCGGCGGCGCGGTGTTGGCATCGCCGATGCGCACCAGCACGGCCCAGTTGGTGAGGCGGCTCGCGGGGCTCGAGCCCTCGGCGATCGGATAGATCACCGCCTTGGCGTTGAGGCCGCCGGCGATGATCATCGAACGCCCGGTCAGGAACACCGGCCAGTCGGTGGCGCCGCGCCACAGCATCAGGCCGTTCCAGCACGGCGCGCCCTCGTTCGGGAACAGCGTCTGCCGGACCTTGGAATGGATGCCGTCGGCGCCGATCAGCACGTCGCCGCGGGCGGTGTGGACATGGGCGCCGGTGCGGTCGAAGAAATACGCGGTGACCCCGCCCTCATCCTGGGTGAAGGCGCCGAGCCGGCAGCCGGTGTGGACCTTCTCAGGCCCGAGCCGCTGCATCACCGCCTGATGGATCACGCTCTGCAGACGGCCGCGGTGAATCGAGAATTGCGGCACATCATGGCCGGCATCGAGCCCGCGGGTCTCGTGCCAGACCTCCTGGCCGCGCCGGGTCAGGTAGAACAGCTCATAGGTCCGGATGGCGACCTCGTCGAGCCGGTCGAGCAGCCCGAGCTGGGCGAGCTCGCGGATCGCGTGCGGCAGGGTGTTGATGCCGACACCGAGCTCGCGGATTGCATCCGCCTGCTCGAACAGCTCACAGTCGATGCCGCGCGCCCGCAGCATCAGAGCCGTGGTCAATCCGCCGATACCGCCGCCTACGATGATCGCCTTCATCGTCCCCTACTCCACTCGTACTTCGCATACCGGGCGGCAGCGTTGCACAGCGGCTCACTCCGCCGCAAGCGGCTTCGCAGCCTCGGCCTTCAGCTCGGCCCGCGTTTTCGGCTTAGCCTTAATCTTCAGCTCCTCGAAATCCTGCCGGTCGCGGACGCTGTTGCGGAAGATCTGCTCCTTGCCCGGCAGATATTGCGGTGGACAGAACATGTCGGCGCCGTACCAGGCCGCGGCCTTCATCGTGAAGGCGGGGTCGACCAGATGCGGACGGCCGAGCGCGACGAGATCGGCGCGGCCGGCGGCGAGGATGGTATTGACCTGGTCGGCCGAAGTGATGTTACCGACGCACATGGTGGCGACATCAGCCTCATTGCGGACCTGGTCCGAGAACGGCGTCTGGAACATGCGGCCGTAGATCGGCTTGGCCTCGCGCACGGTCTGCCCGGTCGAGACGTCGACGAGATCGACGCCCGCCTCGCCGAAGGCGCGGGCGATCAGCACCGCGTCGTCACCAGTGATGCCGCCCTCGGCCCAGTCGGTGGCGGAGATGCGCACCGACATCGGCTTGTGCGCCGGCCACGCCGCGCGCATCGCCGCGAACACTTCCAGCGGGAAGCGCAGCCGGTTCTCCAGCGAGCCGCCGTACTCATCGGTGCGCCTGTTGGTCAGCGGCGAGATGAAGCTCGCGAGCAGATAGCCGTGGGCGCAGTGCAGTTCGAGCATGTCGAATCCGCAGCGGTTGCCGCGCTCGGCCGCAGCGACGAAGTCGGTCTTGATCGCATCCATCGACTGGCGGTCGAGCTCGCGCGGCACCTGGCTGTCCGGGAAATACGGCAATGGCGACGCCGACACCACGTCCCAGCCGCCCTGCTCCAACGGCCGGTCGATGCCGTCCCACATCAGCTTGGTCGCGCCTTTGCGGCCGGCGTGGCCGAGCTGCAGCGCGAACTTCGCCTGCGAGTTCGCATGGACGAAATCGACGATGCGCGTCCACGCCGCCTCCTGTGCGTCGTTCCACAGACCGGCGCAGCCGGGCGTGATGCGGGCACCGCGGCTGACGCAGGTCATCTCCGTGAACAGCAGACCCGCGCCGCCGATCGCGCGCGAGCCGTAATGCACCAAGTGGAAATCGCCAGGGACACCTTCCTCCGCCGAGTACATGCACATCGGCGACAGCACCGCGCGGTTCACGATTGTCATCTCGCGCAGCTTGAGCGGCTGGAACATCGGCGCCAAGGGCTTCTCGACATCGACATCAAAACCCTTGGCGCGGACCTGGCGCGCGAAGGCCTTGTCAACCTCGGCCACGAAGTCCGGCGCGCGCAGAGTGAGATTGTCGTAGGTGATCGCTTTCGAGCGCGTCATCACGCCGAACGCGAACTGAACCGGATCGAAATCCCAGAAGCGGTCGACATGCTCGAACCAGACCAGCGACACGTCGGCGGCGTGCTGGGTCTTCTCGACCTCCTCGCGCCGGCCATGCTCGTAAAGATCGAGCGCCGCTGGAATGTTGGGCGCGCGCTGCATGGCGTCAGCCAGCGCGATCGCGTCCTCCATCGCAAGCTTGGTGCCCGAACCGATCGAGAAATGCGCGGTCGACTTGGCGTCA
This sequence comes from Bradyrhizobium sp. HKCCYLRH2047, assembly GCF_051168175.1. NCBI lineage: Bacteria > Pseudomonadati > Pseudomonadota > Alphaproteobacteria > Hyphomicrobiales > Nitrobacteraceae > Bradyrhizobium > Bradyrhizobium sp. HKCCYLRH2047. The sequence continues at coordinate 67,720 of NZ_JBNPUM010000012.1, forward strand.
CCGAGCAGCACCATGTTGTCCCTGACCCAGCGCTTGTTGCGGATCATCGGGAAATTGCGCCACATCGAGCGGTTGATCAGCAGCGGATGGTCGCCGAGGAACCAGCCGAAGATCTCCTTCATGCGATCGGCGGACTGCCGCTCGTCGAGCCCGGTCAGGCCGGCGCGCTCGAAGGTCTCGGGATCCGTCTCGAATATCCAGGTCGAGTGCCCCGCCTCATACTGATAGGCGTGCGCAATGAACGGGCCCCACTCCGTCTCCTGGAAGATGAAGGTGAAGGCATCGAGCGGCTTGGTCGAGCCCATCCACGCGAACTTGTTGGCGCGCAGGTCGACCTCGGGCTGGAAGTGATCGACATACTTCTGGCGGAAGCGGCTGTTGATGCCATCCGACAGGATCAGGAGATCCGCATCAGCGAATTGCGACTCGTCCTCGAGGTCGACCTCGAACTGCAGGGTCACACCCAGCTCGCGCGCTCGCTCCTGCAGGATGCGCAGCAGCGTGCGGCGCGAGCAGCCGCAGAAACCATTGCCGCCGACCCGGTGGACCGTGCCGCGGAAATGCACGGCAATATCATCCCAGTAGGCGAACTCCTGGGTGATCCGCTGGTAGCTCGGCAGATCGTGCTTCTCGAAATTGTCGAGCGTGGCGTCCGAGAACACCACGCCGAAGCCGAACGTATCGTCGGCACGGTTGCGCTCGTAGACCGCGATGTCGGCGCTGGGCCGCTGCTTCTTGAGCAATATCGCCGCATAGAGACCGGCAGGTCCGCCGCCGATGATCGCGATCTTCATGAGCGCCTCCGCTGGAGAGCCGAGCCAATGAAAATTATTTTAGACCTAAAATATCTCCTGGCAAGTCCCTTTGGTTCCCGCGGCCGCTCAATTGCCCTGGAAGACCGGTTTGGACTTGGCGGCGAACGCTTCGAAGGCGCGGTTGAAATCCTCTGTCGTCATGCACAAGGCCTGGGCAACTGCCTCCGCCTCGATCGCCTCCTCGACCGACATCGCCCATTCCATCGCCAGCATGCGCTTGGTCATCGTGTTGGCAAAGGTCGGGCCGTTCGCGATCTCTGTTGCCAGTGTCACGGCCTGCCCCAGCACGTCGGCGGGCGCGACGGTGCGGCTGAAGAAGCCCCAGCGCTCGCCCTCGTCCGCGCTCATGAAGCGGCCAGTGTAGAGCAGTTCGGACGCACGCGACTGGCCGATGATGCGCGGCAGGATCGCGCAGGCGCCCATGTCGCAGCCGGCAAGACCGACCTTGTTGAACAGGAACGCTACCTTGGCGCCGGTCGCTGCGAGACGAATGTCGGAGGCCATCGCGACGATGGCGCCGGCACCGGCGCAGATGCCCTCGACGGCGGCGACGATCGGCTGCGGACAGGCGCGCATCGCCTTGACCAGGTCGCCGGTCATGCGGGTGAAGGCGGTGAGACCCTTGGTGTCCATCTTCACCAGCGGACCGATGATCTCGAACACATCGCCGCCGGACGAGAAGTTGCCGCCGGCGCCGGTCACGACCACCGCCTTGACCTCATCGTCGAAGGCACAGGCCCGGAAGAAATCGGTCAGCTCGCGATAGCTCTCGAACGTCAGCGGATTCTTGCGCTCGGGCCGGTTCAACGTCACGGTCGCGACGCGATCCTTGACCGTAAGCAGGAAATGGCTGGGCTTGTAGTCCGCCAGCGGCACGGTGACGGGGTTGGCCGGTCTCGACATGTAAGTTCCCTCTGTTCAACTGTTTTCGTTAGGCCAGGGCGCTGCGGCTCACACTTCGCCGCCGGCAACCGCGATCGCCTGCCCCGTGATCGCACCGGCACCGCTGCCGCACAGCCACAGCACAGTGTCGGCAACCTCCTGCGGCATGATGAGACGCCCCTGCGGATTGTGCTTGGCAAGCTCGGCGATCGCTTGCTCCCGGCTGCGGCCGGTCTTTTTCATGATGTTGTCGACGCTTTCCGCGACAAGATCGGTATCGGTAAAGCCGGGACACACGGCATTGACCGTGACGCGCGTCGCGGCCAGCTCCAGCGCCAGCGATCGCGTGAGGCCGACGACCGCATGCTTGGCCGCGGTGTACGCGCTGACATAGGGATAGCCCTTGAGGCCCGCGGTAGACGCCACTGCGACAATCCTGCCATAGGGCCTGCCCTTCATTGCCGGCAGCACCGCCTGCACGGCGTGTACGACGCCCATGAAGTTGATGTCCATCATGCGGTGGAACAACGCGGTGTCGGATTTCAGGAACGGCGCCGATTCTGCGCTTCCCGCATTGGCGACCAGAATGTCGATCGGCTGATGCGCGGCGGCGCTTGCGGCTGCGGCATTGAGCGCCGCCGGATCGGCAACATCGGCGATTGCGGCGTGATCTGCGCATCCGGCCGCGATGGCCTCATCGAGCGTTGCGCGGTTGCGACCGACGATCGTCACGGTTGCGCCCGCAAGCTTCAAGGCGCGCGCGATTTCGCGGCCAATGCCGCGCCCGCCCCCGGTCACCATCGCATGCGCGGCTTGCGGAAGTCCGGACATGCGTGCGCCTCCTCTGATTTCGTTGGCTCGTCTCGACGGAGAAGTTATTTTAAACTTCAAATTTTTGCAACAACACGCCGGAAGCGGCTTGACACCTCGTTTACCGCGACTAGCGTTCAAGGGCCTGGAGCGAGCAACGTAGCGGCCTCGGGCATATCTCGGAGGTCTGCGTGCCTGCGTCGCAAATCGTTACCACGAAGGACGGCCGCTTCGGCTACGAGGCATCGGGGACGCCCGAGCAACAGAGCGTTGTGTTCCTGCACGGCATCGGTGGCGCCGCGCGCGCCTGGCGTGGTCAGCTCGATTATTTCGGCGAGCGCTGCCATGCGGTGGCCTGGGACATGCCGGGCTATGGCCGATCCGCCCGGCTCGACATGGTCAGCATCACCACGCTCGCCGCTGCGCTCCAAGACTTCCTGATTCAGATCGGCGCCAAGCAGCCGATCCTCGTTGGTCATTCCATCGGCGGAATGATCGTACAGGAATGGTTGACGATGCATCCACAGGCCGCGTCGGCCGTGGTGTTGGCTCAGACCAGCCCGGCCTTCGGCAAGGCCGACGGCGACTGGCAGAAATCGTTCATCGAGGCCCGCCTCGGCCCGCTGGATCGCGGAGCGACGATGGCGTCATTGGCGTCGGGCCTGGTCGAGGAGTTGGTCGGCGACGATCCCGATCCGCACGGCCTTGAAATTGCAACCTCCTGCATGGCCGGCGTGCCCGAGGCAAGCTATCGCTCGAGCATGCTGGCCCTGCTCGGTTTCGACCGGCGACAAGCCTTGAGGGACATCAAGGTGCCGACGCTGGTGCTCTCGGGATCGAAGGATCGCAACGCACCGGCGCCGATGATGGAGAAGATGGCAAGCTTCATTCCCGCGTCGAGCTATGTCGAGATCCAAGGCGCCGGCCATCTCGTCAATCTCGAACGGCCCGGCGAATTCAACACTGCGCTCGACGCCTTTCTGAAGGCGCACGCGACAACGACGGCAGCGGAGGCACAATGACCATTCAGGTCCAGAAGACGGCGACGGCATCCCGTGAGGCGCTCGACGCCCCGATGTTCGATCCGGCCGCGTACCGGCTGACCGCTGAGCAGGCCGACATCATCACTCGCGCTCGGCAACTCGGACAGAGCGTGCTGGCGGGCCGCGCCGCGACCTGGGATCGCGAGGCGAGCTTTCCGACTGAGAACTACAAGGACCTGCATCGCGCCGGCCTGCTCGGCATCTCCGTTCCCAAGGCTCTCGGCGGCCTCGGCGCCGGCTACCAGACCTATGCACTCACCGCCGCCGAGATCGGCCGCTATTGCGGCGCGACCGCGCTGACCTGGAACATGCACGTTTGCTCGACCTTATGGTCCGGACCGCTCGCCGACGACCTCGACATGGAGGACGACGTCCGCGCCGAGCATGAGCGGCGGCGCGCGATCCACTACAAGCGCATCGTCGAGGACGGCGCGATCTACTCGCAACCGTTCTCGGAAGGCGGCGCAGCCGCGGCGGGCGGCGTCGCCTTCGGCACCGAGGCCAAGCCGGTCAATGGCGGCTGGCTGATCAACGGCAAGAAGATCTTCGCCTCGCTTGCCGGACACGCGGATTATTATGGTGTGCTATGCACCGAGGTCAGCGAGGGCGAGAAGGCGTCCCGCCGCAACACGCTCTATCTCGCGGTGCCGGCGAAAACGGAGGGCGTCTCCGTCGTCGGCGACTGGGATCCGCTGGGCATGCGCGGCACGGTGTCACGCACGCTGCTGTTCAAGGATGTCTTCGTCGCGGAGGACGCCGCCTTGATGCCGCGCGGCGTCTACTTCCAGGCGGCCATGCGCTGGCCGCACATGTTCATGACGCTGTCGCCGACCTATATGGGCTTGGCGCAGGCGGCCTATGACTTCACCGTCAAATATCTGCGCGGCGAGGTGCCGGGCATGCCGCCGGTCAAGCGGCGGATGTATCCGACCAAGCAGATCGCGGTGGCGCAGATGCAGATCAAGCTGGAGCAGATCAAGGGCATCTGGTTCCAGGCGGTGACCGAGGCGCGCGCCAATCCGACCAAGGAGCAGGTGCTGCGCGCCTATGCGGCGCAATACTCGGTGATGGAGGGGGCCAATGACCTGGCGGCGCTCGCCATCCGCACCTGCGGCGGACAGTCGATGCTGAAGACGCTGCCGCTGGAGCGCATCTATCGCGACAGCCGCTGCGGCTCGCTGATGCTGCCCTGGACGGCCGAACTGTGCCTCGATCGCATCGGCCGCGAGGCACTGTACGAGCCCGGCGAGACGGACGACTGAGCGTGGACCTCTGCAGCCTGATCGAGCGCAACGCGGCGTTCACGCCGGACAAGCCGGCGATCCACTTCGAAGGCGTGACGCTGAGTTATGCCGATTTCAGCGCGCGCATCGCGCTGATGGCGCGGGCGCTGAAATCGGAGTTCGGCGTCGGGCGCGGCGACCGCGTCGCGATCCTGAGTCTCAACCGGCCGGACTATCTGGTCCTGCTCTATGCTTGCGCGCGGCTTGGCGCGATCCTGGTGCCGCTGAACTGGCGGCTTGCGGTGGCCGAGCAGGTCTTCATTCTTTCCGATGCCGCGGCCAAGGTGCTGGTGCTCGAGCAGGCGTTTGCGCCGGTGCTGCCGGTGCTAGCGGAGCAGCACCCGGAGACAGTGCCGGTCGGCATCGATTTCACGCCGGCTAACGGATTGCAGATCGACGATCTCCTAGCGCGTGGCCACGGCGACGATCGCAACCCGCACATCGATCTCTCCTGCCCGCTGCTGATCGTCTACACCTCGGGGACCACGGGCCGGCCGAAGGGCGCAGTGCTGCGGCAGGAGGCGCTGCTGTGGAACGGGGTGATGAGCCAGCACATGCATGGCCTGACCTCCGACGATCACGTGCTGACGGTGCTGCCGCTGTTCCATGTCGGCGGGCTCAACATCCAGACCACGCCGGCGCTGCATCACGGCGCCACCGTCACGCTGCACGCCCGCTTCACCCCGGATTCGACGCTGGCCGCGATCGTCAGCGACCGGCCGACATTGACCGTGCTGGTGCCTGCAACGATCCAGGCCGTCACCGAGCATCCGGGCTGGGCCGCCGCGAACCTGTCGTCGCTCAAGGCCGTCGCCACCGGCTCGAGCATCGTGCCGCCGGCGCTGATCGCGCGTATCACGGCGCGCGGTGTGCCGGTACTGCAGGTCTATGGCTCGACCGAGACCTGTCCGATCGCGGTCTACACGCGGCTCGGCGGCAACCTCTCGCGCGCAGGCTCGACCGGCCTGCCCGGGCTGTGCTGCGAGGCCAAGATCATCGACAAAGACGGCGACGAGCTTCCGGCGGGCAAAGCGGGCGAGATCGCCGTGCGCGGGCCCAATCTGTTCTTCGAATATTGGGGCAACGCCAAAGCCACGCAGCAGGCGATCCATGACGGCTGGTATCGCACCGGCGACATCGCCCAGCGCGATGCGGAGGGGTACTTCTTCGTGCTCGAGCGCAAGAACAACATGATCATCTCCGGCGGCGAGAACGTCTATCCGGCCGAGATCGAGCGTGTGCTCAGCGAGCATCCCGACGTCGTCGATTGCGGCGTGATCGGCCGGCCCGATCCGCGCTGGGACGAGGTGCCGGTCGCCTTCGTCGTCAGGCGCCAGGGCTGCGCGCTGGACGCCGAGACCCTGCGCGCGCATCTGCAGTCGCAGCTCGCGCGCTTCAAGGTGCCGCGGGACATCGTTTTCGTCGACGACCTGCCGCGCACCGCGCTCGGCAAGGTGCAGCACCATCTGCTGCGCCAGATCGATGACCCCGAAATAAGCGAGACGGAGACGCGCTCTTGAAAATTGCAGTGCTCGGCGGCGGCAACGGCTCCTTTGCAGCGGCAGGCGATTTCGCGCTCGGAGGTCACGAGGTCCGGCTGTGGCGCCGCGATGCGGACGCTGTCGCGCAGCATCGAGCGGCGGGCTCGACGATCGTCGTCAAGGACGTCAATGGCCGGCATGAGGCCAGGCTCGCGCTGGTCACGACCGACATCGGCGAGGCCGTCCATGGTGCCGAGCTGATCCTCTGCCCCGCGCCGGCCTTCGCACAGGCCGACATTGCGCGCCATCTGGCGCCGCATCTGACCGACGGCCAGGTCGTATTCCTGCCGCCGGCGACCTTCGGCACCATGATCTTCGCGGCAGCCGCGCGCGATGCCGGCAACAAAGCCAGTGTCAGCTACGCCGAGACCGGCACCCTGCCCTGGCTGACCCGCAAGCACGGACCGTTCGAGGTCGCGATCACCATTCGCGCCAAGCGGCTGCCCGTCGGAGTGTTTCCGCTGAAGACGGCCGAGCATGCGCTCGCCATGATCGGCAAGGCGTTCCCCGGCGTGATCGAGCCGTGCGGCGATGCGCTGTCGGGCGCACTGATGAATGCCGGCTGCATCATTCATCCGCCGCTGATCGTGATGAATGCAGGGCCGATCGAGCACTTCGAACGCTGGGACATCCACAAGGAGGGCACGCAACCGTCGATCCGCCGCGTTACCGATGCGCTCGATGCGGAGCGGATTGCGGTACGCGAAGCGCTCGGCTATGGCGCGCCGCATTTCCCGCTGGCGCATCACTACGCCAAGGAGGGCGAGATCTGGATGTATGGCCGCGGCTCGCACGATCGGCTCACCGATTCCGGCGATTGGCGCGAGCAGCTCGTGCTGACGCAGCACCGCTACATGCGCGAGGATCTCCGGCTCGGCCTGTCGTTCCTGATCTCGGCGGCGGAGCTGAGCGGCACGCCGGTGCCGCTTGCCCGCGCTTTCCTTGCCATCGGCGGCGCAATCTGCGGCGAGGATTTTTGGGCGACGGGACGCACGCTCGCCAGCCTCGGCCTTAGCGGTCTCGATCGAACCGCCTTGCAGGCGCTGCTGCGCGACGGGTTCGCGGCATGAGCACGCGCGGTCATATTGCCTGCCTCGGCGCCGGTCGCATGGGGCGCGGGATCGCGGTGGCTTTCGCCTATGCCGGCCATCCCGTGACCATGATCGACATCAAGCCGCGCACGGCGGCCGAGTTCGACAGGCTGCGGCGCGAGGCGCTCGGCGAGATCAGCGCGACGTTCGCGACCTTGACGCGGCTCGGGATGCTGCAGGCCGCGGATGCCGACAGACTGATGGCGAAGATCAGCGTGGCTCCGGCCGGCGCGAGCAGCGACGTGCTGGTGCAGACCACGCTCGTCTTCGAAGGCGTGCCGGAGATCGTCGACCTCAAGCGCGAGGTCTTGGCTGCGGCGTCGCGCGCGGTCGCGCCGGACGTCATCATCGCCTCGACGACGTCGACCATCCTGGTCGATGATCTCTCCGGTGCGGTCGAGCGGCCCGAGCGCTTTCTCAATGCCCATTGGCTCAACCCGGCCTATCTGATCCCGCTGGTCGAGATCTCGCCGGGCAAGGCCACAGATCCCGACGTCACGGCGCGGCTGAAGGCCCTGCTGGAAGACATCGGCAAGGTGCCGGTGGTCTGCGCGGCGACGCCGGGCTTCATCGTGCCGCGCATCCAGGCGCTCGCCATGAACGAGGCGGCGCGCATGGTCGGCGAAGGCGTCGCCAGCGCCGAGGAGATCGACAAGGCGATTCGCTACGGCTTCGGCTTCCGCTACGCCGTGCTCGGCCTGCTCGAATTCATCGACTGGGGCGGTGGCGACATCCTCTATTACGCGAGCCGCTATCTCGAAGGCGCGCTGGGTAGCGATCGCTACCGCGCGCCGGAGGTGATCGAGCGCAACATGGCGGAGGGCCGCATCGGCCTGCGCACCGGCTCGGGCTTCCTCGACTACTCCGGGATGGATGTCGCCGCCTATCGCGAGCACCGGCTGGGAGCGCTGGTCGACATGCTCAGGCATTTCAAACTGGCCCGGCCACCGGTGGTGGATTGAGCGCGGCGAGTGCACGTGAATGCGCCCTCTCCCTTTGCGGGAGAGGGCATGTAGGACAGTGCGGCGAGCTCGGTTGGGTGAGGGGTATGTTTCCACGAGCTTTGCTCGCTGAGAGATACCCCTCACCCAATCGAGTGCGAGGATGGGCCGGCGATGCCCTCTCCCGCAAGGGGAGAGGACGCTGTATCGCGCAGCGAGGCGATGGGTGCGGTCGGATTCACGGTTCAAACAGCGATCGGCATGAGGGCGCAGTCTCGCGGCACATCATGCCCGAGGTATGCGATGAGTTCGTCCCTCTGGGAATGCAGAGGGCGCAGGGAATGCCGGGTGAAGGCCTCACCCATGGCCCGCCTGCGAAAAAAATGCAGGCGGCAGGTACCACAGGCAAAGCCGAACACGCCGGCATTCCCTGCGCGATGGGTCTAACGCTTATACGCAGTCTCCCTGGTGCGCCGGGCTTGTTGGCCACCATCACCGCGCGGCACTGAGGCCGACGCGACTTGATACCAGCGTCGGGGTATCAGGACGCTGCGACTTCACGTCCGCGACAGATCGTTCGTCCGCGTCCTCGTAAGAAGACGCTGCGATCTCTCGCGGCCATCGCATCCCCACCTCGCGTGTCGTGACGATCGCGCGCTACGCCCCTCTGCGGTGAGGCGGGATGCAGAGAGAGAACCACGATTTCCGAAAAATAGCAAGTCGATTATTTTTAACAGAAGCAAGAGATTCCGTACGGAGCTGCGAGCGAATGGTCATTTGGGTCAGCCCCGCGATGACGGTGCGCTCCCCTCCCCTTGCGGGGAGGGGCCGGGGGTGGGGGTCCCACGAGCCGTGCTTGCAGTGAGGCGCGGAAGAGCGCGGTGTCGATCAAGCGGTCGCGTCGTGCCGGACCATGCGGGTCTGATGGGGAGATTTGAAGGAGCAGTTTTGCTCACAATGGCAATCAGCGCCTGGGCACCTCCCCCCCCAACCCCTCCCCGCAAGGGGGAGGAGGATGCACTGCCGCGGTGGCGGGCCCCTCGCGCGCAATGCGCAGGAGTTCAGCCGAACACGTCCTGCAGCACGCCATCCTTGATCACGGCGACGCCGTCCAGCTCGATCGTAGTGCCCATCATCGGCAGGTCGAAATGACCCGCCGTGTAGCGGCCGGCGAATTCATTGGCGCCGGTGGAGAACAGGAAGTTGCCGGGGACGGCGCGCAGCTCGGTGCCGTTGGTGTCGCGCTGGTCGTACATGGTCAGCGCCTCGTAGCGCGCGCCGGGGTTCATGCCCCAGCCGACATGCGACACTGCATAGGCCTCGCGGTCGCCCCAGGAGGCGAGATAGGCGCGCATCATCGCGGCGTCGGCGCCCTCGCCTGCCAGGTCAGTGATGTAATCGTCGCGCATGGTCATCGTGACGGGCGAGCTCAGATAACGCTTGAAGGTGAGGTTGATGTCGCCGGGCGCCATCACGATGGTGCCGTTGACGGAGCCGCTCTTGGGGAAGCTGACGACGATGCCGCCCGGCCAGTGCGCCAGCGTGCCCGGACGGTCGGTCCAGCCCCAGACGCCGACGGTGGAGGCGCCCTCCATGATCACGTCGAGGTCAGTCCCCGCCTTCGACGTCACGCGCATCCGCTTCGTGCCGCGCAGCATCTTGGCGGCGGCCCGCACCCGCTTCTCCAGCGCCGTATCGGGTCGCATGCGCTCCAGCGCCTCGGGATGCTCGTTGGAGATCACCAGGATGCGCGCGCCGGCTTTCAGGATCTCCGGCGTCTCTACCGCATGCATCAGACCCTCGATGGTGCAGTCGACGACGAAACCGGCCTGCTGCAAGGCCGTCACGACGGGCCCGAGCTTGCCGATCGCCTCCGACGCGCCGGTCGAACGCACCGGCACCGGGTGGGGGTTGCGCGGGGTCGGCACCACGACGTGGAACGGACGCGCGCCCATGCGCAGCAGCGCCAGCTCGGCGATGTGCACGTTGAGCGGGCGCGACTGCGTCTCCGAGAGGATGGCGGCGGTATCGCCGGCCTTCACGGCACAGCGCTCGAAGATCTCGCAGAATGCGTCGATCCATTTCGCCTCGATGCGATCCGCCAGCATGGTCGTTCTCCCGATTGTTGTCGTTGTTTGTATCAGACCGAGGGGAAGCCGCGCAGCAGGTAAGCGCGCAGGCCCTGCAGCAGGGCGTTGAGAATGAGGCCCAGGAGCGAGATCGTGATCAGCGGCACGAACATGTCGACGGCCTGGAAGGTGCGCGCGGCGGTCACCAGCACATGGCCGAGCCCGTCGGTCGAGGTGATCATCTCGGCGAGGAACACGACGATGCAGGAGATCACGAGGCCGATGCGGCAGCCGGTCAGGATCGACGGCATCGCGGCCGGCAGCACCACCTTCCACAGCACGTCGCGCGGCGGCGTCCCGGCGGCGAGTGCCGACCAGATCAGCTTCTGCTCGACCGTGGTGGCGCCGTAATAGGTCGACAGCAGGATCGGAAACAGCGCATCCGCCGCCACCAGCATGATCTTGGATTCGTGGCCGAAGCCGAGCAGCAGCAGGAAGGCCGGATAGAGCGCGACCTTCGGCAGCGGCGCCAGCACGCGCACGATGGGCTTGACGGCGGCGTTGACGGGCGGGCTCACCGCAGCGGCAATTCCCAGGGAAACACCGAGCACCACGGCGATCGCAAAGCCGGCGAACAGCCGGAACAGCGTCGCCACGATGTCCTGCTGGAAGGTGACGCTCGAGAGCTGCTGACCCATGCGCAGGAACACCTGCCCCGGCGGCGGCAGCAGGGTCGGCGGCGCGTAGCCGAACGACACCAGCCCCTGCCACAGCAGCAGGACCAGCACGATCGGCGCGGCGCCCAGCAGGATGTCGTTGGAGGTGCGCGTCATGAGAAGCTCAAGGGCATGTCGAACTGCGGCTCGGACCAGCGAACCAGCCAGCGCCTGACGACCTCGAACGCCGCATCGAGGCAGATGCCCATGGCGCCGATGATGATGATCATCGCGAACACCGTGTCGTACTGGCCCATGTCGAGCGCGTTGAACAGGATGTTGCCGGCGCCGGACTGCCGCGCGATCATCTCGCTGGTGACCATCGTGATCAGCGCCAGCACCAGGCCCGTGCGGCAGCCGGTCAGGATCTCCGGCAAGGCCGCAGGCAGGACGATGCGCAGCAGACGCTCGGCCGGCGACAGACCCATCGCCGCTCCCGACCACAGCATCTTCTCCTCGACCGCCTTGGCGCCCTCGAAGCTGTGGTAGATCACCGGAAGGCTGACGCCGAGGAAGATCACCAGCGTCTTGGAAATGTCGCCGACGCCGAGCCACAGCATAATGATCGGCATCAGCGCCGCCTTCGGCACCGGGTAGATCAGCATCAGCAGCGGATTGAAGAAGGCGGCGGTCGACCGGCTGCGCCCCATCAGCAACCCGAGCGGAATCGAGAAGGCGAGCGCCAGCGCGAAGCCGATCGCCATCCGCCGCAGCGAGGCCAGGATGTTGATCAGGGATTCCTTGTCGGTGAGGATCGGCGGGATCGCGCGCAGCGATTCCAGCGCGGTCGGGAAGCTGTCGTTCTTCAGCCCGAGCGAGGCGAGCTGCCAGGCCAGGAGCAGACCGCAGCAAGCCAGCACCGGCGCGAGCGGCTTCGACAGTCCATTCATGACGGCAGCTCGTTGTCACCGGAATCGTCGAACATGCGCTCGATGTCGACGATGTATTTCTGATAGCGCGGGTCCAGCAGCAGCTCCTCGCGGCGGCGCGGCCGGGGCAGATCGATGTCGATCACCTCGCGGATGCGGCCGGGCGAGCGCGACATCATCACGACCTTGTCGGACAGGAACACGGCTTCCTCGACCGAGTGGGTTACGAACAGCACCGTCTTGCGGTCGCGCTCCCAGATGTCGAGCAGGTCGTTCTGCAGCCGCGTGCGCGTGTGCGCGTCGAGTGCGCCGAACGGCTCGTCCATCAGCAGCACCTCCGGCCCGTAGGCCAGCGTGCGCGCCAGCGCGACGCGCTGCTTCATGCCGCCGGAGAGCTCCTTGGGATAGAATTTTTCGAAGCCGGTGAGGCCGACCATGGCGAGCAACGTCCGCGCGAGCGCCTCGGCCTTCGCCGGCTTCTTGCCCTGCTGCAGCGGACCATACATGACGTTGCCGAGCACGCTCTTCCAGGGGAACAGCGCGAACTCCTGGAACACCGGGCCGCGATCGGGGCCGGGACCGGTGATCGGCTTGCCCTTCATCTTCGCGGTGCCGCTGGTCGGGCTGACGAAGCCACCGACGATGTAGAGCAAGGTCGACTTGCCGCAGCCGGAGGGCCCGAGGATCGAGACGAAGGCGCCCTCGCCCACCGTCAGCGAAATGTCCGACAGCGCGGTGTGGTCGCGGCGCGACGAGGTCTTGAACACCTGCGACACGTGATCGATCTCGATGATCGGCGTGGCCGCGCGGCGGCCGAGCGGCGTGCCCGCAAGCTGGCCGGGTCGGATCGGGGTCACGCCCATGTCGGCTTCTCTTTCCGATGCAGCACGCTCAAACGCTCCGTGAAATCAGGCAAGACGGACTGCCGCAGATTAGCAAGAAACCTGCCAATCGTCGCCACGCGCGGATCATTCCCGGTCCTGATCGAACCAGGGCCATTCGGCCGGCCCCTCGTGAGTCACGGCGCCGAGCGGTGCCTGCCCAACGAGTTTCGCGTATTTCGCCAGTGCTCCTGCCCTGTGCCGCGGCGGGCGCTGCGACCACGCGCTGCGACGCGCGGCGAGCTCGCGCTCATCGAGCAGCACGTCGAGCGTGCGCGCCTTCGCATCGATGCGGATCGGATCGCCATCCTGCACCAGCGCCAGCGGACCGCCGACGAAGGCTTCCGGGGAGACGTAGCCGATGCACAGGCCACGGGTGGCTCCGGAGAAGCGGCCATCGGTGATCAGCGCGACCTTCTCGCCCATGCCCTGACCATAGATCAGCGCGGTGACGCCGAGCATCTCGCGCATGCCGGGACCGCCGACCGGTCCCTCGTTGCGGATGATCAGCACCTCGCCGGCTTGATAGTTGCGCGCGCGCACGGCCGCGACGCAGGTCTCTTCGTCTTCGAACACCCGTGCACGGCCCTCGAACACCAGGTTCTTGAGGCCGGCAACCTTGATGACGGCGCCATCGGGCGCGAGGTTGCCCTTGAGCACGGCGACGCCACCGTCGGCCATGATCGGCCTGGCCGGGCTGAACACGATCTCGCCGTCCGGCGCGTTGGCCGCGCCGTATTCCTCGGCCAGCGTGCGGCCCGTCACCGTGAGGCAGGAGCCGTCGATGTGGCCGCTCTCGATCAGCGCGCGGATCACCACGGCGGCGCCGCCGATGTCGTAGACGTCCTTGGCGGTGTACTTGCCGCCCGGCCTGAGATTGCCGATCAGCGGCGTGCGCGCGAACACCTCGCCGACATCGTCGAGCGTGAAGCGGATGCCGGCCTCATTGGCGATCGCCGGCAGATGCAGCGCCGCGTTGGTGGAGCCGCCGGTCGCCGCGACGATCGCCGCGCCGTTCTCCAGCGCCTTCCGGGTCACGAGGTCGCGCGGCAGCGGGCCGCCACGCGCGAGCATCTGCATGATCAGGCGTCCGGCCTGCCGCGCCACGTGGGCGCGCTCGGCATAGACGCCGGGGATCATCGAGACGTTGGGCATCGACAGGCCCATTGCCTCCGACAGCATGCCCATGGTGTTGGCGGTAAATTGCCCGGCGCAGGCGCCGATCGTCGGCAGGCAGGACCGCTCGATGCCTTCGAGCGTCTGTGCATCGATCTCGCCGGTCATGTAGCTGCCGACGGCTTCATACGAATCGAGCACCGTCAGCGTCCTGCCCTGGTACTTGCCGGGCAGCGCGCTGCCGCCATAGATGAAGATCGAGGGCACGTTGCAGCGGACCATGCCCATCATCACGCCGGGCAAGGTCTTGTCGCAGCCGCCGAAGCCGATCAGCGCATCATAGGCGAGGCCGTGGACCACGGCCTCGATCGAATCGGCGATCAGCTCGCGCGAGAACAGAGAGAACTTCATTCCCTCGTGGTTCATGCTGATGCCGTCGGAGACCGAGACGGTGGCGAACTCGCGCGGCGTGCCGCCGGCCTCCGAGATGCCCGTCTTCGCCGCGTCGACCTGGAAGTCGTGCGTCATGTTGCAGGGCGTCTGCTCGCCCTTCTGGCTGACGACACCGATCATCGGCTTGGCGATGTCGGCGTCATCCAGCCCCATCGCGCGCATGAAGGCGCGGTGCGGGGCGCGGTCGAGCCCCTCCACCGTCACGCGCGAGCGCAGCTTCCTCATCGACACGAGCTCCGCGCCAGCCGCCTACTGGATCGGCGCGACGATCGTCGGATGCTTGAACTGGGCGACGTCGAGCTTCGGCAGCATGCCGGTCTCGGCGTAGATGTCGAGCATCTTCTGGATCGCCGGGAAGTTCGGCGCGGCGACCGGGTCGCGGCCGAAATCATTGTCTTTCAGCAGATAGGTATCGATCACGGCGACCGGCGCCTTCATGACCTCCGACACCACCTTCAAGGTCTCGTCGCGGTTGGCGAGCGCCTTCTTCATGCCGGCGGTGATGTCGCGGACATAGGCCTTCACCAGCTCAGGGTTCTTGTCGACGAAATCGGCGCGGCAGGCCTCGAGGATGTGGACGATGTTCGGCATCGCCTCGGACAGCGAGAACAGCTTACGGGTGCCGCCCTTGGCCTCGGCGCGCGCTGCAAAGGGCTGATTCATGTTGACGGCGTCGACACGGCCCTGGCGCAGCGCATCCTCCGACACCGCGAAACCGACCTCGACCAGCTTGATGTCCTTGGCGGGATCGAGCCCGGCCTTCTTCAAGAGCATGTTGAACGGCCCCTGCGTGCCGCCACCGATCACGGAGATGCCGACCGTCTTGCCCTTGAGATCGGCGATGGTCTTGATCGGCGAATCGTCCTTGACCGCCCAGTAGACCGAGAAGCCGCCCGGCTTCTCATAGACGTGCTGCGCGACGATGTAGGCCTTGAGGCCGCCGCCGACCACGCCGTTGGCGAGTGACAGCGGCGCCTGCGTGGCGCAGTCGAGCGCGCCGGCGGCGAGCGCCTGCGTCATCGGTGCCGTTCCCTGGAACTGGGTCCACTCGATGTTGTAGGTCTTGCCGATATCCGGAAATTCGGCGGGCCGCTTCATCATCCAGTATTTGGATTCTTCCGCCGGGATGGTCCAGCCGACGCGGATCGTCTGCTGTGCGAATGTCGGCCCCGCGCTCGTCACCAAAGTCATCGCCGCGAGTGCCGCCAGCATCAACCGTTTCCGCATCACGCCCCTCCGCCTCATCAAAAAAGGAACCTCGCGGAGAATGTTTCATGTCTCAAATATCCGTGCAAGCGCGGAAAACGCCCCATGCTTGCCTGCCCCATGGGCAACCCCGCTTTGCAGCGCGGTGAAGCGGCGTCATGCGGAAACGTCGCTGGCCGTGTGCTGCGGATATGCCGGCAACGCAAGGTCGTGTCGAGGCCTCATGGTTCGAGACGCGCCGCTAGCGGCGCTCCTCACCATGAGGAGATGCATCGTGCTGCAGGATAGATGGACCGCGCCGCGAATTCCGGCCTCGTCCTGAGGAGCCCGCAAAGGCGGGCGTCTCGAAGGACGATGGAGGGCACATTGCCAGCCACGACGTTGTAAAAGGGGGCGGGAAAGAGGCTCGATTGCCACCCCTGCCCTGCCTCAGCCGACTGGCGTTGCCGCGCCGCACGCGCTAGGGAGAGGCCCCGAATTGACCTTTTGAGGAGTTCTTCGATGTCGATCCAGCGTTTCGAAATTGGCCCGCGCATGAGCCAGGTCGTCGTTCACGGCAATACCGTCTATCTCGCCGGAGTCGTCGCGCAAAAGACGGCCGGTGAAAGCGTGACCAAGCAGACCGAGGAGATTCTCTCGATCATCGACGGCCACCTCGCCAAGGCCGGCACCGACAAGTCGAAGCTGTTGTCGGCTACGATCTACCTCACCGACATCAAGACGTTCGGCGAAATGAACGCCGTGTGGGATGGCTGGGTCTCGGCCGGCAACACCCCGGCTCGCGCCACGGTCGAGGCCGGACTTGCGGCGCCGCAATACACCGTCGAGATCATGGTGATCGCGGCGAAGTAGACGCTGGGTCGCCGCGCCCTAGATCATGATGCGATTCCGCGGAATCGCATCATGATCTTATCCTTTTGTTTGAGCATGATCTTTTCGGAAAACCGGCTTCCACTTTTCCGGATCATGCCCTAGGCGGTGTCGCGGCGACCAGTGTTGCGATTGAGCGGATCACGCCGCTCGCGCCTGAGCCCTTCGGGAAGCACCGGCTCGGTGCCGGGCAAGGGCTCGGCCCGCACGTCGGCGCCCCACTGCTCCTGCTGGCGGGGCGTCGTTTCATCCTTGACCTGTTGCGGCTGCGGCAGACCGTCCTTGCTGACGGGGTCGTAGGCGCCGGAGCGCAGGTCGCGGGTGTCTCTGCCTGTCATGATGTTTCAACAAGCGTGCTGCGGCATTCGTTCCTGATCGCCGGCATGGAACGAGGCCTTCCTGCCTCAGGTGAGCGCAGTGGTCGGCGTCGACGGTGGCGATGCAGCCGCGGTCAGGACTGAGGCCGCGCCGGCGCGCCCTCGCGGATGCCGTCGACCTTGACGGCGAGCCGCTTGATCTTGTCGTAAAGCGTCTGCTTCGGAATGCTCAGCAGCGCGGCGGTCGCCGGCACGTCGCCGAGCTTGCGGCGCAACGCATCCTCGATGATCGAGCGCTCGATGTTCTCCAACTGCCGTGGCAGCGACAGCTCGGAGCCTGCGGCGCCCGAGCGGTCGAGGACCTTGCGGTCGAGCACACCGAGCACGAAGCGGTCGGCGACGTTGCGCAGCTCACGCACATTGCCCGGCCATGAGTAGCCGAGCAGCAGCGACATGGTCTGCTCGTTCACGATCGGCGCGTCGCGCTCGAACCGCTTGGCGGCCTCGAGGGTGAAGTGCTCGAACAGGATCGGGATGTCCTCGCGGCGTTCGCGCAACGGAGGCAGCTCGATGAAGGCGACGCCGAGACGATAATACAGGTCGGCGCGGAACAGCTTCTGCTCGCCGAGCTCGAACAGATTGGCCTTGCTGGCCGCCACCACGCGGCAATCCACCGCCACAGGCTTGTTGGAGCCGACGCGCTCGACCGAGCGGTCCTGCAACGCCCGCAGCAGCTTCACCTGCACGCTGAGCGGCATGCTCTCGATTTCGTCGAGGAACAGCGTGCCGCCATGGGCGTATTCGATCTTGCCGATCCGCTGCTTGGTCGCGCCGGTGAAGGCGCCGGCCTCGTGGCCGAACAATTCGCTCTCGACCAGCGACTCCGGCAGGCCGCCGCAATTCACCGCGACATAGTTGCCGCCGCGCCGGGCGCTGTGAGCGTGCAGGCAACGGGCGACGACGTCCTTGCCGGTGCCGGTCTCGCCATAGATCGTCACGTCGACATTGGTCGAGGCCAGATTGGCGACGAGGCGGCGTACCTCCTGGATCTGCGGCGAGCGCCCGAGCAGGCTCGCTTCGATGCCCTGGCGGTCGGCGAGCGCCGAGCGCAAGGTGCGGACTTCGAGCGTCAGGCGACGCTTGTCGAGCGCGCGGCGCACGACGGAGACGAGCTGCTCCGACGAACACGGCTTCTCGATGAAGTCGTAGGCGCCGTTGCGCATCGCGTCCACGGCCATCGAGATGTCGCCGTGGCCGGTGACCAGGATGACCGGCAGGTCGGGATCGAGCCGGCGCAGCTCGGACAGCCACTCGGTGCCGCTCTTGCCGCGCAGCCGCACGTCGGACACCACCACGAACGGCGTGTCGGCGCGGACGATTGCGCCGGCGGCTTCGGCGGAGGCGAACGGCGTCACCGGGAGGCCGGCGAGCTGCAGCGCCTGGACGGCGCCGATGCGGACATCCTCGTCGTCCTCGACATAAATCACGCCGACCGGTTGCTCAGGAGTCATGCGGGGACCTCTTCAATCGGCGAGCGGCAGCAGCACGATGAATTCGGCGCCGGCCGGCTCGAGATTCCGCGCCCGCAGCTCGCCGCCGAATGACCGTGCGATGTGGTTGGCGATGACGAGCCCAAGCCCGAGGCCCTTGCCGGCCGGCTTGGTCGTGACGAAGGGCTCGAACAGGTGCGGCAGGACATCGGCGGCGATCACCGGGCCGCTGTTGGCGATGGCGATCCGGCACTGCCCCTCCTCACGCACGGCGCGGATGTGGATGGACTTCCGCGCGGCGCCCTCGACGGCATCGAGCGCGTTGGCGATGATGTTGCAGAGCAGTTGCTCGAGCCGGATCTGTTCGGCCCTGACATGAAGCTCGGGCGCGAGATCGATGGTCACGTCGACATGGCCGTCTTTCACCCGCGCGCCGAGGATCTTGAATGTCTCGGACAGCGCCTGCTCGACCGCGACGGCATCGAGCGGCGCGTTCGATTTGTAGGCGAACACGCGCAACTGGCCGGTCAGGCGCGCGAGACGGCGAACCAGCTCGCCGATGCGGATGAGATTGCCGCGGGCCTCGCCGATCATGCCGCGATCGACGAATTGCACGGCATTGTCGGAGGCGGTCTGCAGCGCCGCGAGCGGCTGGTTGATCTCGTGCACCATGCCCGCCGACATCTGGCCGAGCACGGCGAGCTTGCCGGCATGGACGAGTTCGTCCTGCGCCGCGCGCAATTCGGCGGTGCGCTCCTGCACCCGCATTTCCAGCCTGTCATTGGCGGCCTGCAGCGCGGCCTGGCTCGCCAGCCGCTGCCGGATCTCGCGGCGTCGCTGCGCCAGCAGGCCGAACGCCAGCAGCGCCACGATGCTGGCGAGACCCGAGAGCGTGCCGATGATCAAGGCCGTCCGCCGGATCGGCGCCTCGTCGTCGAGCAGCAGCAGCTGCCATTGCCGCCCGTTGAGCGGACGCTCGTCGACGCTGTAGACCGCGCCACGCTCGGTCGCGACCTGACCGCCGCGATCGGTCCTCTCCATGAAGGTCCAGCCGAGCGGCGCGAGGCTGGAACTGCCATAGGGCTTCGACGTCGCGATTTCCTCGAGCGCATCCACCGAGAGCGGCGTCAGCGGGCGGAAGCGCCATTCGTCGCGCGAGGCGAGAATGGTGACGCCGCGGGCGTCGACCAGAAGCATGTCGGCACCGCGGTTGCGCCATTCGCGCTCGAAGGCATCGAGATTGACCTTGACGACGGCGACGCCGATCGTCCGTCCCTGTTGCTTGACGGCATAGGACAGGTAATAGCCGGCGCGCGCGCTGGTGATGCCGATGCCGAAGAACGCGCCGCGGCCGGTCGCCAGCGCCTGGCGCATATAAGGCCGGTAGGACAGGTTGCTGCCGACCGGCGTGCCCGGCTGGTCGAAATCGGCGGCGGCGATCGCATCACCGGCGACGGTGAGGACATAGAGGTTGTCGGCGCCGGCCAGCAGATTGATCGACTTCAGATGCAGGCTGACGCTCTGCTGCAGCGCGCGATCGTCCGGCGTGCCGAGCAGCCGGAAGACATCGGGCGAGGTCTCCAGCAGCGACGGCAGATATTCGAAGCGCGAGAGGTAGCCGTCGAGCTGCGCGGCCTCGACCGCCAGCCGCTGCTGGGCCGTGGCGTGCCGCTGATCGAGCCCGCGGGAAAAGGCAATGGCATAGCCGAACCAGGCCGCCGTGCCGACCAGCGCAGCCGCCATCACTCCGCGAACGACCAAGCCCGCGCGCCTGCGGACCACCGCAGTGACGTCGGGATGTCGCTCGAGGCCGATCCGGAATGGAAGGTCCGTCATTCCCTTTTCCAGGCCCATCGCTCCCAGGCCCATGCACCGGGCCGCGCCTGCCGTATCCGCAATTGTTCTGCAAGTCTAAGGCCTTGCCGGGCCATAGGCGACAACAAAATCGGCCACGCCGGCGCCCTGGGCACCCTCGTCAGTGCAGCTTGACGTGCGGCTCGGTGCGGCGGGTGATCAGCCGCGCCAGCGTGTCCAGGGTCACCTTGGCGAAGCCGTGCAGCGCGTATTCGTGCATCTTGTAGAGCGACAGATACATCATCCGCGCGAACAGGCCTTCGAACACCAGATTGCCGCCGACCAGCGCGCCCATCATCGAGCCGACGGTGCTGAACTCGCCGAGCGACACCAGCGAGCCGAAATCGTGATAGCGGTAGTCCGCCAGCGGCTCGCCCCTGATGAAGCGCGGGATCTGCTTGTAGAGGTGCGAGGCCTGCTGATGCGCGGCCTGCGCCCGCGGCGGCACGTTGCCGCGCTCGCCCCAGGAGCAGGCCGAGCAGTCGCCGATCGCGAAGACGCGCTCGTCGCGCGTGGTCTGCAGGGTCTGCCTCACCACGAGCTGGTTGATGCGGTTGGTCTCCAGCCCCGCGATGTCCTTCAGGAAGTCGGGCGCCTTGACGCCCGCGGCCCAGACGATCAGCTCGGCCGGGATGACACGGCCGTCGGCGAGGCTCACTTTGTCGGGCCCGACCTCGGCGACCTTGGCGCCGACCAGCACCTCGACGCCGAGCTTTGCGAGCAGCTTCTCGGTCTCGCGCGACACCCGCTCGGGCAAGGCCGGCAACACCCGGCCCGCGGCTTCGATCAGCGTGATCCGGATGTCCTTCTCGGCGTCGACCTGGTCGAGACCATAGGCCACCACCTCGCGGGTCGTCCGATGCAGCTCGGCGGCCAGCTCGACGCCGGTCGCGCCGGCGCCGATGATCGCCACCTTGAGCTGGTGCGGGGCGATCGGCGACGACTGCGAGTGGGCGCGGATGCAGGCGTTGACCATGCGCTCGTGGAAACGCCGGGCGTCGTGCTGCGATTCCAGCTTGATCGCGTGGTCGACGACACCGGGCGTGCCGAAATCATTGTTCTGGCTGCCGATGGCCATGACGAGCACGTCATAGGGGATGGTCCGCCGCGGCGTGACCTCGCGCCCCTCCGCATCGAGATAGGGCGCCACCAGCACCTCGCGCTTGTCGCGGTCGAGGCCGATCATGTCGCCGATGCGGTAGTGGAAGCCGTGCCAATAGGCCTGGGCGAGATAGTCAACCTCATGCGCCGAGAGGTCCATGCTGCCCGCGGCGATCTCGTGCAGCTTCGGCTTCCAGACATGGGTGCGGTTGCGCTCGACCAGGGTGACGTCGAGCTTCCCCTTGCGGCCGTATCCGTCTCCGAGCCGGGTCGCGAGCTCCAGGCCGCCGGCACCGCCGCCGACGATCACGATGCGAGGAACACCAGACTGCGCAACGGCCATCATCAACCTCCCCAAGGGTGACCGCGCCGCGACGGAGGGACTGCGATGTCACTCCGGTTGCGTCATCACGTCGGAATGCGCGGCCTTGCGGCGCCAGGCAGGATGCCTCCACGGTGAGCCCCTGCCCGCTGCCACCCTAGCAGATTATCCGAGATGTTGGCGGCATCGCGATTGGGCTTGACCGACTGATGCGCCGGGCCCTGACGATGACGAAGCGGGCATGCCACATTTTGGCACGACGGCGCCACTGACGCTGGAATGCGACAGCAGCGCCACCCGCGACCGCAGGCCTATCCCGTCGTGACGGCGACCTCGACATCGGCCGGATCGATATCGCGATCGAGCGCGATGCGCAGCTTGTCGCGATCCAGCTCGCCTTCCCACCACGCCACGATCACGCAGGCGACGCCGTTGCCGCACAGGTTGGTCAGTGCGCGGCATTCGCTCATGAACTTGTCGATGCCGAGCACGATTGCCATGCCGGGAACGAGCTCCGGCCGCACGGCCGCCAGCGTTCCGGCCAGGGTGATGAAGCCAGCGCCGGTGATGCCCGAGGCGCCCTTCGAGGTCAGCATCGCGACCAGCAGGATCGTGATCTGCTCGCCGAAGGACAGATGAACGTTCATGGCCTGCGCAATGAACAGCGTCGCCAGCGTCATGTAGATGTTGGTGCCGTCGAGATTGAACGAGTAGCCGGTCGGAACCACCAGGCCGACGACCGGCTTGGAGCAGCCGAGCCGCTCCAGCTTCTCCATCATCTGCGGCAGCGCACTCTCGGACGACGAGGTGCCGAGCACGATCAGCAGCTCGTCCTTGATGTATTTGAGGAACTTGAAGATCGAGAACCCGGCGATGCGGGCGATGATGCCGAGCACGATCACGACGAAAGCGATCGCCGTGAGATAGAAGGTCGCGATCAGGCCGGCGAGGTTGCCGAGCGCCTGCGGCCCATAGCGGCCGATGGTGAAGGCCATGGCGCCGAAGGCGCCGATCGGAGCGGCCTTCACCACGAGAGCGATGACGCCGAAGATTGCGTGCGCGGCGTCGTCGACGAAGGCGCGCATCGTGTGGCCGCGCTCGCCGAGCGCCATCAGCGAGATGCCGAACAGGATCGAGAACAGCAGCACCTGCAGGATCTCGCCCTGCGCGAACGCCCCGACCACCGTGTCCGGGATGATGTGAAGCACGAAGTCGACCGACTTCATCTCGCTCGCCTGCTTGGCGTAGTTGGCGACGGCGGCGGCGCCGGCGTTGCTCTGGCCCTGGAACCCGGCCCCCGGCTGGATGAAATTGCCGACGATGAGCCCGAGCGCGAGCGCGAAGGTCGAGACGATCTCGAAATAGATCAGCGCCTTGACGGCGACGCGCCCGACCTTCTTCACCTCGGAGACATGCGCGATGCCCGACACGACGGTGCAGAAGATGACCGGCGCGATCACCATCTTGATCAGCTTGACGAAGCCGTCGCCGAGCGCCTTGATCCATTCGTTCCTGCCGAGCTCGGGCCAGAGCCAGCCGACGACGACACCGAGCACGATCGCGAACAGGACCTGCACATAGAGGATCCGGTAGAACGGCTTCTGCGGCGCCGCGGCCGCTGTGATGGTTGCAGACATCGTATCTTCTCTCCCTGATCTTACTCGGTCTATCTCTCTGGCCTGCCTAGGACCCGCTTCCGCGCCGGCTCCATTGCGTGCCGGGGCAACGTCGCGCGTCTGGACGCGGGCCGCGCGAGGCGGACCCGCTAAGCTGCGCAGTCGGGATCGCCCGTCACCGGGTCTCAGGTGAGGAATGAGCTGTAGGCTGGCATCCGGACGTCCCCTCGCATCTGTTGTTCTGGAGCTGGCGCTCGTTTGGCGGCTCAGTAAGCAGCAATCGTGCCAGCCGAACGGTGCGGCGTGAGGCATCTGCATGTCCTTCAGTTTGCTGCGATTTGTGAACCATCACTCCCGCCGGGCCAGGGCCCTCGCGGCGCCGCGTCTGGACTTTCGGAAAATGGCCCCGGCCGACGCCCGAAGAACCGGACGGGCCGGCACGCCGTGGCCCGACCGGCCCCGCCGGTGATCACGAGCAGGTATCGCCCGTCCGCGATGAGGTTCGGTCCGCGTGGTCGTGCTCGACGAAGCCACAACAAGATCGATCAGCCCGGGCCGCCAGACTCCTTGGGCCAAAGCGGCGCGATCCAGCCCAGCGATTATTCCTTTGTCAGATCGGTCTCGGGTTGGGAACGCACATTTCCTGCGGATATCTTTCCGCATGGAGGTGAACTGATCGTTCTAAGTCGGTGCGGGCGTCGAAGCGCAGGTCGATGGCAAGGCGATGGATGCTGTCGAGAAGTCGTGCGACGAGTGCGTTTCCCATGACCAGGCGTGTTCCGTGTGTCGCCGATCCGGTCCATCGCATAGCGGGTGAGAAGACCGAGGACATGCCTCAATGGTCCAGCGAGGTGGACCGGATGCGCCGCGAACAGGACGCCCGTCTTCCGCTCGAGAAAGTCGAGAACGATCGGGCCGGCCTTGGGGAACATGTCCACGCGTCGGTAGGTCGCGTGCTGGCCGAACTTCGCGGTGAGATAGGTGCGCGCAGCAGCGTCCCCTCACCCTGCTCCTCTGGTCATGCGGCGATCCAGGCGTGGGCCTCGGCCGCCTCGGACAGCGAAAACACCCTGGTCGTTGCCGGCATCATGAACGCGAAGAGACGTACCGCCGTCCGGATCCATTCGATGTCGGTCACGACCGCGATCCTGTCCCAGCGCATCAGATGCTCGATGCCGATCTTGAAGTCTTCCCACATTGCGCCGGCATCGAGCGTGAAATCCTTGCCGGTCTCGTAGTATAATCGAAGAGTCCGGTTGGCTTGAAGTCCGGCGAGCACGGCGGGCGCCAGCACCTTGTCATAGTCCTCCTTCGTCACCCGGCCGCTGCAGCGGAACCCGACGACCTGGTCTGGAAAGTTCGTGAGCTGCTCGATCATGGCGTCCTCCTGTCGTTTTGTTGTGAAACCGAGGGGTTCGATCACGACGCACTCGATCTTGACCCTGCGATCTCGACCTTGCAGAGACTGGTTTGGCGGACCTGGCACCGGCTCGGTAGCTTTAGCGTCAGTCTCTCTGCGCGCTTGTCCGAGCGACCGTCAGATCCAAGGCCCGCGCTGGATCTTGATCCTGCCGGCCAGTATCCCGGCTGCTGTCCCTCGATCGCGAAACGGCTCCATCTCGCCACCGACTTGCAGCCAGTCGACGGCACCCGCGACATCATCTCGCTGTCCTCCGCCTGCGCCCTACAGACCGAGACGTCCAGCCAGGCCGGAAGTCCGGCCGGGATCCGGTAACGTGCGGATGCAGTCGATCCGTCTTCGCGCGGGCCGGAAGGCGCTCGGTTGGTGTTTCCTTGTTGACCATGCCCATGGCGCTGACTCCCCACCGTTGGTCGCCCCCTGACGTGAAACGCACTTCGCGACATCCGGTTGCCGTTTCAGTACCGGATGCGTCAGATGTGGCCACAGGACGCGCTGGCCGCCGCAACGATTCTGCGGAGTCGCCCCTCGCCGAGACGTCGGGTCGACACGGGGCTCGCCGCATGTCCGTCGTTCATCCCGCACACAACGCGTGGCCTGCCGCCGGCGATGGGGAGAGCACCGGCAGCAGGCTCCGTATCCGCGCTTCAGCCGATCGGGACCGCAACAAAATGGGTATTGGCGGCGGACTTGACCCGCATCAGCACGTCGCGCTTGCCGGCGGACCTTGCCTCCGACAATGCGTCGCGCAGTTCGGCGACGGTGCCGACGGTCCTGCCGCCGACATCGAGAATCACATCGCCGGACTGCACACCGTGCTCCGCCGCCGGGCCGTCGGGATCCACGGTGGTGACCACGACACCCTTGTTTCCGGCGCCCGCCACGTCCTCTGCGGGCGCGACTGACAGACCGAGATGTGGCACGCCGCGAGCCGAGCCGCTGTCGTGATCGTCGGAACTGGCCTGCTTCTCCTGCTGGTTCGGCATGTTCGCAAGCGTCACAGCGATGGTCCGGGACTCACCCTTGCGCAGGATGTCGAGCTTTGCCGAGCTTCCGGGGGCCATCGCCGAGATCCGGCCCGCCAGGGCGCGCGAGTCCTTGATGGCTTCACCGTTGACGGCCGTAATGACGTCGCCAGGTTCAATCCCGGCTTTCGCCGCCGGCGTATCCGGCTTTGCTTCGTCGACCAGCGCGCCCGCGGCGTTCTTCATGCCGAGGCCTTCAGCGATGCCTGCGGTCACCGGCTGGACCTGCACGCCGAGCCAGCCCCGGGTCACCACGCCCTTGTCCTTAAGCTGGGCAACGATCATCTTGACCGTCGGCGCAGGTATATCGAAGCCGATGCCGACCGAGCCGCCTGTGGGCGAATAGATCGCGGTGTTGACGCCGATAACATTGCCGTTGGTATCGAAGGTGGGACCGCCCGAATTGCCCTTGTTGATCGGCGCGTCGATCTGGATGTAGTTGTCATAGGGGCTTGAGCTGAGCTCGCGGCCTTCCGCCGAGACGATGCCCGCCGTGACGGTGCCCCCGAGGCCATAGGGATTGCCGACCGCCACGACCCAGTCACCGACGCGCGGCGTTTTGCTGTCCAGGTTGACATAGGTGAAGTCCGACTTGCCTTCGACCTTGATCAGCGCGACGTCGGTCTTCGGGTCGGTCCCAATGACCTTGGCGGTGTAGGTCTTGCCGTCGTCGGTGGTGACCTGCACCGACTTCGCGTGGTCCACGACATGGTTGTTGGTCACCGCGTAGCCGTCGGCCGAGATGAAGAATCCGGAGCCAACTCCCGTAATCAACTGGTGGCGACGCATCTTGCCTTGCGGGCCGTCGGCGAATCCGTATTGGCGGAAGAACTTCTCGAACGGCGTTCCCTGCATGAACGGCTCCCCGTTCGGTCCAAGCATGTCGGTCTCGTCACCTTCGTCGACACTGACGCGGACGGAGATCACCGCGGGCCTGACCTTGGCGACCAGATCGGCGAATCCGGTGGGGCCCTGCTCGCCCTGGGAAGGCGCCGCCGCCCAGGCCTGATCGATCAGGCGGCCATAGCCGAGCGGTCCCGACAGCGCGATCGCCGAACCGATCACGGCAACCGATCCGAGCAGAGTCAGGCGCCGCGCGGGCATGATCCTGCGGCGAGGTTGTTGATTGCTGTCCGACATGGATTGTCTCCTTCAAGATGTTGCGCCTCACGGCGTTGCACGAAGGAGTAACGCTGGTCAGATTACTACGTCCTGTCCGACGAATTAATTCATCCTGTCGGTGAGATGAATTCGTAGTAAGGCGGCATGCGCTGCCGAAGCACAGAAAGATGACCTGTTCGGCAGCGATCGCCCGGCGGACTGCGGCGTTCGGCATAGAAGGGCTCTTAGGTGAAGTGGAGCGATCGATGGCCAAAGATGCAACATCGCCAACGGCCGCCGCAGCTTGGCGCGATTCAAATGGAAGACTGCGAGAGGTGGGCGCCGATCATTCAGGCCGCCGGGCTCGCAGGCAAATAGCCGGTGCCATTTGGAGTGACTTGGGCCTGCGAGTTTGGCGACGTCGTTCCAGTTGCTCGCTCAAGCGTGCTGCGGCCAATGCTGCTGAAACCTCTTTCGGACAAACCCAACGACTATACCGGCGGATTGACGATGATCATCGATGCGATCGCCGCAATTTCCTCGAGCTCATGACGTTTTCGGGCGCGCCCCCTGCATTGTCCGCATGCGCTGAACTCGCTTCCAGCTGGCGTCGGTTCGACTAATGGCAGCAGCCGGGGGGCATGACGGCATCGAATACCCTATTCGACGATATCTTCTTCGCCGCCAGCGGCTGCCTGCAGATCAGTGAGCTCCGTAGCTCGTTCCGAGAGTCTCCTCAGCAGCATGTCCAACATCTGTGCGTCTTCATCGCTCAGACACGCTGCCAAATCTCTATTGTACGCCTTGGTTATCCGTTGCGCCTGCTCGTACAGGGCCTGTCCAGTGTCCGTCAACGAAAGTGCCAAACGTCGCTTATTTTTGGGGAGCCTTGTCTTCGCAATGATTCCGCTGCCCACGAGCCTACCAACCCCTCTACTTGCAGGCTCCAGCTCGATGTCGGCGACTTCGGCGAGTTCGCTCAGGCTCATGCCAGGACGTTGCGCGACGTAAGCAAGAATGCGCCAGTCGCGCCGACCGATCCCCAACTCCCGCCGTAGCATGATGCCCGCGCCCCGCGCGGCGAGCTTTCCAAGATTATAGATACGAAACGCGAGATACTCGTCAATGTTTGACGGATCCTTCAAATTGCTCATGACGTTCCGGCTGAGGGTGGAGGATGGCGGATGAGGTGACGTTTTCGAAACATACCGTCGTTTGACAATCTCCAACAGCAGCATTGTGCATCGCAGAACACATTTGATTTGGTCAAACGTTCGTCGACCATTGACGCTGAGCCGAAAGACACACATCAACGATCGAGCCGCGTCCCTAAATGGACCAAGCTGATAAAGGTGGCGACGGCCACAGGCCCCCCTGCTATCAGCAACCTCGAAAATGTTCGGTGTTCAGATGCAAGCAATCGAAACTGGCATAGTGAGACTAGTTGCTTCTACAATTGCGGCCTGTGTTCTGCTGTGGGGAAATCCCTCCGCGGCAGATGAGATGAAGGTGACTTTGCTCGGAACCGGCACACCGACTCCACGGATCGGAAGCTTCAGTGCGTCAACACTCGTCGAGGCCGGACCCGAGAAATTGCTGTTTGATATGGGGCGGGGCTCGACCATTCGCCTCTTCCAGAAGCGAATTCCGCTCGGCGCCATCACCGCTCATTTCATCACGCATCTCCACTCCGACCATATTGTCGGCTTGCCTGATATGTGGCTCAGCGGCTGGATCGGAACGCCCTGGGCCTCACGAAAATCACCGATGGTGATCTTCGGGCCGGCCGGAACCGTCGCAATGACGCAAAACCTGACCAAGGCGTTCTCGGAGGATATTCGCATTCGCGAGGATGACGAACATCTGCCGCCGGAAGGCGTGGCATTTAATGCGCACGACATTCAGCCCGGACTCGTCTATGAGAAGGGCGGCGTGAAGGTCACGGCGATTGAGGTCAACCACGGTGAGAAGATCAAGCCAGCCTTCGGCTACGTGATCGAGTACGGCGGCAAGAAAGTCGTTCTATCGGGTGACACCAAATATGACGAGCGAATCGTGAACGCCGCGAAAGGCGCCGATCTGCTGGTTCACGAGGTCGCAATCATCGAACCTGATCTCGTGAAGGATTATCCCTCTTATCGTGCTATCGAAGCCCATCACACTTCACCGGAGGAAGCCGGGCGGATCTTCTCGCTCGCAAAGCCGAAGCTGGCGGTCTATTCGCATGTCGTATTCGCGACGGTGAAGCCGGTGCAGGATGTGCCCGAGGAGGCGCTGCTTCGGCGCACCCGCGCGACGTACCAGGGTCCATTAGTCATCGGACACGACCTGATGTCCTTTTCCGTCGGAGACGGCGTGTCGTCCTATAGTCCAGATGGGGAGCCCATGAAGCCGTTGATGGGCGATGGCCAGCGCTGATAACCACACTTGGTGACGATCTGACTGTGAAACTGCTTGGGGAACTATCCTGCCTCTGAAACTCAGATGCGAGCGCCGCGCTCATGTCCCGTCGGCAAAGGCGCGTGTTATCGCCCGCTGCGCGTATTCTCATTGAACGGTGATCCCCGCCAACAAAGGCTCTGAATGTTGGCGTTCGGGACAAGCGCGAGCTGCACGAACTCGTTACGGGCCTCACTAGGCGTATTTGACTTCTGGGGCATGCCGCACCTCCATTTAGGGGTGACAAGCTTGGCGGGTGAGTCAGGGGCTTCAATCAATCTGACCTTAGGCGGGCAACGCCTGGTCTATACCGGGCCTCAAGCAGCCGCCCTCGTTCACGACGCCTTGGTTCGATCTGCTCCCATAGGGCAGCGTTCCTTCCGCGCTGCGCTACGATGACCTTTTCGAGCTTGGCAAAAGGCGTGTTCCCCAACAAGTGGCGGACGTCACCCAATTCCTGCAACCTGCCTAGGGGCCGGCCGTCTTCGGAGAAGCGAGTACCGGCAGACTGTCGCACTTCGGCCACGCTCTCGGACCGCTCCCTGGCCTTTACGTCCGCCTGGCAGGCTTCAAAGGAAACCGGTGCCTCGGGAAGCCAATGCCAGTCGTCTCAGTCTCCTGGGCCCGCGCTGGGGCCTGTCACCTATAGTTTTCGGGATCGGAAGAACTGACGCCTCGTCGCGGCAGAAATCTCGGTTACATGCCTCGCGCTCTCTGCCGCGTCGACCTTCTCGCGTCGCTGCTCCGAGTGCGACTTTTATCAAGGCGTTCGTGCTAGCCCGACGCCAATTGCTTTTCCACCGCCTTGTGATCCTGCGCGAGGCCGGCGGCGATGCCCTTGGCCATGTCGCCGACATAGATGTCCTCCTCGCCGGTCTCGTAGCCGTCGAGAATTTCCTTGGCGGCCTCGGCCGGCGTCATCTTCGGGATCGGCAGGCCGGCCGTCATGCGCGTGTCGACGGCACCGGGCAGCGCGCCGGCGACGTGGACGCCCTTCGGCGTCAGTTCGCCGCGCAGTCCTTGCGTGAGGCTCAGCGCCGCGGCCTTCGAGGCGCAATAGGAGCCCATCAGCGGCAGGTTCACCCGCGCCAGGATGGTCAGGATGTTGAGCACGGCCCCCTGGTTCTTGATCAGCACCGGCGCGAAGGCGCGCGTCAGCCGCAACGGCGCAAGGTAGTTGATCTCGATCTCCTCCGTGGCGATGGCGAGATCGGGCGCGAGCATGAACGCAGTGTTGTGATTGACGCCGGCATTGTTGATCAGCAACGTCGCGTCGGAAGCCTGTGCGGCGGCGGCTGCCGCGTCCCCATCGCTGGTAACGTCGAGCTTCAACGGCACGACCCTGTCGGACGCCGTGAGCGCGGAGACGTCGCGGGCGGCGGCATAGATCTTCGCAGCACCGCGGGCGAGCAGTTCGGCGATGAGCGCCTTCGCGATGGCGCCGGTGGCGCCGGTGATGACGACGACGGAGTCCTTGATCGAAGCACTCATGCGGCTGATCCCTGCTGCTGGGGTTGCTCACGGGGCGAGGTGTCGTCGAGCCAGCCCGGCTCGACATCGGGGAGCGGAATGGCGGCCAGGAGCTGGCGCGTATAGGCGTGTTGCGGATGGGAGAAGATGCGGCCGACCGGGCCGTGCTCGACCACCTCGCCGCCCTTGAGAATGGCGACCTCGTCGCAGAGCACGCGGATCACTGAGAGATCATGGCTGATGAAGACCACGGTCAGCCCGAGCCTGGCGCGCAGCTCCTTCAACAGCATCAGGATGTGCGCCTGGGTCGAGACGTCGAGCCCGGAGACGATCTCGTCGGCGACGATGAAGTCCGGCTGCAGCGCCAGCGCGCGTGCGATGCCGGCGCGCTGGCGCTGGCCGCCGGAGAGCTCGTGCGGATAACGGTCGACGAAGGCTGTCGGCAGGCCGACGAGATCGAGCAGCGCGGCGGCGCGGTCGCGGCGATCGCGCCGGCCTTTCAACTGTCCATAGACCTCGAGCTGGCGCGTCAAGGTGACCGCGAGCGGCAGGCGCGGATTGAGCGAGGATTGCGGATCCTGGAAGATCATCTGGATGCGCGCGCGCAAGGGGCGCAGCGCGGCTTCCGACAGATGGCTGATCTCGATGCCGTCGAACTGGATGCCGCCCGACGTCGGCTCCAAGAGCCGCACCAGCAGCCGGCCCAGTGTGGTCTTGCCCGAACCGGATTCGCCGACGAGGCCGAGCACCGCGCCGCGCGAAACGGCGAGATCGACCGACTTGATGACGTCGCGCATGACCGGCTTGCCGAACAGCGATTTCGATCGCGCCGGATAGGCGAAGCCGAGCTGGCCGGCGCGCAGCAGGATCTCGCTCATGCCGGCCTCCCCGCCGCGAGCTGATCGAGCCTGTGCGCCTCGGCCCACAAGCTTTCGATCAGCGCCGGAGGCACCGGCTTTAAACTATCCGCGGGACGGTCGGCGCGCGGCGTTGCCGCCAGCAGCGCGCGCGTATAGGCGTGGTGCGGCTTCACCAGCACGTCCGAGGTCAATCCATCCTCGAGCACGCGGCCGGCATGCAGAACGGTCATGCTGCGGCAGACCTTGGCGACGACGCCGAGATCATGGGTGACGAACAGGATCGCGGCGCCGTGGCGCTGACGCATCCGCTCGACCAGCTGCAGCACCTGGCGCTGCACGGTGACGTCGAGCGCGGTGGTCGGCTCGTCGGCGATGACCAGCGACGGGTCACAGGCGAAGGCCATCGCGATCAGCACGCGCTGGCGCATGCCGCCGGACAGCTCGTGCGGATAGAGATGCAGCACACCGGCGGGATCGTGGATCGCGACCTCGGCAAGCAGCTCGGCGGCGCGATCGCGCGCGGCACGCTTCGACAGCTTCAGATGCAGCTGCAACACCGCGCATATCTGCGCGCCGATACGCCGGACCGGGTTGAGCGACGTCATCGGATCCTGCGGGATCAGCGCGATGCGCCGTCCCAGCAGGTCGCGGCGCTGCTTGTCCGGCATCGCCAGGAGGTCGCGACCCTCGAAGCTCACGCGGCCGGCCGTGATGGCGGCCTTCGCCGGCAGCAGGCCGAAGATGGTGCGGCCGACCATCGACTTGCCGGCACCGGATTCGCCGACGAGCCCGCGGACCTCGCCGGCCTCGACGCGCAAGGAGACGCCGCGCAGCACATTGGCGGCGCCGATCGCGACGTGGAGATTGTCGATGTCGAGCACGGCACTCATCGGCGCTGCACCGGATCGAGCGCGGCGCGCAGGCCGTCGCCGAGCAGGTTGAAGCCGATCACGCTGACGATGACGGCGCCGATCGGCAGCGCCATGATCCAGGGCGCCTGGTAGACGATCTGCCGTCCCTCGGTGATCATGCCGCCCCAGCTCGCGGTGTCGCCGGTGACGGAGATGCCGACGAAGGACAGGATGACCTCGACCAGGATAGCTATGCCCATCTCGACCGCCAGCAACGTGACGATCAGCGGCACGAGGTTGGGCAGGATCTCGAGCCGCAGCGCCTGCGCGCGGGTGAGGCCGAGCACCCGGGCCGCGGCGGCGTAGTCGCGCGCAAGCTGGGCCTGCGTTTCGGCTCTGGTGATGCGGGCGAAGCGGGTCCAGTCGACGACCACGATCGCAGCAATGACCGAGGTGAGGCCGGCGCCGATGACGGCGGCGAGCACGATCGACAGCAGCACCGGCGGGAACGCCATCCAGACGTCGATCAGCCGCGACACCAGCTGATCGATCCAGCCGCCGAAGGCGCCGGCAATCAGGCCGAGTGCGATGCCGATGACCGCAGCGAGCAGCGAGGCGATCAGCGCGACGGAGACCGCAGTACGCGCGGAATATATCAGGCGCGACAGCACGCAGCGGCCGAGGCTGTCGGTGCCCAACGGAAACGCCGCCTCGCCGCCGCGCATGAAGGCCGGCGGCAGCTGCGCCGACATCAGATCCTGCTCGGCCGGATCATGCGGCGCGATGACCGGGGCGAACAGCGCGATGAGCAGCAGCAGCGCCACAAGGCCGCCGCCGATCCACAGCCGCGCGCCGCCGCGTGAGAGAGCGCTGCGCCAGCGCGACGGCTGGGCCGTGATCGGGCCAGAAAGAACCAGGTCAACCATGGCGCAGCCTCGGATCGAGCAGCGCCACCAGCAGGTCGACGGCGAGGTTGAGAGCGATGAACAGGACGGCGAAGGTCAGGATCAGCCCCTGGATCAGCGGGAAGTCGCGGTTGATGACGGCATCGATCGCCATGTTGCCGATGCCCTCGTAGGAGAAGATGCGCTCGACCAGCACGGTGCCGCCGAGCAGCAGGGTGACCTGCACGCCTGAGAGCGCGACCGTCGGGATCAGCGCGTTGGGGAACACCTCGCGCTGCAGGATCGTGGTGCGCGAAAATCCGCGGGTGCGGGCGATCTGGGCGTAGTCCTGGTCCTCGGCCTCTGCGAGCTGCGCCTTGAGGAGACGCGCGACCAGCGCGGCGAAGGGCAGCGCGAGCGCCAGCGACGGCAGCAACATATGGCGCAAGAGATCGGCGGCGACGTCGAGGCGCATGGTGAGCAGGCTCTCGATCAGATAGAAGTGGGTGCGGAAGGCCACGGCAAGCTGCGGATCGAGCCGGCCGGAGATCGGCAGCAGCGGCAGCAGCACGCCGAAGCCGAGCAGCAGGATCAGGGCCCACAGGAAATCAGGAATGGCGAGAAAGAAGCCGTTGGCGGTGTCGAGCAGCCATTCGGCGCGGGTGCCGCGCGTGAGGCTGCCGACCAGCGCCACGGCTCCGCCCATCACGAGCGCCATGATCACCGAGAGCGCTGCGAGCTCAAGGGTCGCCGGCAGCCGCGCGCTGACCAATTCGAACACCTGCTGGCGCAGGCTGATCGAGCGGCCGAAATCGCCCGACGCGACTTGGCCAAGCCAGGTGATGAACTGCGACAGCAGCGGCTGATCGAGGCCGTAGAGCGCGCGCAGCCGCGCAATGTCGGCCGGCGAGGCGCCGGGCGGGATCATCATCGCGATGGGATCGCCGGGCACCACGCGCAGCAGCACGAACACGATGGCGCCGACGCCGAGCAGGGTCGGCGGGATCAGAGCGAGGCGCTTGAGAATGGCGCTCCAGCGCATCGCCCGACTCCGTCTCAGCCCTGGGTCACGAGCTGCGGCAGGATCATGCCGTTGGCCTGCGGCACCACCTTCAGCCCCTTCTTGTGCACGATCGGCTGGACGTATTGCAGCAGCGGGATCACCTCACCCTCTTCGGCGATGTATTTGTCGACCGCTTTCCAGCCGGCGATGCGCTTGGCCTCGTCCTTCTCGCCCCACAAGGGCCCGATGCGCTCGATCAGGTCCTTGCCCTTCCAGGCTGAATGTGGCGACGGGCCGAACATCGCAAAGCCGGTCGAGGTCGTGGGATCGCCGATCGCGTTGCCCCAATTGTAGAACGCCGCCGGCGCCAGCGCGTGGCGGGCGCGCAGCTCGAAATGCTGCGCGATCTCGTAGACCTCGATGTTGGCCTCGATGCCGACCTTGCGCCACATGCCGGCGATCGCCTGGACCATTTCGTAGTCCTTCGGCTTGAAGCCGCGCGTGGTCTGGATGGTGAACTTGACCGGCTTAGCGGCCGAGTAGCCGCTCTGGGCGAGCAGGCTCTTGGCGAGCTCCGGATCATAGGCGACCTTGATCGAGGGATCGAAGGCGGCGTAGCCCGGAGCTTCCAAGGTATCGATCGGCACGCCATAGCCGCGCAGCAGCTTGTCGACGATCGCCTTCTTGTCGATGGCGTGGTTGGCGGCGAGCCTGATGTTGCGGTCGAGCATCGGATCGATGTCGGTAAGGAAGATCATTCCGATGTCGGAGATCGGCTGCGTCAGGCCTGCCAAATTCGGCTTGGCCTTGAGGCGGTCGAACTCTTCATAGGGAATCTCGAAGGTGATGTCGGAGCCACCGGACTCGATCTCGGCGACGCGGCTGGTCGGATCGGTGACGAACTTGAAGACGACGGTCTCGAACGCCGGCTTCGGCCCCCAATAGCCGGGATGCGCCTTCAGCCGCAGGAACGCGTTGCGCTCGAAGGCATCGACCTTGTACGGGCCGGAGCCGATCGGCGCCTTCTCAAAGCCCTCCGCGCCGACCTTCTCGTAATAGGCCTTGGGCAGCACGTAGCCGGTGAGGAACGCCATCCATTTGAACAGCACCGGCTCGAACTCAACCACGTCGGCCGTGATGGTCTGGCCGTCGATCTTGAAGTTGTTGATCTTCGACCAGACGAACTGGATCGGGTTGCCGCCCTTCGGATCGGCGGCGCGGGTCAGCGACCACACCACGTCCTCCGGCGTCACCTTGGAGCCGTCATGCCAGGTCGCGTCGGAGCGCAGCTCCATCGTGACCTTGGTGCGGTCCTCGTTCCAGCCCCACTTCGTCAAGAGGCCCGGCTTGAACGAGAGATCGGCGGCCTGGCCGATATAGGGATCGAAGATGGCCTGGTAGATCGACTGGATGGTCGGATTGACCGCCGAGACGCCGACGGTCGGATCGAACGACGGCAGGTTGACGTTGTAGGCGATGGTCAGCGCGCCCGGCGCGGCACTGGCGGGGCGCAGCGGCAGGCCGGTGGCGAGTGGCAACGCAGCTGCGCCTGCGAGCTGCAACATCGTACGACGAGAGATCTGATGGTCACGCATGGTGATGCAACTCCGCATGGACGAAGGACGATGAGCGAAGAGAAGCGACGTCCCTGCCGACGCCGCCGGACGAATTGATCAGTTCGGCGCGCTCTCGGCCCAGCGCTTCATCAGCGTGTTCGAGGGCAAGGATTCGTCGACCAGCTTCTTCGCCGTCTCGATGCCGGCGACCGGGAGCTTCGCCGGATCGAGCAGGCCGATCTGCACCAGCACCGAGGCCTGATCCCAGTAGATGTGCTCGTTGTAGAGCTTGTCGCCGCGGAAGCGGACGATCGCAACCAGCGGAATCTCGACATATTTGCCGGTCGGCGGGATGCCGGGCAGCATCCAGTCGATCTCGATGTCGTGGGTGAAGCAGAACAGCATCTCGTCGACGACGCGGTCGGCGCCGATGGTGCGCGAGATCGGCACCAGCTTGGTGTCCGCCGGCGTCTTCGGAATGAAATGGTTGGCGTAGAACCTCAAGAGATCCTTGTAGCCGACGCCGCCGGTCATGGTCGGGATGTGGTTGACGTAGGGCTCGGCGACCATGGTGCCCATCGTCGCCTCCGCCGAGCGGGTGGCGAATTCGAGCTCGGTGTGACGGTCCCACAGCGACGACAGATCGTAGTGCGGGCCGAGCACTTTCCGGAACAGCGCGATCGAGCGCGAATGCGCCATCAGGGTCGCCGGCTTGTCGAAGCTGGAGCGCTCCGGCGCGGCGAAGGCGTGGTCGCAGCCTGGATAGAGATAGAACTCGGCATCGTCGCGGCCGGCAAAGCCGGCCTTGACCGCCTCGCGCGCCTCGGCGGGCGCGAACTTGTCGAGCTCGGCGAAGTGGAAGACGATCGGGCCCTTGATGTTCTTGGCCTCGGCGATATCGGCCTCGATGCCAACGCCATAATAGGAGACGGCGCAATCGACGTCGGTGCGGGCGGCGGTGAGATAAGCGAGCTTGCCGCCGAGGCAGAAGCCGAGCGCGCCGACCTTGCCCTTGCACTCGGGACGGGCGCGCAGCACCTTCAGCGCGTCGGCCGTGTCCTTGATCGCGAGATTGACGTCGAAGCGCTGGTAGTAGCCGAATGCTTTACCGAAATCCGCCTCACCATAGCCGAGCTCGATGCCCGGCTCGAAGCGCCAGAACAGGTCCGGCGCCAGCACCACATACCCTTCCTCAGCATAATAGTCGGCGACCGCGCGCATCGAGGCGTTGACGCCGAAGATCTCCTGCAGGAGCACGATGCCGGGACCGGAGCCTGACGCGGGCACCGCGAGATAGCCCTTGAACGTGCCGCCATCGGCGGCGGCGATGTCGATCCACTGACCAGCCACTGTCGTGCTCCCCGGTTCTGCCGGCCGACGTCCACGGTGACGCCGCGCCTGATGTGTTTTCTTCATTGAATTTTTAATGTAAAAACGTTGGATGTAAACAGCAGAGATTGAGCATGCGCTGCACACGCGTTGTGCGGAGCGGCATCGGGAGACGGGCTATTGAAGAGGACGACGAGCGCTGGGGCGAGGCGCAAGACCGTGGCGGTGAAGGCGAGAGTGGCGGGCGGCAAGGCGCGGTCACGGTCAGAGGCGGCTCGCGATGAGGCCGAGAGCGGCAAAGGCGACGCGAAGGGAGCGTGGCATCTTGCGCGCAGTGACACCGAGCGACGGCTGTCCGACTTTGAATTCGCGCTGGAGCGGCTGGCCCAGTCCTATTATCGCTGGAAGGCGTCCTGCCTCGCCGCCGTTTGCGAGGTGCCGCTGACCGGCGACGATGTCGCCGTCCTCAATGTCGTACGCATGGGCGACGAGCCGAAGCGGCTCGCCGAGGTTGGCCAACTGCTCAACCGCGTCGACGTGCCCAATCTGCAATATGCGACGCGCAAGCTGGTCCGCGCCGGGCTGATCGAGACCGAAGGCCGTTCCTCACGCAAGGAGACACGCTACCGCGCCACGACACGCGGCCGCGCCGTCACCGAGGATTATGCGGCCTTGCGCGCGGCAACCCTGCCGCCGATGTTCGACGGCCTACCCGGCTGGATCGACGGCTGCGCCGCGACAGCGGCTCAGCTTGACCAGATGGCGGGGCTGTACGGCCAGGCGACGCGCATCGCGATCACGAGGCGGCACCAGTCCTGACCCGCCTCAGCGCAATATTTCGACCTTGGACCGCTATGTCGCGACTGTGGACGCGCTGAGGCCGTTCATTTGAGCGCCCCATCTCTGGAGGCTAGATGGACGGAGAGAGAACAGGCCTTTGCCCGCAGCCTCCGGTCGTGTGGGGCACGACAGGGGCGAAAGGCCAGAAATAAGTTCAATGACTTATGCACCCCTCCTCTATTGAGGCGCCTTGATCTCAAATGGGAAATTTTAGCGGCGCCCGCACCGTCCAATGGTTGGGCTGGGCTAGGACGACCCGCCAAAGCCACGGCCTCAGGATCACAACCGCGCCCAAGGGGGAGGCGCGGAACCATCTCCAATTCCGCGCCATTGATGCCAACAGGCAAACAAGCGCATCCCGCAAAACGAGAAAACGACCATGAGAGACGATCCATCGCTCCCGCCGTTCGTCTATGAAGGGCTCTATCCTGCCGAGGACAAGAAGACCGCCTTTGGCTCCTTCGCTGGTCTCGTAAAGCAGGCTGCGAAGCAGGTGCGCAGCGCCGTGGAGTCCGGGCGCAAGCCAGGCATGCCGCTCAGCGTCCTAAGCAACGCCGCCCGCCGGGCCCCGCTTGCTTCTCTGCTGTTCGCGTTCCTTCTGGGCGCTTCGATAGCCCGCCGAAGGTGAATGCCACCAGCATGGGACGTAGCCCCTGCCCGTCCGCGCACGATTCTCCAACTGCCGGCAAGCGAAGCGCAACCAGACGACGATCTTGGCCCCGAGATCGTCCGGCTCTTCTGAGTTTCGCCTTGAACGCTATGCTTCCGCGCTGACGGACGCCCGAACGCCGAGGTGCAACGTGCCGGTGATCCGATATTGCAGGATCGCTGTTGCTGACCGCGCCGGTTCACCAGCTATCTTTCCAAACGTCCTCTTTTAGAGAGGCGGCTTCAGCAGATCGGAAGGCTCAACACCCAGCGCGACAGCCAGGGCTTGGACCTTGTCGAGTTGCTGCCGATCTACCAGCTCTCAAGCGACCGTCGACATTGTTGACGCAGGTCAACGCTCTTGGCGATGGACATGTCAGCTTTTTACAACTTCAGGTTAATCGGGACCAAAACTTAGCGAGAAGGATGAGGAGACTTCCCATGCGGCTCGGCGGTCATACTGCAGCACTAGGCATGTTGCTTGGCGTCCTCGCCTTCCCCAGCGTCTGCCAGGCCGGCGGCACCGTCGAGGTGCTGCACTGGTGGACATCCGGTGGCGAAGCCAAGGCGATCGCCACGCTGAAGAGCGCCTTCGAAGCCCAAGGCGGCAAATGGATCGATTCTCCAGTCGCTGGCGGGGGGGGCGACGCCGCCATGACCGCCTTGCGAGCGCGCGTTGTTGCCGGCAATCCGCCGAGCGCGGTCCAACTCAAAGGACCGAATATCCAGGAATGGGCGCGCCAGGGCGTACTCACCGATATCGATGCGGTCGCTCGGGCGGAAAAGTGGGACGAGCTGCTGCCGCCGGTGCTTGCGTCGATCATGAAGTTCGACGGCAAATACGTGGCCGCCCCCGTCAACATCCATCGGGTCAACTGGATCTGGGCCAACCCGGCGGTGCTTGCCAAAGCCGGCGTCTTGCCGCCGACAACCTGGGACGAGTTCAACGCCGCAGCGGACAAGCTCAAAGCCGCGGGGATCACGCCGCTGGCGCATGGTGGCCAGCCATGGCAGGACGCGACCTTGTTCGAGACGGTCGTGCTCGGGTTGGGTGGCGCGGATTTCTATCGCAAAGCGCTGGTCGAACTCGACGAAAAAGCGATCACCAGCAGCACGATGATCAAGGTGTTCGACCAGATGCGCAAGCTGCGTTCCTATGTCAGCCCGGATTTCTCCGGCCGCGACTGGAACCTCGCCACGGCCACCATCATGAACGGCCAGGCTGGCTTCCAGCTGATGGGAGATTGGGCGAAAGGCGAGTTCGTGGCGGCCGGAAAAGTGGCTGGCCAGGATTTCTTGTGCATTCCGGCGCCGGGCCTGCCGGGCTTCATCTTGAATTCGGACAGCATCGCGATGTTCAAGGTGAACGGTGTCGACAAGCTGGAGGGTCAGAAGGTGCTTGCCAGCCTGATCATGTCGGAGGGTTTCCAAGAGACGTTCAGCCTCAACAAGGGGTCGATCCCCGCACGGCTCGGCGTGCCGCGCGACAAGTTCGATTCCTGCGCGCGGAAATCGATGGACGATCTGGCTGCGGACACCAAGGCGAATACCCTGGTTCCAAGCATGGCGCATGAAATGGCGGTGTCGCGTTCGGTACGCGGCGAGATCCTGGACGTCGTGACCAACCATTTCAATTCGGACATGAGCTCGCAGGACGCTGTCAAACGATTGATGGAGGCGATCAGGCGCGCGAGGTCATAAGACGAACGGCGCTGCCGTCTGCAGCGCCTCATGTCCGTCGAGCAGTACCATCGCCATGCCCCACGCAGCGCTCCATCGATTCCTGCGACGTGTCGACACTTGGCTGCCGCGCCTGGTCATAAGTCCGTCCGGCGCGGCCGTGTTCGTGTTCGTGTATCTGTTCATTGCCTGGACGATCTACATCTCGTTCACCCGGTCCAGCGTCCTGCCCGATTACAGCTTTGCCGGGCTCGTCCAATACGCGCGGCTGTGGGCGACGCCGCGCTGGTATGTGGCGATCGCCAACCTGTTCATCTTCACCACCCTGTTCATGGGCGGCTGCACCGTTATCGGCATCATGCTGGCGATCCTGCTCGACCAGCGCATCCGCGTCGAAGGCGTGATCCGCACCATCTATCTCTACCCGATGGCATTGTCGTTCATTGTCACCGGCACCGCCTGGAAATGGATCCTCAACCCTGGTCTCGGACTGGAAAAGATGGTGCAGTCGCTCGGCGTTACGAGCTTTCGCTTCGACTGGCTGGTCAATCCGGACATGGCAATCTACACCGTCGTGATTGCCGGCATCTGGCAATCTTCCGGCTATGCCATGGCGCTATTTCTCGCGGGCCTGCGCTCGATCGACGACGATGTTCTCAAGGCCGCGGCGGTCGATGGTGCCGGTCCGTTCCGCCTCTATATCCAGCTCGTGCTGCCGATGCTGCGGCCGATCTTTCTGTCAGTATTTGTCGTGCTGAGCCATCTCGCGATCAAGAGCTTCGACCTCGTCATTGCATTGACGAACGGCGGGCCAGGCTATGCGACCGATATGCCTGCGACCTTCATGTACTCGTTCGCATTCCAGCGCAGCGAGCTCGGGACCGCGGCGGCGAGCGCAACCATGATGCTGGCGACCGTGGTGGCGATCATGGTGCCATATCTATGGTCCGAGCTGCGGACGGAGCGCCAATGATCCGCTCGCGCGCGCCCGGCATCGTCCGCCCGACCGGTATCCGAACCACGGTGCTGCGCGGCGTCCTGTTCGCGATCCTCGGCCTGTTCGTTCTCTACTACCTGCTGCCACTGCTGGTGATGGTGGCGACATCATTGAAGTCGCTCGCGGAGATTCGTACCGGCTCGCTGATCAGCCTTCCACGCGCCGTCACCTTCGAAGCGTGGCCGAAAGCCTGGGAATCCGCCTGTGTCGGGGTACGCTGCGCCGGTCTCAAGCCCTATCTCTGGAATTCGGTTCTGATGGTCGTTCCGTCGGTATGCCTCTCCACCATGCTTGGCGCCGTCAACGGCTATACCCTGGCGAAGTGGCGGTTTCCCGGCTCAGAGACGTTGTTCGGGTTGATCCTGTTCGGCGCCTTCATTCCCTTTCAGGTCGTTCTGTTGCCGATGGCGCGTACCCTCGGCATCCTCGATCTGGCCGGCACCATTCCCGGACTGGTGCTGGTCCACGTGATCTATGGAATTCCGTTCACGACGCTGTTCTTCCGCAACTTCTTCGTCACCGTCTCGGACGGCATCATGAATGCGGCCAAGATCGACGGCGCGGGCTTCTTCCGGATCTTCTTCCAGGTCGTGCTCCC
Source organism: Bradyrhizobium sp. HKCCYLRH2047 (assembly GCF_051168175.1). Taxonomy (NCBI): domain Bacteria; kingdom Pseudomonadati; phylum Pseudomonadota; class Alphaproteobacteria; order Hyphomicrobiales; family Nitrobacteraceae; genus Bradyrhizobium; species Bradyrhizobium sp. HKCCYLRH2047. Next base: position 109,707 of record NZ_JBNPUM010000012.1, read on the forward strand.
GCTCGCGCCGTCGACCATCGTGGTGACCGTGATCTGGCAGTTCACCCAGATCTGGAACGACTATCTGTTTGGAGTGGCCTTCACGGCCGGCGACAGCAACCCGGTCACGGTTGCGCTGAACAATCTGGTCGCGACCTCGACGGGCGTCAAGGAATACAATGTCGACATGGCGGCGGCCATCATCGCTGCTCTGCCCACGCTGGCCGTCTATATCATCGCCGGAAACTATTTCTTGCGCGGGCTCTCCGCTGGTGCCGTGAAAGGTTGACCGTGGCTTCTGTACGTCTCGACAAGGTCTACAAGCAATTCGGCGCAACTGCGGTGCTCGACGGCATCGACCTCGAAATCGCCGATGGCGAATTCGTCGTGCTGGTCGGGCCTTCGGGCTGCGGCAAGTCGACCCTGCTCAACGTTGTGGCCGGGCTCGAGACATTGTCGGAAGGCCGGGTCCGGATCGGCGACCGGATCGTCGATGATGTACCGCCAAAGGATCGAAACATCGCAATGGTGTTTCAGTCCTATTCGCTCTATCCGACCAAGACCGTCCGCGACAACATCCTGTTCGGGATGGTGACGCGGCGAATCCCGGAGGTGCAGCAGCAGCAGGCTCTCGCGCGCGTGACCGAACTGCTGCATATTGAGCAGCTACTGCAGCGCAAGCCCGGCCAGCTATCCGGCGGACAGCGCCAGCGCGTCGCCATGGGACGGGCGCTGGTGCGCGAGCCCGATGTTTTTCTGTTCGACGAGCCTTTGTCCAATCTCGATGCCAAGCTGCGGGTGGAGATGCGCACCGAGATCAAGAAGCTGCACGCCCGGCTCGGGCAGACCATCATCTATGTCACTCATGATCAGGTGGAGGCGATGACGCTGGCTTCACGCATCGCCGTGATGGACAATGGGCGGATCCGTCAGTTCGCCGCGCCGGAAACCGTCTATGAGCAGCCGGCGGATCTGTTCGTTGCAGGTTTCATGGGCTCGCCGGCGATGAACCTGGTGCCGGCACGCGTCGTTCAGGGTGATGGAATCTGGCTCGAAGTGGAAGACGCGCGCGGCAATGTGCGACTTGCCGTTCCGCCGGGAGCGTCAGCCTCGATTGGCACTCATGTCGGGCGCCATCTGAAACTGGGACTCCGGCCGGAAATCATCACCCGTCAGGGCACCCAGAAGCCGAGCGGGTTGCTCTGCACGTTCCAACGTCCAGTCGATGTGGTCGAACCGACCGGACCCGATACCATGATCGTGTTCGATCTGGGCGGTGTAGAGATGATCGCGCGCGTCCACCCCGAGGACAAGGCGCCTGTCGGCAGCCTCTATTCTTTCGAGGTCAACATGGACAAGGCGAAGCTGTTCGATCCCGACTCCGGCAAGCGGGTCTGACACCCCTCCGGCTGGACCCAGGACCAGCCTTGGTGTTGGAGCTTGATGGAAATCAACCTCCCCGCCTGCAAGATCGAAACAATAGCAGCCTGTCATCACGGTTGCTGCAAGTGCCTACGCTTTCCTTAGCGGCTCCGCTTTGCGGCACGCGGAGCTGTGGTCGAGAACTGCATCGGTCAGGCCGCAATGGTTTCATAGTCAGGATGCCGCATGCATAAACATATTCTAATCCCGACGGACGGCTCGACGTTGTCGCAGGCTGCGGTTGAGTACGGCATCGCCCTCGCCAAGTCGGCTAGCGCCAAGGTCACAATATTGACCGTATCCACCCCCTTCCACACCTTTGCCGTCGAGCCGGCAATGGTCACGGACACGCCGGCGCAGTACGCGAAGCAGGTCGCGGCCCTTGCCACGAAGTATCTCGATGCGGCCAAGGAGGTCGCGTTGGCCGCTGGCGTCGGCTGCGAGGCCGTGCATGTCGAACATGATCATCCTTATCTGGCCATAGTCGACATGGCGAAAGCGAGGTCATGCGACCTGATCGTCATGGCATCGCACGGCAGGCGCGGGATCACCGCCATCATGCTCGGAAGCGAAACGAACAAAGTACTGACACACAGCAACGTGCCGGTGCTTGTCGTTCGCCCGCCGGACCGGCCGATCGTCTCCGTCGAATCCTGAACTCGACCGCTTCTGCGGCCGAGGTATGACTGCTCGCGTCTCATGGATGCTGCGCCGGGCAATGCCGAAGCACCCCAGGATCTCGCCGAGACGGTCACCGTCTCAAGATGACACCCGCCAAGGCAGACGGCCGGCGCTCACACCCTTGCCGAGCGCACTTTCGATGCCCACCGGCGTCCAATATCTTGCACGCCGGTTGACACACCTCGCCGCAGCCCAACCGTATCGCGGGGCGATCTGCTCGGCGCGCTTCGCTGAAATGTCGCAGGCTGCCTATCAGCACGCAGCCATTCAGGCCGCAGTTGGCGCCGCTCTTTCACGCTGCTCGGCCAGACTGCGCTGCAGGGCCTCCGCAAACATTACGACCTTCGCTTGGTACGTAGCCGATGCGACCTCACGTGCCGTGATTGCGAGACATCCGACTGGAGGCTTGCCCGCGAGTTCCTGCATCTGGCCGAAGGCTCTGTCGCTGCCTGCCCCGCCCAGCGTGCAAAAGAACGCCACCGCAGGAAGTCTTGACCTGCTTGCCAGCAGGAAGGCGCGGACGGGCGACGAAAGCGACCAGGCCCACACCGGCGTGCCGACAACAACGAGATCATAGCTCGATGGATCCTTGGCTATCGTAGCAATGCGCGATGGGACCTGCCGTCGCGCTTCGATCACCGATCGTACATAACCACGCATCCCTCGCCGGCTTACGGCCTCGACGATCTCTTCGCTGTCACAGCTCAGCGCTGTCCAGGCCGGCGTAGCCCCAGTCGAGCACGTGGTTATTGGCCAGGACACAGCGGTCGATTCCTGCTGCGATGAGGCAGTCCGCGTTCTCTGGGCTCATGCGGTAGTTGATGCCCTTGTGAGCCCCGTCGTTACTGTGGGTCACGGCCGTTTCGAGATTGACGCTCCGTGCATCCGGCTGCATGCGCGCAAGTTCGTCCAGGGCGGCGCCCCAGATGTAGGATGGTGCATTGCGCCGCGAAATGTGGCCGCTCGCCTGCTCGGCAAGGAACACATAATCCTCGGCCGACCGCGAGGCCTGCTGCTCAATGAGCTTCCGAGATGCGTCAGATGAAGCTGGACGGGTCGCAGTCATCGTCAGCGCGAAGGCGAAGGATCTTGGAGGGTCGAATTCGGGTCCGCTGCGACGGGCGGTTTCGCCCCGCTGTCTTCGGGGCCACGCGTACAAGGAAAGCTGAAGGCGCCGTCGTCGATGACGTGACGAGCATGCCGCGTCGATTGAGGCATCTCAATTTCAATAGATTGGACTTTGCCTAAGCTGGGGGCATCCGGGCTGGGACGACGACGATGAAATTTCCCACGGGCTGGTGGATCCAAGGTGTCGCCATCATGGCGGCAGTCGCGCTGCTCGGCTCCTCTGCGAGCGCAGGATGCAGCTTCGAGGACGTTGCCAACGCGTTCTGCGGAACGCTCAAGGCAACATCGGACTGCAAGTCTGTTTGCGAGGATGACGCATCCTGCGCTGCCGCGGTCGCACTTGAAATAGCTCTTGCGGGGGTCGCCCTCGAAGGATCGGACACCGGAAAGGGACAAGGGCTGGTCGATCAATTCTGCGCGGAAGCCAAAGTGAAGGGAAAGGATATCGTCGGTGCGCTGAACACGATATTCGGCAATGCAATCGCGAAGGAAGTGCTCGGCGATTTGTCAACTGAGCTCGCGGCCGTGGGCTCAGCTGCCAAGGTTGTGCAGTGCGCCTGTGAAACGGAGCAGAGCACGAATTCGATCGGCGCCGATATCGGCGCGTGCATTCAAGATGCGTTGTGCGGGGGGCTGGGGATCGGCTGCAACTGCTCGCGGCCACCGCCTCAGATGGCTTATTGCGGATCGGTCGACGTCAAGCATTGCCAGACGGAAGGTCACTTCGATCAGATGAAGGACCCCGCCTGCGTTCCCTACAGCTCGATTGCGAACTGCAATGACAAGTGGCAGAAGTGCGGCTACGGCGACAATATCCCAACGGTGGAGAGGATTGAGTCGGCGGAGGGAACGCTGGCCGTTCAACTACCTCCCACGCAAGAGGATACGGGTTGTGACCCGGTCATATCTTGCTTTTGTCCCAAGCCGATGGTGCCGGCCTGGCACGAGATCTCCAATCCGAACAGCGACGTGCATCGCTGGCTATTCGCCTGCGATTGTCCATATGAGGCCAACAATCCGGATCATCAAACACACCCAGGCCCGATCCTACCGAGCGGCTTGTCTCAGTGCCTCTGCGACAACACGGGTAAGCCGGCGAACCTGGGTTTTGCGCCGTTCGGCATGTGTCCGCCGCCGGCGTGCCCCGCGGGACAGACGCGTATGGGCCTGACCGGTGCGTGTGTGACACCGTGCTCCGATCCAACCCAGGGCATGGCGTTTGATGGCAGTTGCTGTAATCCCGCGCAGATGACGTCCTGCGGGCAATGTTGTCCGGTGGGCACGATACCTGACCCGAACAGCGGCACCTGTGTGCCGAAGCAGGCGGTGAAATGAGATTGGCGTCGTGACGCCACGGCCGGCACGATCGGCCGTCTATCGATTGACGCATCTCAAATTCAATGGACGCAGGTTCGGTTATCTCTATCGGGCCAAGTCAGTGGCGGGCGATGGTCATGCAACTTCGAGGAAGTTGGTGGTTCCACGGCGCAGCGATCGCCGCCGCAATGCTGCTGTTAGCGTCGCCGGCGCGAGCAGGCTGCAACCCAAGCGACATATTCAATGCTGCCAAACAGACGGTGGGCGGACTGTCGAGTTGCGCGGATGCCTGCGCGGACGGAGCTGGGTGCGCTGCGGCGGCTGCAGCCACCGGGGTCCTCACCGAGGTCGCCGGCGCTGCGGGGCAAGGCGCGGTCAACTCGTTCTGCAGCAAAGTACAGGGAAACCTCACCCAGATCCTCGCCCAACTGCAGTCGGCGGGCGGCTCGAAGATTGGACAGGGCCTGCTCGGGGAGCTCGCCAATGTGCTGTCCGCCGTCGGTTCGCCCGCGAAGGTCATGCAATGCGCCTGCTCAACCGAGCAGGGGGCGGGTTCCCTTGGCTCGGACATCGGGCAATGCATGGAGGACGCGCTGTGCTGGCTTCAGGAAGAGATTGGTCTCGGCGCTTGCGATTGCACGCGACCACCGCCCCGTTTCGCCAATTGCGCTGCCATCGACCTGAAGAAGTGTGAAGGCAAGGACTTCCTCACCAGAATGCATGACCCTGCATGTGTTGCGCCCGGCTCGATCGGCCACTCCATCCCGAGCTGCCAAAGCACGGGGAGCTACATGGAGCCGTGGCAGCCGACATTGGCATGCACGACGACTGCCGAGGGAACACTCATCGAGCAGTTGCCCCCTTCCGCTGAGGGTACAGGTTGCGAAGGAGTGCAGTATTGCTTCTGCCCGTCGCCGATGAAGGCTGACTGGCAGGAAGTCCCCAATCCTGATTCAGGCGATCATCGATACGCCTTCGCGTGCGAGTGCCCGGACGGCACGCATCCCGGCGCCATGATGCCGAGCGGGATCTCGTCATGTCTGTGTGACAACACGAACCAGCCCGCCAACCTGGGCTTTGCGCCGTTCGGCATGTGTCCGCCGCCGGCGTGCCCCACCGGACAGGTTCGCATCGGCGGCATCGGCGACTGCATCACGCCATGCGCCGATCCGAGCCAAGGCATGGCGTTCGATGGGAGCTGCTGCAATCCGGCCCAGATGACCTCCTGCGGGCAATGCTGCCCGCTGGACACCATCCCCGACCCGAAGAGCGGCACCTGCGTTCCGCGACCTGAGCCCCCGAAATGAGTCGACAGAGCATCATGGAATATTGTCGTCATACCTCGTTGGCTATCGCCGCCCGTGCGATGCGGCGCATCGTCATCGTGTCGAGCTTGGCACTCGCGCTCGTCAGCACGGCATCGGCTCAGGCCCCCCGGAGCATCTACGCGCCGGGCCAGGCGGTCGTCACCGGTTTCTCCGGCGGTCTGCGTCCGTTCGAGATCGAGCCCGGCCAGGACCCCGATCTGAACTCCTTCATTAATCCAGACGGACCGTCGCTGCGCGTCGTTGATCTCAGCCGCATGGGCGGGCCGCCGGAAGCACAGGTGGTCGGCGCTCCGAAACCGTTCACGGTGAGCGCGAAGTGGATCGGACAGGTGTTCGGTGTTGCGCTGGACGACCAGTCGCCCCCCAACATCTATGTCGCGGCGACATCGGCCTATGGGCTGCCCATCGTCGCACCCGGATCGGATGGCAAGCCGCAGCACATCAGATCCGGGAGGACCGGTGCAGTCTTCATGCCGGCACAATGGGGCCCCGGAGGAGGCCCTGGGTCGATCTGGAAGATCAACGGCCTTACCGGCGAGGTGAAGCTATTTGCGAACGTCCTCACTGAGGGAAAGGCGAACTCGGGCGCAGCGCTCGGCGCGCTCGCGTATGATTCTGCCACGAAGTCGCTGTTCGTCGCCGACCGCGAGACCGGCCTGATCCATCGCCTCGACCCGAACGGCGCGGATCTCGGCGTCTACGATCACGGCACCGCCGGCACGGCCGCCGTCGGGCTTGCGCCGATGCCCGCTGCTGGCGGGGCCGGCATTAATCTCGCGAGCCCACAGTTTGATAGCGCCCGCCCCGAGACCTGGGGCTATGCCGCGACGGCACGGCGCGTGTTCGGTCTCGCGATACGCGATCGTCGTCTCTATTACGCTGTCGCCGACGGACTGCGCATCTGGTCGGTCGGCCTCAAGCCGGATGGTTCGTTCGGCTCGGACATCAGGATCGAGGTCGCAGTGCCACCCGCGGCCGGCCCGACCGAAATCTCGCGCATCACCTTCGATGATGCAGGGCGGATGTATCTTGCCGAGCGGCCGGCGCCGACTGGCGCGCAGGATTTCGAGGCGCTGTCGGCGCCATCGATCGGTCGCGCGCTGCGCTATACCATGATCGGCGTCACCGAGGCCCAACAGCCGATCTGGCAGGCCGTGCCGGACGAATATGCGGTGGGCTTCCCCGAGACCTTCCGCAACGACAATGGCGGCGTCGCCATCGGCTACAGCTACGATGAGCGCGGCAACATCAATCCCCGCTCCTGCGGCGGCTTCGTCTGGATCACCGGAGAACAGTTGCGCTACACGACCGACCCCAAGCTCTCCGCAGAGCTTGGTCATACAGACATGCTCGCAATCGACGGCCTGCAGGGAAATCCAGCTTGGCGCATCCGTCGTGGCGATGCGCCGCCGCGGATGAGCTATTTCATCGATTATGCCGATGCGCCGCCCGATCTGTCGGCCCGGGGGCATCTGGGAGACATTGCTATCCTGCGGATCTGCGCGGAGCAGCCGGCGGAGCTGCTCCCGGGCCCGCTCCCGGCCGGCGTGCCGCTGCCACCGCCGAGTTTCCGCGCCTGTCAGACGCATGTGTGCGGTCCCCCGGGTTTCCCGGTCTGTCCGATCAATCAGGTGTGGAGCAAGGGCGCTTGCGCGTCGAACTGCGCGCCGCCTGAAATCCTCCTGGGCGGCAGGTGCTGTTCACCTGCCGACCTCGGACCCGGCGGTGCCTGTTCGAGCGGCTCGATTCCATCGACTGACATTGCCAAACCGATGTGCGGGGTCACCCAGACGGCGATCGGCCCCAAGCAGGAGTGTTGCAACAACGATCACATCTATTCCGGTCCGGGTGGCGTTCAGGCTTGCTGCCTGAGCGCTCTCGTGAATGGCGTTTGCGAGCCCTCCATTCCGAAAATCCCAAACGGAAAGTGCCCGGATTGCTGTTCGCCCGGCTATGTGAAGATCGCGGGCAAATGCTGCCTGAAAAGCCAGGCGACTTCGAAAGGGGTTTGCTGTCCGATCGGACAGACGCCGAGCGCCGACGGGACACAGTGCCAGCCAACGTTCAAGATTCCCAAGATCTCGCTTTGCTGTGCCGCAGGCTACGTCCCGACCGCGGCGGGCAAGTGCTGCGCGACCGCAAACCTGACGACGAGCGGCGAGTGCTGTCCGGCCGCCGTCAATCCGAAGGATCGCTCGCGATGTGTTGCGCCAGCCCAGAAGAAGTCCGTTCCGCAAGAGCCCTGCGCCGCGGGCAAAGTTCGCGACGACGAGGGCGTTTGCGTGGCGCGAAAACCCTCGCCTGTGCCTGTCGTGCCCGGGCCGTCACCGCGACGTCCCTCGATACCCAAGGTTCCAGACAAGCGCGCGCCGTCTAACACAGGCCCGATCACCTGCCCGCCCGGCATGGTTCCCGGGCCACTCGGCAAGCGCTGCTGGCCGGCCGCACGTGGTCGCATTGCGCCGCTTGCGCCTCGCTGGACTGCACCACCGCCGCTCGAGAGAGGTCGCTAGGAGCTTTGTGTGGTGCCGATGATGATGCAGTGCTCGCTTGTCGTGGTGAAGAACACGAGTGGAAGGAACTGAGGGATGATTGGAGTAACTGACATGCCGAAGCTCTCGCGCATTCGTATTCGTGCCATCACAGCAGTCACGCTCGTTGCCGCGGCGATCGCCGTACCCAGGACAGCCCAGGCTGAGTGGCAGCGCGCGGACATCGACCAGGCGATCCAGCAATATCTCGCCGCGCACCCGGAAGCCCTGGGGCCGGCAATCGAGAAATACCTGGCTGATCACCCGGAGGCGGTGCGCACTGCCCTGATGGCGCTGATTGCCAAGCGCAACGCTGTCGCCCAGACCGCGCCCGCGGCTGCGGCGGCCAGCGTCAAGCAGGCGATCAGTGACAACGCCAAGGCGCTGTACAACGCGCCGTTGCAGACGACACTCGGCGCCGCTGACGGCACCAGGACGGTGGTCGAATTTTACGACTTCAACTGCGGCTATTGCCGCAAGGCGCTCGGCGACACCCTTGCGCTGATCGCCGACGAACCGAACGTGCGCATCGTGCTCAAAGAGCTTCCGATTCTCGGGCCGGACTCCGTCGAAGCCGCGAAGGTCGCGATCGCGCTGCAGATGCATCATCCCAGTGCCGGGGAATCCCTGGAGTTTCATCGCCGCCTGCTGGCGAAGAAGGGAAGGGTCGATCGTGCCGCGGCGCTTGAGGTGGCCGCAGATCTCGGCTTCAACGCAGGCGAGATCGAGAAGGATGCGGCGAGCGTCGAGGTGAACGAGGCCCTGCAGCAGAACACGCGCCTTGCCTCGGCGCTCGGCATCAATGGCACGCCGGGTTATGTCGTCGGCGACAGCATAGTCCCCGGGGCGGTCGGGGCCGCAGGGCTGAAGGCACACCTCTCGGCTGTGAAGGAACCATAGCGCGCGAGCGACCGAGGCTTGGCACCAGCTCCGCCAAGTGCGTTCCGGTGACGTCCCCGCACAGGAACAGACGCACCTGACGCAATGCGTCGGTCATGGTGGCGACGCTGGTTGCGACATGGATGCGGCGGGCAACTGCTGGCGGTTGCCAGTGCCGCATCTGCGCATGGCCGAATTGACATTGCTCAATAGTCGCGTGAGCTATTCGAGCTACCTGATGTCATGGATGATTTTGCGCCAGGCACTCTCGAGCGTCGTCGCGCCTTGATCGCGCTCGTGAAGGATCTCGTCCACGAGCTTCATCCTCAGCGCGGCCGGTTCATGGAGGTCGAGCCTTCGAGTCGCATCGAGCGAGACCTCGGGATCGACAGCCTCGCGCGCACTGAATTGATCCTGCGCATCGAGCGGGCTTTCCACGTTCGCCTTCCGGCGCAGGCGGTCGGCGAGGCAGAAACCGTCGAGGATCTGGTCCGCGCGCTCGAACGGGCCGGCCCGACGCTGGACCGCCCGGTCTCAGTCGGGCGCCCGGTTTCGGCGCTTCCGGCCGTACCGGCCGCAAGCGAGGCGCGCACCTTGATCGAGGTGCTGGACTGGCACGCCACGCGACACGCCGACCGGCTGCATTTGACAGTATTGCAGGACGAGGCGACGACGCTCGGGACGCTCACCTATGGAGAACTTGCGGCGAAAGCCCGGCAGGTGGCCCGCGGTCTGATCGCGCGAGACATCACGGCAGGAGACCGGATTGGATTGATGCTCCCCACCAGCATCGATTTTTTCGTCGCCTTCTTCGGCATTCTCTACGCCGGCGCGATACCGGTCCCGATCTACCCGCCGATGCGCCTGTCGCAGGTTGAGGACCATCTACGGCGCCAGACCAGGATTTTGCGCAATGCCGGCACCCGGATGCTGATCACCATGCCGGAAGGACGGCGATTAGCCGGCCTGCTTCGCAGTCTGGTGCAAAGCCTGGTCAGCGTCGCCAGTGTCGCCGACATCGAAGCCTCCGCGGCGCCGGCGCCGCTACCCCATTTGAAGGATGCGAGTGCAACGGCCCTGATCCAGTATACGTCAGGCAGCACCGGTGACCCGAAAGGCGTGGTGCTCAGCCATGCGAAGCTGCTCGCCAACATCAGAGCGATGGGCACGGTGATGGAAGCCGGTTCCGCCGACGTCTTCGTCAGCTGGCTGCCGCTGTATCACGACATGGGGCTGATCGGCGCGTGGCTCGGCTGCATGCATTATGCAGCACCGCTCTACGTGATGTCGCCGTTGAGTTTTCTGATCCGACCGCAGAGCTGGCTGTGGGCGATGCATCGGTATCACGCAACGTTTTCAGCATCGCCCAATTTCGGTTTCGAGCTATGCCTTGCCAAGATCAGCGATGATGATCTCGAGGGACTCGATCTGGGCTCGCTGCGCATGGTCGCCAACGGCGCCGAACCGGTCAGCGTCCAGACTCTGCGCCAGTTTGCCGAGCGGTTCGGCCGTCACGGCTTTCCCGCAAAGGCGATGGCGCCGGTCTATGGCCTGGCCGAAAACTCCGTCGGCCTGGCTTTTCCGCCGCTCGGCCGCGGGCCGGTCATCGATCGCATCAATCGCGACGAACTGAGTATTCACGGCATCGCGAAGCCGGCACCGCCTGGCGATACAGCGGTCCTGGAGATTCCGGCGTGCGGCCAGCCGCTTCCCGGCCATGAAATCCGCGTGGTTGACGCGACCGGCCGCGAGCTGGGCGAACGGCGGGAAGGACGGATCGAGTTTCGCGGCCCATCGGCGACAAGCGGCTATTTCCGCAACGAGACGAAGACGCGCGAACTGTTCCATGGAGATTGGCTCGACACCGGCGACCGCGGCTACATGGTTGGGGGCGACATCTTCGTGACGGGACGAGTCAAGGACATCATCATACGAGCCGGCAGGCATCTCTATCCCCAAGAGATCGAGCAAGCAGTTGCCAATATCCCGGGCGTGCACAAAGGCGGCGTCGCGGTGTTCGGCGTACCCGATCGCGTCTCGGGGACGGAGCGCGTCGTCGTGCTGGTCGAAACCCGTGAGTCCGACCAACCTCGCCGCCTCGAGTTGCAGGCGCGCGCCCAGGAGGTTGTGACGGACGTCGCAGGCACGCCACCCGACGAGATCGTGTTGGCGCCGCCCCGCACAGTGCCGAAGACATCGAGCGGAAAGATTCGCCGCAGTGCGGCCCGGGAGCTATACCAAAGAGGCGATATCGATACGCACCAGGGCACACTTGGTTTGCAGTTGTTGCGTCTTGCCCTTGCCAGCGCGGCGACTCGGGCCGGTCGGCTTGGCCGACTGCTCTACGAGGACATCTATGCAGCATGGTGGTGGATCATGCTCGGCGGCGCCTTCGCTGCGGGATATCTTGCCGTGCTCATCCTTCCGACGCCGAGATCGCGCTGGTCGGCGCTCAGGCAGATCGGTCGCATTGCGCTCGCAGGGATGGGCGTTCCGCTTGCGATCAAGGGCCTGGAGAAAATCCCTGCGCAAGGGGCGGTACTCGTATTCAACCATTCCAGCTATATGGACGCCTTTGCTCTGGCTGCGACACTCCCCGGGGAGCCAGCGATCGTCGCAAAGCGTGAATTGGCCGAGCAGCTTGTCGCAGGACCAATCCTGCGCCGGCTCGATATTCCCTTCGTCGAACGTTACGACGTCTCGGGCAGCCTGACGGATGCCGCGCGACTGGGTGCGCTAGCCCGCGACCGGCGGCTTCTCGTCTTCTTTCCAGAAGGAACGTTCACCCGCAGGGCCGGGTTGTCCGGCTTCTATCTCGGCGCCTTCAAGACCGCGGCAGAAGCCGATCTTCCCGTTCTGCCGGGCATCATCGCCGGCACACGGACAATGTTGCGCAGCGATCAGTGGTTCCCGCGCTACAGCGCAGTCAGCATCGAGATCGGCGATCCGATCCAGCCCGGCGGCATCGATTTTCAATCCATCATTCGGCTGCGCGACCAAGTGCGACAATGGATGCTCGCTCGTTGCGGCGAGCCGGATCTGGAAGAACTCGTCAAGCCCGAGCCGATGTCCCCCGCAGCCTGAAGGAGAGAGCCATGAAGCTCGTTTCCAGCGCCTTTGCCGACGGAGCGGTCATTCCGCGGCACTTTACCTGTGACGGAGACAACGTTTCGCCTCCTCTACAGTGGTTCGGTGCGCCAGCGGGAACGCGGAGCTTCGTGCTGCTCTGCGACGATCCCGACGCGCCCGCCGGCACTTGGCACCACTGGGCGGCCTACGACATTCCGTTCACGAAGACGGAGCTTGCCGAGGATGCCACGAATGCGATCATCAAGGAAGCGGTCAACGATTTCCACAAGACCGGTTATGGCGGGCCCTGCCCTCCACATGGCCATGGGCCGCATCGTTATCATTTTCGGCTGCTCGCGCTTTCGACCGACCATGTCAGGGCCAAGGCAAACGCGTCCTGCCGGGATGTCGAGCGCGAGGCACGCAAATTTTCGCTCGCGGAAGCGGTTCTTGTCGGCCGCTATGAGAGATAGCGCTGCCAACCTGAGCGCACAGAAACATGACCCATTGTCAATCTGCGGCAAAGCGCGCGTGTCGGGCATCGGCAAGAAGCTCGCGAGACGCGCCCCCATTGATATGACTATGGTGGCGTGATCGCGGCCCTCGAACTGGATCTCCGGCTCGCTCGCCTGGTGTCATCGACAATGACCGTCAGCTCATATGCGCCTCCAAACGCGGGCACCGCACCTGCGTCGTCACTGCAAACCCAACAGGACTCCAATTGCGGCTGGATGAAACTTCGGGGACAGGTCACACGGTGCCAAACCGGCAGACCGCGGGGCTCATTGTTGACGCAGATCAACGAGCGTCCGCGCGCTCGGACCAAATTTTAGCTGGTACAGCGACGCGTCGGGCGCGTTCGCAATGAACCGGAGCCAATCATGACCACCACGGACGCGGCGAACTCCCGCGGCGGGAGTGAAGCTCAGACCGAGCAGCGGCAATGGGAACGAATCCGCAAGCGCCCGCAAGACTACGTCGGCGCAAACCTGATCGATTATGATCAGGCCAGGCGGACCTTCTCATGGGCCGATGCGCGAGCCTTGCTCGACGGGCTTCCCGGCGGCGGTCTCAACATCGCCCATGAGGCCATCGACCGCCATATGAAGGCCGGTCGCGGCGACAAGCTTGCGCTGCGCTGGATCGGCCGCGACGACAGCACTCGCGATTTCACCTATGCCGCGCTCGGCGCCCAGGTGAACCGCTTCGCCAACACCCTGGCCCGGCACGAGATAAGGAAGGGCGACCGGGTCTTCTCGCTGCTCGGGCGGGTGCCGGAACTCTACATCGCAGCCCTCGGCACGCTGAAGAATGGCGGCGTGTTTTCACCCTTGTTCTCGGCGTTCGGACCCGAGCCCATCAAGGCACGCATGACGATCGGCGGAGCCAAGGCGCTCATCACCACCGAAGCCTTCTATCGCCGCAAGATCGAGCCCTGGCGCAGGGAGCTCGCCAGCCTGGAAAGAGTGTTCCTGACTGAATGCTCGGCCACTTTGCCGCCCGATACGATCGACCTTGCTGCGGCGCTTGCGGAGGCCTCTGAAGCCTTCGAGACGGTGCGGACCCTCCCTGAGGATATGGCGCTGCTCCATTTCACCAGCGGCACGACCGGCACGCCCAAGGGAGCGGTGCATGTGCACGAGGCGGTCATCGCCCACAATGTGACCGGCAAGCTCGTGCTCGACTTTCATCCCGACGATATTTTCTGGTGCACCGCAGACCCGGGATGGGTCACCGGGACTTCTTACGGAATCATTTCGCCACTGACCAATGGCGTGACCATGGTCATCGACCAGGCCGAGTTCGACACCGAGCGCTGGTACCGCATTCTGCAGGATCAGAAAATCACGATCTGGTACACCGCGCCGACCGCAATCCGCATGTTGATGAAGGCCGGCGCCGAATTTGCCAAGAAGTTCGACCTGTCGACGCTGCGCCTGCTCGCCAGCGTCGGCGAGCCGCTCAATCCGGAAGCCGTGATGTGGGGTATGGAGGCTTTCGGTAAGCCGTTCCACGACAATTGGTGGCAGACCGAGACCGGCGGCATCATGATCACGAATTTTCTGTCGATGGACGTGAAGCCGGGGTCGATGGGCCGACCACTACCCGGCATCGAGGCCGGCATCGTCGAACGATTGGAAGGCGGCGGGCTGCGCGAGATTGCCAAGCCGATGGCCATGGGCGAATTGGCCTTGCATCCGGGCTGGCCGTCGATGATGCGGGGCTATCTGAACGAGGAGGCGCGCTACAAGAAGTGCTTTGCAGGCGGCTGGTATCTCACCGGTGACCTCGCGATGCGCGACAGCGATGGCTATTACTGGTTCGTCGGCCGCGCCGACGACGTCATCAAGAGCTCCGGCCATCTGATCGGACCTTTCGAGGTGGAGAGCACCCTGATGGAGCACAAGGCCGTTGCGGAAGCCGGCGTGATTGGCATCCCGGAGCCCACTGCCGGCGAGGTGGTCAAGGCCTATGTGGCGCTCAACCCGGGCTTTGCGCCGAGCGACGCGCTGCGAAAGGAGCTCCTCGGCCACGCGCGGCAGCGGCTCGGACCGGCGGTCGCGCCAAAGGACATCGCGTTCCGCCAGAACCTGCCGAAGACTCGCAGCGGCAAGATCATGCGGCGCCTCCTCAAGGCCCGCGAACTCGGTCTGCCCGAAGGCGACCTCTCCACTCTCGAAAGCGAGGAACGATGACGGTTGCAGCCACAAAGCCGCATTTGTCGCGCGAGCACATGCTGGGTCTGCTCAAGCACATGATCCGCATCCGCCGCTTCGAGGAGAAATGTGCCGAATTGTACACTCAGGAGAAGATCCGCGGCTTCATGCATCTCTACGACGGCGAGGAAGCGGTCGCTGTCGGAGTGATAACCGCGCTGGAAAAACGCGATCGGATCGTGGCGACATATCGCGAGCACGGGCAGGCCCTGGTGCGCGGCGTGCCGATGACAACCGTGATGGCCGAGATGTACGGCAAGCAGGAAGGCTGCAGCCGCGGACGTGGCGGCTCGATGCACTTGTTCAACGCCGCGACCAATTTCTATGGCGGCAATGCCATTGTCGGTGGCGGCCTGCCGTTGGCGATCGGCCTTGCGCTCGCCTCCCATATGCAGGGCGATGATCTCGTCACGGCATGCTTCTTCGGAGACGGCGCGGTGGCCGAAGGCGAATTCCACGAAAGCCTGAATCTGGCGGAGCTTTGGCAGTTGCCGGTGTTGTTCGTGTGCGAAAACAATCTCTACGCCATGGGAACCGCGCTCGCCCTTTCGGAATCCGAAACTGACATCCAGCGCAAGGCGGCATGCTACCGCATCACTTCGGAAGCCGTCGATGGCATGGATGTGGTGGCGGTCGAGGCGGCGGCCCGCCGCGCGGTCCAGGCGGTGCGCAAAACGCGCATGCCCTATTTTCTTGAATGCCGCACCTATCGGCTGCGCGCGCATTCAATGTTCGATCCCCAGCTCTACCGCGACAAGGCCGAGGTCGAGTCGTGGCGTCCACGGGAGCCGATTGTGCGTTTCCAGGGATGGCTCGAGGCCAATCACATGGTCCATCCGGACGAGGTGTCCCGCATGACGGCCGAGATCGATGCCGAAATCGCTGAAGCAGTCGTTTTTGCTGAGGCCGGGACATGGGAGCCGACCGAGCAACTGAGCCGCTTTGTTTATGCAGACAGAGCGGTCCCCACCGGGATGTGAGGTTTCATGCAGCAGGTGGCACCCAGGACCAATGCAATCGAGATGACCTATCGCGAGGCGGTGCGTGCAGCGCTTCGGGACGCGCTCAGCCGCGACAACCGCGTCTTTCTGATGGGTGAGGACGTCGGTCGCTATGGCGGCTGCTACGCGGTGAGTCACGGACTGCTCGCCGAATTCGGGCCGCAGCGGATTCGCGATACGCCGCTCTCGGAGTCAGGCTTTACCGGCGCCGGCATTGGCGCAGCAATGGCTGGCATGCGGCCGATCGTCGAGCTGATGACGGTCAATTTCAGCCTGCTCGCGCTCGATCAGATCCTCAACAATGCAGCGACAGTGCGCCACATGTCGGGCAATCAGTTCGGCGTGCCGCTTGTGATCCGCATGGCCACCGGTGCCGGCCGCCAGCTGGCAGCCCAACATTCCCACAGCCTTGAAGGCTGGTACGCACATATTCCCGGCATCAAGGTGCTCGCGCCGGCAACCTTGGAAGATGCCCGCGGCATGCTGTGGACCGCCCTACAGGAACCCGACCCGGTGCTGATCTTCGAGAACGTCATGCTCTACAACATGTCGGGCAAGCTCGCGTCCGGTGCCGGAGCCGTCAATATCGACAAGGCTGCCGTGCGCCGCCAGGGCCGCGATATTTCTCTCATCACCTATGGCGGGTCGCTCTGGAAGACGCTCGAGGCTGCGACCGCGCTCGCAACCGATGGCATCGATGCCGAGGTGATCGATCTGCGCAGTCTGCGGCCGCTCGACGACGCCACGATCATGACTTCGGTGGCCAAGACCCGGCGTGCCGTCATCGTCGACGAAGGCTGGCGTTCCGGGAGCCTGGCGGCAGAGATCGGCATGCGCATCGTCGAACAAGCCTTCTGGTCGCTCGACGCGCCGATCGGGCGGGTTTGCAGCGAGGAGGTGCCGATCCCCTACCCTCACCACCTCGAAAACGCGGCACTGCCACAGACAGCGAAGATCGTGACCGCCGCGAAAACGGCGCTCGGCCGGACGTGAGGCGGGCCGTGGCCGAATTCCTCATGCCCTCTCTCGGCGCCGATATGGAAGCCGGCACGCTGGTGGAATGGCTGGTGAAGCCGGGAGACCGGGTCAAACGCGGCGATATTGTTGCGGTGGTCGAGACACAGAAGGGCGCGATCGAGATCGAAACCTTCCTGGCCGGCGAAATCGAAAAATTCCTCGTCAATCTTCACAGCAAGGTGCCAGTCGGAACGCCGCTAGCATTGATCCGTACCGACGGTGAAGAAGGAGCCGCCGTCACAGCGCCGGTGCCACCGCCGTTACCTCTGCCAACCGCGTATCCCCCGATTGCGGTGCCCTCCCAACCACCGCCCACGCCGATCGGCGCGCCAATGCCGCCACCGCTTGCGGCTGCTGTCGTGGGACGGCTTCCCGCTTCGCCTGCCGCACGACGGCTCGCCGCAGAACGCGGCGTCGATCTCTCCACCATCACCGGCAGCGGACCGGGCGGAGCAATCGTCTACGTCGACGTGGAGCGACAGTCCGGCGCAACCCCGCCACCAACCGAAAAGAGGCGCGCGGGCGGGCTTGATCTCGCGGCGATGCGGACAGCCATCGCGGCCGCAATGGCCCGGTCGAAGCGGGAGATCCCACACTATTATCTTGAACATCAGATCGACGTCACGCCATGCGAACACTGGCTGGCCGACCAAAACGTGGCGCTTCCGCCCGACAGCCGCCTTTTGATCGGCGCGCTTGCGCTGAAGGCGGTCGCGCTGGCGATTCGTCGCTTTCCAGCCTTCAACGGCTTCTACCGCGACAACAAATTCGAGCCGTCAAAGGCGGTGCATGTCGGGGTTGCCATTGCGATCCGCGGCGGCGGCTTGGCGGCGCCGGCTCTGCATGACGCGGACCGACTGCCGCTCCACGACTTGATGAGCAGCTTACGCGACCTGGTGCAACGAACGCGCTCGGGGCGGATTCGCAGTTCGGAACTGTCAGATCCGACGATCACAGTATCCAGCCTAGGCGAGCGCGGAGTCGAAGCTCTCTATGCCATCATCTATCCACCCCAGGTCGCGATCGTTGGCTTTGGTAAGGTCGTTACGCGTCCCTGGATCATCGATGGCGTGATCGGCCCCCGTTCCGTGGTGACCATGACGCTGGCAGGTGATCATCGCGTGACCGATGGACACGCCGGCGCCTTGTTTCTGGCCGAGATCGGCAGACTTTTGCAGGAGCCTGAAAAGCTATGACCGAGATCGAGATTCGCAAAATCACGCAGGGTGAGCTCAGCGAAATCGTCAAACAGGAGCTTAACAACATCGCGCCAGAAGTCGATCTGGCAAACATTGATCCAGCAGCTGATTTGCGCGAGACCGTCGATATTGACTCGATAGACTTCCTGAACCTCGTGACCGCCCTGCATCACCGGACGGGCATCGATATTCCGGAGATCGACTATCCCAAACTCGTTACTCTCTCCGGAATGATCGCCTATCTCAGAGCCAAACTGGAATCGGCCAAGGAGTAAGTTGGTTGCGCCCGCGGGAATTGCGAGTTCTGAGCCTTGCCCGGCAACTTCAATCGCCGGCCGCTTTAATCAGGATGCAACGGGCGGCGGCGCGCGCCCCCCGGTCGGAGCGATGCTGGGCTCTGTCGCAAATTCTTCACAGACCATGCTACCAGCGTTCGAGCTGCTCCAACCGCGAGAAAAGCGGACATTGGTGCTGGGCAACCAGACTAAGGACGAGAAGTCCTGTTTCTGCTAGGCAGTCGGCACGCGATAGCGTGCCCACAGCAACGCGATTGCACAAGATCCGAGTCTCGCCAGTGATTTGTCGGCCCGGCTCGTCAGAATGATGGGAACGCGAGCACCGATCACAACGCCCGCAACGTCCGCGCCGGCGAGATATTCGAGTTGCTTTGCCAGCATGTTACCCGCCTCGATGTCGGGCACAACAAAGATATCGGCCCGTCCGGCAACCGGAGAGACGATGCCTTTGCTCGTCGCCGCCTCCCTGGAAACGGCATTATCGAAGGCGAGTGGCCCGTCGATGACGGCTCCAGTGATCTGACCGCGATCCGCCATCTTGCAGAGTGCCGCCGCATCGATCGTGGAGCGAATCTTCTCGGTAACAGTTTCGATTGCCGAGAGAATTGCGACGTGAGGCGACGGATTGCCAAGCGCATGCGCAAGGTCAACTGCGTTTTGCACAATATCCCTTTTGTCGGAGAGATTTGGATAGATGTTGATGGCTGCGTCGGTCACGAAAAGCGGCCGCGGATAGAGCGGGGTGTCGATGACAAATATGTGGCTCATCCTGCGCTCGGTCCGCAGCTTCTCCTCAGCCAGGATCGGCATCATGAATTCATCTGTATGCAGGCTGCCCTTCATCAGCGCTTCCACCCTGCGGTCGCGGGCGAGGGCGGCCGCCTGTACAGCGGCCGCATGGCTGTGCTCAGCCGGAACGAGTTCGTAAGGGGTCAAATCGAGCTTGGCCTGCTCGGCCGCCGCCCGTATCTTCGCCTCGGGCCCGACCATCACGGGCAGAATCAAGCCCGCTCGCGCTGCTTCGATGGCACCGCTGAGAGACAGGGCATCAACTGGATGGACGACGGCTGTGCGGAGGGGCTGCAGGCCTTCCGCTTGCTCAATGATCCTCTGATAGTGACGGCCCTTCGCTTCGGGGCGGACAGACGCGCCTCCTTGCTGGACTGTGATGGTTCCGCTGTCCATAGGATTCATCCGACATGACTCCGCTCGGAGATGCTTGTCATATCCAGCCCCATGGACAGACGGGTGCCATGAGGTAAATCAAGGTCTGACGACCAGGCAGGCGGCTTGAGAGAAACGTCAATCCAGCCGCGGAGGTTGCGAGGCTGGAGCGGATCGGCGATATCCAGCATTGCTTCAAACTGCCTTTCTGCGCAGGGCTGGTCATGACACGTCGCGTGCCTGCATCGTTGTTACTTGGCAGCGAATCGCAGAAGCTTGTCAGCCTTGCGCCCAGCGTCGTGATCGTTGTGCCGTCACGGACTGGCTGTTCACGTTCGGCTGAGGCAGGTCGCATGTGGCCGGAGACGAAAACGATCCATCTCGTCTCCAATCGGCGAACGGCGCTACGATCCCTTGCGCTCGTTTTCGGTCCCGATACCGGGCGCCGACTTCTCCGAGCCAGCCCCGAGATAATGTTCGAACCAGCGAGCAGCATGCTCAATAACCGCCTCCAGCGCTCCCGGCTCGGGAAACAGGTGGCTGGCACCCGGAATGATTTCCAAGGCCTTCAAACCCTGCAGCCGTGCCAACGCCTCCTTGTTGAGTTCGATCACGCCGACGTCCGCTCCTCCCACAACAAGGAGGGTGGGGGCCCGAACTTCATCAAGGAAGTCACCAGCAAGGTCCGGCCGGCCGCCCCGCGATACGACAGCCCTCACGCGGCGGGGAAATTTCGCGGCCGCAACGAGTGCAGCCGCAGCTCCAGTGCTGGCCCCAAACAGGCCCAAGGGAAGCCTTGCGAGAGACGGCTGTGCATCCAGCCAGCTGACAACGCCAGCGAGCCGGTCCGCTAGCAGCGAGATATCGAAGACGTTGGCCCGATCATCCTCTTCATCGTCGGTGAGAAGATCGAATAGAAGCGTCGCCATACCCCGGGTGTTCAATGCGTCTGCGACCGCCCGGTTTCGCGGACTCAACCGACTTGAACCACTCCCATGTACGAAGGCGACAATTGCATAGGCATCTCCCGGAACATGCAACACTCCTGCAAGACCAATCGGCGGGATCCGGATGTCGTGGGTGTCACTTCTTACCTGTGCCATCGATAAAGCGGCTCCTCGGTAGAGGCCGCAACCTTGTCCTCTCGATAGGCTTCGTTTCTTGACACAGATCAATGAGTGTCCGGTTCTCCGGTGACGATCTTACAATCACCAATTGTCACGGAGAGCGGAAAATGGCGCTCTTCGAGCGAGATTGGGTGTGATCTACGCGAAAGCTTCTATAGCGCGCGTCGGGTCGCTTGACTGGCTTTTCCGCGAATATAAGCAGACGAAGGCGTATCTTGAGAAGGTCTCGAAGCGGTCGTGGCCAAGCTATGAGCACAGCATGCAAGCCGTCTGCGATCTGCGAAACAAAAAAGGTGAGCGCATCGGATCGCTGCCGATCAAGAGTATCACCCCGCGCGCCGCGAATAGCGCGGGCGAAAGTGTCCTCTTTCGGCGCGGCGAAAAATTCGTCGGCCTATGCCGCAAGGCATGGCGCGTAGTTCACCGACTATACCCGGCCGAATTCGCCGTCGAGTGTGAACGTGAGGGGCAGACCAATTTCCTTCCGCATCCGTTGAACGATCTTCTGCATGCCGGAGAACGAGTAGGGCTTGCTGACAGTCTTGGCGCCTGCCGGCATGGCGGGATGACCGAACTTGAGGAAGCCGAACTTACGGAGGGACAGGGGCGCGCCCTGTCGGCACACTGCACAAAGGAAAGTTACGCCGGCTATGCCGAGCGCACAGCTCCGCGCATCCTTGCGGCCACACGCAAACGACGAGCTCACGTCTTGGCGAACACAACGCAAACGGAGTTTCAGAATGCGGTCTCTGGCGAGTTTCAGAACAACAAAATCGTGAAAATGTAAGATACTGACCGGGCAGCAGAAATCTGGCTGGGGCGGGAGGGATCGAACCTCCGAATGGCGGAATCAAAATCCGCTGCCTTACCGCTTGGCTACGCCCCATCAGGCTCGGCGGATCGGCGTAGCGTGGAGACGCACGGCGATTCCGGATCGGCGTCCGTGGTCTACAGAGCGCGCCCGCCCATTTCAACCGCCGGGCGGCAGGAATTTTACGGCGCGCCCAAGTGATCCGGGGCTGCCGCCAATTCGTCAATTTGGACAAGCTCTTATCCCGCCCGTCCCGAGCCGCCGCGGCGGCCTGCCGCAACGACTTGCGAAAAAGTTGAGACCCGGCCGGTTTCATGGGATGACGGCGGCCAAACCGGCAAATTTCGACCCCCGAGGACACGCCATGACCTATCGC
The DNA here is from genome assembly GCF_051168175.1 of Bradyrhizobium sp. HKCCYLRH2047. Taxonomy (NCBI): domain Bacteria; kingdom Pseudomonadati; phylum Pseudomonadota; class Alphaproteobacteria; order Hyphomicrobiales; family Nitrobacteraceae; genus Bradyrhizobium; species Bradyrhizobium sp. HKCCYLRH2047. The sequence goes on from NZ_JBNPUM010000012.1 coordinate 131,749, forward strand.
GCCCCGCTCAACGACATGCTGCTCGCCCTCAACCACGGCGCCGGGCTGAAGGCGGCGGTCGAGGCCGGCCATTACGGCGATTTCGACCCCGACATCACCGCCGCCGTGCTCGAGGAGGCCGGCAAGTTCGCCACCGACGTGCTCGCCCCGCTCAACACGATCGGCGACAGGAACGGCGTCAAGCTCGCCGACAAGAAGGTGACGACCGCGCCGGGCTGGCCCGATGCCTACAAGCGCTGGACCGAGGCCGGCTGGAACGCGGTGTCCGGCCCCGAGGCGCATGGCGGCCAGGGCCTGCCGCTCGCCATCAACGCCGCCTGCACCGAGATCTGGAGCGCCTCGAACGTCGCCTTCGGCCTGTGCCCGCTGCTGACACTCTCCGCCATCGAGGCGCTCGACGCGCATGGCAGCGACGAGCTGAAGGACATCTATCTCGGCAAGCTGATCTCCGGTGAGTGGACCGGCACCATGCAGCTGACCGAGCCGCAGGCCGGCTCCGATGTCGGCGCCTTGCGCACCCGCGCCGAGCGCGCCGCCGACGGCACCTACCGCATCACCGGCTCGAAGATCTTCATCACCTATGGCGATCACGACATGACCGACAACATCGTGCATTTCGTGCTCGCGCGGCTGCCGGATGCGCCGGCCGGCACCAAGGGCATCTCGCTCTTCCTCATCCCCAAATTCCTCGTCAACGCCGACGGCTCGCTCGGCGCCCGCAACGACATCTATGCCAGCGGCATCGAGCACAAGCTCGGCATGCACGCCTCGCCGACCTGCACCATGACGATGGGCGACCATGGCGGCGCCATCGGCTATCTCGTCGGCGAAGAGAATGCCGGCATGCGCTGCATGTTCACGATGATGAACCAGGCGCGGCTCGGCGTCGGCCTCGAGGGCGTCGGCGTCGCCGATCGCGCCTATCAGCAGGCGCTGGCCTATGCGCAGGAGCGCAAACAGGGCCGCGCCGTCGGCAGCAAAGGCACCGGCTCCGATGCGATCATCGCCCATCCCGACGTCAAGCGCATGCTGATGCAGATGCGCTCGCTGACCGCCGCCTCGCGCTCGATCTGCTACGCCACCGCCGTCGCGCTCGATGTCGCCGTGCGCGCCAAGGATCCGGCCGTCCGTGCCGAGGCCGCCGCGCGCGGCGCGCTGCTGACGCCGATCGCGAAGGCCTTCTCCACCGACATCGGCAACGAGGTCGCCTATCTCGGCGTGCAGATCCATGGCGGCATGGGCTTCATCGAGGAGACCGGCGCCGCACAGCACTATCGCGACGCCCGCATCACCGCGATCTACGAGGGCACCAACGGCATCCAGGCGATCGACCTGGTGACGCGCAAGCTCGGCGCCAATGGCGGCGCCTCCGTCTTCAAGCTGCTCGACGAGCTCACCGAGATCGTCCGCCGCGTCGAGGCCTCGAACGATCCGGCCTTCGGCACCACCGGCGCCAAGCTGCGCGACGCGCTGGGCGCGCTCGACCGCTCCAGCCGCTGGCTGCTGGACAAGCTCGGCACCGCGCCGAACGACGCGCTCGCCGGCGCCACGCCTTACCTGCGCCTGTTCGGCTCCGCGCTCGGCGGCTGCATGCTCGCCAACGAGGCGCTGGCCGCGCGCAGCGAGAACGAGACCGACGGCGCCCGCCACGTCGCGCTGGCCCGCTTCTTCGCCGAGACGTTCGCGGTGCAGGCGCCGTCGCTGGAAAAGACCGTCACCGACGGCGCCGACGCCGTGCTCGCCGCGGAGGCCGTGCTGGTGGCGTGAGGACTCATTGCCGCAGCCACGCGCCGGGACTCGAGACATCGTTGTCCGGCGCAATCCTCTCCGCATCGTCATTCCGGGGCGCCCGCAGGGCGAGCCCGGAATGACAACTGAGTTTGTAGCACGCGCCTGCCCAACATTCCGTGATCGCGATCGCAGCGACGCGGCAATACCAATCCACACCTCAAGCAGCGCTCATGGTTGAACGACGCATGAGCATCCGCGTTCTCGCGACGCGCTGCGCGCCCGAGTGATGCCCTTGAGTCCCGCCCTCACCAAGTGGAGGGCGCGAGGAAGGCCGGACCTCGGCTGAGGCCCGTGGCCCGCCTGCAGAAAAAAAGCAGGCGGCAGTCACCACAGGTACAGCCGGACAGACCCGGCCTTCCCCGCGCGATGGTTTTAACGGGCTATAGCGCGCTCTTCCTGGTGCACCGGGCTTTCTGGCCACCATGTCGCGACAATGCGCTCTCGCGCATCGCGCTGGATACTAGCATCGGAGTATCAGAACCACACGCCTTCACCGTCCGCGAGCAGCCGTTCGTCCGTGCCAACGGCACTGCGCCCACCCGCGTCCACCGCATCCCGCTGCCAACGTCCGTGACGACCGCGAACCGTCCCCTACCGTGCAACGGGATGCGCGGACCATAATGCTGATTTGGGTGAGACGAAAAGCAATTTATGTTTTTCAGAATCCATTGACAGAAGTTTTCGGATTACCATGATTTGCCCGTCGGGCGCGGCCAACCAGCCGCAGCCCACCAGCAGCCCTCGATCGCACCTCGGGCCATCAATTCAATCACAGACTGAAGACGCGGCGGAGAGTTGCATCCCTTACCCCCGCCAGTCTGGTGCGGGACACGGGGCCAATGCGAAGGATGCGGATTCAGGACGCGAGAGGGAGGCGGTCATGGAGATACACGGACTGTTGAAGCGGCGGGCGACCGCCGGCGGATCGATCGCCAGCCTGCTCGCATCGACGGGCCGGCCGGCCGCGCAGGCAAAGTCCGAATTCGTTGCCGCCGCCGGGACTGACCTGCTGGTGCTGGAGCCGAACAGTCCACAATTCGTCGGGCTCACACAGGGCTTCAATCGGCGCTGGCTGGCGCCGAACTGCGCGGTGATCTTCGTCCCGCTGACCGAGCAAGGCGCACAGGTCGCGCTCGCCAAGGCGGTCGGCTTCGGTCCCGGCCATGTCCAGGTGAGCGGTGGAGGCCACTGCTACGAGGACTTCGTTTTCACCGAGCAGACGCTGGCCCTCATCGACGTCAGCCTGCTCGACGAGATCGGTTTTGACGCGCAACAGGGTGTCTACTACGCCCAGAGCGGCGGCACCAACTGGGACCTCTACCGCCGGCTCCATTGGCACTTCGGCCTCACTCTGCCGGCTGGATCCTGCGACTCCGTCGGCCTCGGCGGGCACATGTGCGGCGGCGGCAATTTCGGCCTGATCGCGCGCCCTGATCGCGCGCTATGAGTTCGCCACGCTGACCCAGACCAAGGCGGAGTGGGATCCGCTCGACTAGTTTTAGAACTGCCAATCGATCGTTGCCACGTGATGGCGAGCGCGCGGACGACTCGCCGCAGGACCGCAACCTGCGGCTCTATGCTTCTGGGACAGATTATGTCACCCGATTGGGCTTGGCATCCGTTGGCTTGTTGTCAGATTGAAATTTCAACCGCGACACTATCTCGGACCCATTCGGTCATTCCCGACTTCAATCTCTTTGCCTGCCAATCGTGAAACGCCTTACTCGCGTACAACTTGTCGACGGCATCGCCGTACGCTTTGAAGGTCTGGAAGCCTACCGCGAGAACCAAATTCCCAACCTCGCCCACTGAGGGAGACCATAGCTTTACGTTGCCGCCGAAGGTCCGCCAGAGGGCAGCAATTTCTGCTGTCATGTTGATAAGCTCCGCGAGGTCGCTGCCGGGTTGCGGCTTGACTATGTATTGAGCAACTACTGCCATCGTCGTCCCCCCTCATCGCGCGGCTGCATAACTGATATTATATTCGGCATCTGCCCTCTCCTTGTTGTTCATCCTCTCATCGGCAACTACAGCGTGCTTCAATATCGATACGCGCAGCTTGAGGCAGATCAATCCGGTGTCTATCCGGTTGCGATGGATGCAACTCGTCTGTGCCAACGATATGATCGGGCCTGACACTACGCATTACGGCGACGGTGCAATTACTTAGCTATGAGATCTGGTCGAGGTACCGCCATGCGGGGCGCATCCCCCAACCTCCCCCAGCGCTCTCGGCACCTCGTCAGCGGCGAAGGCGACCCAGCACGCTGGCGACAGCCGGCTCGCATCGATGGTCCTGACGCGTGCAGGATTTGCGTCGCATGCAGCCGGCTGTCGCGCGACTCACCTTCGCCGCCCTTGACTTCCGTCGTCGATCCCTCCAGTTCTACCTGGCCTGGTTCCGGCGCGACCACGGTCACGCAGTTCGCCCCCATTTGGCGAAGGCTTTGGGAAGGCTCTAAATAGTTCGCTGTTTTTCATCAAAGTCATTCGGAGAATGAATATGAGATCCGTCGTTGCCGCGCTGTTCGGCGCTGCCCTGATGCTGTCGTCTGCGCCGGCGTCGGCGGTCGTCCTCGATTTGTCGACCATGAGCTGCAAGCAGTTCGCTGAAAGCGGCGACAACGGCATCCAGATGGTGCTGATCTGGCTCGACGGCTGGTACAAGGGCGACCAGGACGAGGCCATCTTCGACACCGAGGTGTTCGTCGAAAACGCCAAGAAGTTCGGCAAATATTGCGCCGAGCATCCGACGGTGAGCATTGTGACCGCCGCGGAGAAGATCCTCGGCAAGTAGCCGCACTACGCGTCGTCGCGCTCCCGCGCATGCGTCAGGACACCATGGCCTTGATCAGCGCGGTGTCGGCGAACTCAAGGAATTCGACGATCTTCCCGTCGCGGATCCGGAACAGGTCGAGGATGTCGGTTTCGCGTGTCATCTTCGTCGGCTGGCTGCGGACGACGGCGCGGGAATGCACCACCACGCGGTCCTGATCCACCAGCTCGGCGAGGACTTGGCGCTGCACGAATTCGAAAGTATCGATGAGCCTGGCTACGCCCTGCCGGATGTCACAATGACCGCGCATGCAGCCGACCATCGCCGTGGTGGTGTTGTCGCCTGCCAGCGTGAACACGGCATCTGGATGAAATTCGGCCATCAGATCATCCAGTGCGCCGGCATCGCGGGCCTTGTAGGCGCGCCTGACCCGTTCGAGAAGTTCATCACGATTTGCCATCGCTCCCTCCCATCGTTCGGACGAGACCTTAGCGACTGACATCTCTACTTTCAATTGAGTTCTTCGATCGACTCGCTCTCGACAACCGTGCTCCCGTACCTCAGAGCTGAAGCGCGGCCATAGCATCGATGGCGCCTGCGCGGGAGGCGACAACGCTGCCGACGTCATCATGTGTCGAGGGCAGCGTCGCGACACATTCGGACGCAACTCGTCGCGCCAGCTCCGCGCTGCCGCTGCGTTGAAGAAGCGAGCCGCGCGGCTTGCGCGGCACGGTCCCTCTTCACGCGAGACTCCCATGTCGATCAGCTCCGTCACGACGCCCATCACCTCGGTCCCGACCACAACCGCCACCTCCTCCACCTCGACGACTTCAACATCATCGGCCACGAGCTCATCCAGCAGTACGTCGGAGAGCTCCTCCGGCAACGGCGGCTCGTCGTCAGGCAAGACCGTGGTCAGCGAGGTCTCGATCACCTTGGACGGGATCACGACGACGACGATCACCTATTCCGACGGCTCGACCGAGGTGACCAAGACCTCTGCGGCCTCGAACGAGAGCGGCAACAACGCGCAGACTTACAATGCGCAGGGCGCGACCAATGGCGCGGCCGGCAGCACGGCTGCGTCGAGCCAAAGCGTGACGGCCTGAGACTGGCCCGCATTGCCTGCCCGTCCTGCGCACCGGGCCGAGCGACGACGCGGCGCCCAGAAAACGCGGCGGCTTTCGAACGCATCGGTTCCGAACGAGGAACTTTGCCAGCGTCGCAGAGGCGCGCGGCGACCGCTCGTCGCGTCGCACTGACGCCATGAAGCAACACTCCGCGCGCGATGTCGTGCGCGGCCCATTGTTAATTTGCCCTCGCCCGCCGAGTCACGCCTGTTAGCAGGCAGCTGCGACAATGGGGAGGATGTCGATGTTGCGGGGTGTGATCGGCGCGGGGATTCTGATCCTGGCGATGGGGTCCGAGGTGCAGGCGGCCAACGAGGCCGGTCCTGAGACCCGGATGTCCTGTTCGGAAGTCCGCTACTACGTCGAGAAATATACCGCCGAGGTCGCCGAGATGTATGCGCGCAGCCGCGGCGCCACCGAGGCCCAGATCAGCCGCGCACGGCGATGCCTGACGCCCATCCACTTCCGCCGGGCGGAGCGGTGGCGGAGCTACACGGAGTAGATCGAGATACGGATCGCGCGACAACGCGCAGCGCGATGGCCGGGATAAGCCCGGCCATGACGCCTTGGCAGACGTGTAGGGCGGGTTAGCCGAAGGCGTAGCCCGCGATGTTGGGAAAGTGGCGGATCACGCTTCGCTGATCCGCCCTACACACGATGCTCACGCCTGCTCGATCGCCGCCGGCATCTTGGCGACCGACATCAGCGAGCGGGCGACCTGGTTGAGGAGCTGATCGGCGTTCTCCTCCTCGGCCAGCGACTTCGACAGCAGCGCGACGACGGCGCTGTGGCGGAGCTGCTGGGCGAGATTGCGCGCGGTGGTGTAGCCGGACATCTCGTAGTGTTCGACACGCTGCGCGGCGCCGATCAGCGCCAGATCGGCGGCGGCATCCTCCTTGTCCTCGCCTTGCGCGATGATCTCCTGGCCTTCCTCGACCAGGCCCATCATGCCCTTGCAGGGTTTTGCCCGCGGCGTCTTGCCGAGCAGCTCGAAGCATTCGTTGATGCGCTCGATCTGCGCCTCGGTCTCGGCCAGATGCTGCTCGAACAGTTCACGGAGCTGATCGAAGCGCGCGGCCTCCGCCATCTTCGGCAGCGCCTTGGTGAGCTGCTTCTCGGCGTGGAGGATGTCGCGCAGCTCCTCGATCAGGAGATCGCCGAGGCCGGCCTCGTCGGCCGGCGGCGAGCTCTCGGTGACGATCGCATTGGCCGCGCCGTTCTCGGCCTGGATCGCCGGCGATTCCGTGAACACCCAGTCGCCGCCCTCGTTCCAGGGACCGCGGGTGTCGATCTCGCCGTGGTCGCCGGTGCCGGTGGAATCGTTGAAGAACTGATCGACCAGGCCCGGCGTCGGCGCGATGCGGCCGATGCTGAAGGCCGGCTTGTTCATGCTCTCCAACGCCAGCGCGAACGCCTTCATGTGGGTGATCTCGCGCGTCATCAGGAACTGCAGCGCGTCCTTCGTGCCGGCATCGTCGGTGAAATTGATCAGCCGCTCATAGACGATCTTGGCGCGGGCTTCGGCGGCGATGTTGCTGCGCAGGTCGACGTCGAGCTCGCCGGTGATCTTGAGATAGTCCGCGGTCCAGGCGCTGCCCTGCGAGTTGAACAGGTTGACGCCGCCACCGCCGGCGATCGCGATCAGCGGATCGGCCTCGGCCGCCTCGCGGTCGAACTTGGCGGGCTTGAGATGCATGCGGGCCAGCGTGCCGACGACCTCGAGATGGCTCAGCTCCTCGGTGCCGATGTCCATCAACAGGTCCTTGCGATCGGGGTCCTCGCAATTGAGGCCCTGGATCGAGTACTGCATGGCGGCGGCGAGCTCGCCATTGGCGCCGCCGAACTGCTCCAGCAGCATGTTGCCGAAGCGCGGATCGGGCTCGTCGACACGGACGGTGAACATCAGCTTCTTGACGTGGTGATACATGGAAGGCCTCGGACGTTTGCGGGGACGGCAAGCAAGGTCCGAACGGCCGGGCATCACGGTTGTTCCTTACCTCCGACTGATGGCCTTGCGCGTTCCTGCCGGCCGCGCGGCCCCGGCAGGCCGGCCACGGCACGAAGGGTCAGGGGCGACGCCGCGTCAAACCAGCTCCCCCGCCGGCCAGGTCCATATGCACGCCGGAACGCACTTCACACCTGGGTTGCCGGCGTCATCGGCGCTTCGCGCGTTCGTGCCAGGGATCCGCAAGAGGAACCTGCCGGGGGTCAGCGCATGCGCCGCCGGGCGCGGGCTACTGCGCGACATCCTGTTGGCAGCTGAACGATGGCCTCTTGCTAAGGTTTTCCCTGCTCGCCTAAGCTGTTCCGCTGGAGAGTGACATGTTGATGCGAACACCGGCCAGGGAGAAGCCAGGTCTCGGCGAGCGAGTCCGCCGGGTCATCGAGCGACTCCGCGACCACGCATCGTCGTTTACGCTATCATCGCCCGCGAATGGGGCGACAGTGCGGAAGCCCTCCTACGTCGTCGAAGAGGAGCCTGACGACAGCAACATGGATGTCGCGCTGGCGGCGCTGATCGACCAGATCGAACGTCCCGCGCGGACGCCGCCGCCGCGATTTCCAGGTCTGGCACGCATCACCTCATCGCGTCAGGCGCCGCACATCCCGGTCTACGAGCGGCCGCCTTATTTCGACGTCGCGCCACGCCCCGTCGAGGTCGAGCCGCGGCGGATGCCCTATGATGAGCCAGCCGAGCGGATCGTGCCGGAGGACGAGCTGTCGGAGCTGCGCAAGGATCTGATGAGCGCGATCTCGGCGCGACTCGGATCGCCGGAGGATCATCTGGCGACGATCAGGAACCTGCTGAGGTCGGTGAAGTAGGATGTGGGGCCGCAGCAACATCGGCAAGACGGTCGAGGAGCTGACCGATCATCTGCGGCTGGTCGATCACGTGCGCGCGCTGCAGGACGGCCAGAAGGAGATCGCCGAGGCGATCCGGGCGGTGAACCAGCGCCTGACCTCGATCGAGGCCGAGTTCAGGGTGCTCAAGGCCGAGACCCAGCGTGACGCACTGCGCGAGGTGCAGCACGCCGTGCAGGGCGTTCAGGGCTCGGTCCATGACGAACTGACGCGCATGGCGACGCGGCTGGTGGTGCTGGAGCAGGCCTTGCGGCGCGAGGCCGTCCGCCAGCAGGCTCCAGCCGCTGCCTCGCGCGCAGCGCCCGTCCCCCGGTCCGACGGCGCCAAATAGGCGGCAGAGGCGGATCGATCGCGTGCGGCCGGTCGCGCCACGACGGGGCAGCCCGACGCCCGCGGGCCCTGCGGCGCGCCCAAACGCCGCGAGGCGCGTTGAGACATTGTTAACCCGGCGGCGCGAGCCTCGCGGCGGACCTCACGCACGAGGCCAAAGGCGACGACAGTCCCGTCGCAGGGTGCGGACGTCAGCACCGGATCCGCAGCCCGCATCGGCCTCACATCCGAGCGAGGCGAGCCATGCCCATCAATGCCATCGGCTCCGTCACCACGACGTCAGCAGCCCCGGCGGCGACCGCCCTGGCGCGAACGGGATCGCGCTCCGCGGTCAGCACGGCCGGCGTCCCGACGGCGAGCAGGATCGTGATCAGCAAGGTCTCGATCACGGTCGCCGGCGAGATCATCACCACGACCACCTATTCGGACGGCACAACCGGGGTGACGGTCTCCACAGCGCCGCCGAGCACGGGGCTGCAGACCTACACCGCCCGGGGAACGCTCAGCGGCGGCCGCATCGCCGCGTGAGACGGTGCGCTTGGCGTCGCCGTCGGCCCTCAGCGCAGCCTGGCCGCGCGGCTCGCGATGTCGATGACAACGCTGCCGGTCTTGGCGTAACCCTGCGGCACCGAGCCCTCGCCCGCCGCGGGCTCGCGCATGTCTTCCGCATCCTTCGGCTTCGGAAAGCCTTTGCCACAGGCTGTCTCGATCGTCTCGCGGTCGGCGTAGCTCACGTCCGCAACGACCGTTCCGGGGCTCGGCCCGGCCGCGAGCTTCGACAGATCGAAATATTTGAGCTGCTCCGAACAGGTAACGATGTTGGTCAGGTAGGCTCCCGTCGTGTCCTCGGCCTGCAGCAGAAAATCATAGGACATCTCGATGGGCCCGCCGCTGGCATTGGCGAAGCCGACGCGCGCCACGCCCGTCTCGACCACCCCCTGCCCCATATGCCCGGTCAGGCAGACGAGCACGTCCTGCGCTTCGTTCCTGGTGGTGGAGATGACGCATTCATCCACCTGCATGCCCGGCTGGAAGCCGCGAAATTTGTAGGCGCCGCCGACCTGCTCGAACACGACCGCGCCGCCGAAATCGGTCGCGTGCGGCTCGCAGCCACTGCCATAGCTCACGAGCAGCAGCGGATTGCTGGAGGCCAGGAAACGTCCCTGCTGCCGCTCCGGCTTCAGGGTGACGTCACAGCGGCGCCCCTCGGAGTCGGGATAGGATCTGGCGCGCTTGCAGGTGGTGCCCGCGATCGCGCCGGGCGCGCAGAACAGCGACAGCAGCGCGCGGTCGGTGGCGGCAGCCTCAGCGATCCCCGGGAAGACCTGACAGAGCAGCGGAAGCGACAGCAGTACTGAAAAGAGCTTGGTCATCGAATTGCCTTGCAAAACATCGCAGTTCTGCGCGGGACGATAGCGGACGCCGATACTGTTGCAAACCAGTCGTAAACCACGGCGAGACTCATGGCGAACGCTCGCCTCCGGTCACGCCCGCATTCCCTTCGCGACCAATGACCGCTTCAGCCCTTGGCGCGACCAGCGGATGATGTAGGCTGCGGTGAGATGCAGGACTGGACAAATGGCCGGCGGCAACGCAGCGGCCGGCGCACACGCATGAGGAGCCCATGACCGACCATCTGATCGTCACCGACGAGGGCGAGACGCGGACGATCAAGCTCCGGCGTCCGGAGAAGAAGAACGCGATCACCCAGGCCATGTATCTCGGCATGAGCGATGCGATCGACACCGCGCAGAACAACCCGCTGGTGCGATGCATCATCATCACCGGCGGCTCCGGCGTGTTCACGGCCGGCAATGATCTGGAGGATTTCCTGCATGCCGGCAATGCCGGCAGCGACGCCGCGCGCACGTCGGCGGCGACCAAGTTCCTGTATTCGCTGGCGCATAACGTCAAGCCGATCATCGCCGCGGTCGACGGCGTCGCGATCGGCATCGGCACGACGATGCTGTTCCATTGCGACTACGTGCTGGCGTCGACCACGGCGACGTTCTCGACGCCCTTCATCCATCTCGGCCTGGTGCCGGAGGGCGCCTCGAGCCTGCTGATGCCGCAGACCATGGGCTATCAGCGCGCGTTCGCGATGCTGGTCATGGGGCGCACCATGACCGCGGAGGATGCGCAGATCGCGGGCTTCGTCAATACGGTGGTGGCGCCGGGCCATACCGAGGTCGAGGCGCACAAGGTGGCGCGCGACATCTGCCGGCTGCCGGCCGAGGCGGTCGCGATCGGGCGCAGGCTGATCCGCACCGCGCCGGACGAGCTGACCCGCCGCATCGACCAGGAGGCCTATCTGTTCGCCGAGCGCATGACCTCCGAGGAGGCGGTCGGCGCGTTCAAGGCGTTCCTGTCGCGCAAGAAGAAGAAATGAGCGGAGCCGCGGCGGGCGCGCATGGCGCAGTTTGATGTCATCGTGATCGGCTGCGGCGCCGTCGGCAGCGCCGCATTGCTGCATCTCGCCAAGGCGGGCAAGCGCGTGCTCGGCATCGACCGCTTCCAGCCGCCGCACAAATTCGGCTCGACCCATGGGGAGACCCGCATCACCCGCGCGGCGATCGGCGAAGGCGTCGACTACACGCCGCTGGCGCAGCGCTCGCACGTGCTGTGGCGGGAGCTGGAGCGCGAGACCGGCGCACGGCTGTTCGAACAATGCGGCTGCCTGTTCATCCCGAGCCAGGATGGCGGCGAGGTCCACGGCGTCAGCAGCGCGCAGTTCTTCGCCAACATCGAAACCGCGGCGCGGCTGCACGGCGTCGACGGCGAGACGCTGTCGTCAGAGCAGTTGCGCGCCGCCTTTCCGGCGTTTGCCACCGCGGCGAACGACCGCGCCTTCCTCGATCGCGAGGGCGGCTATCTCATGGTCGAGGACTGCGTGCGCGCCGAGCTTGCGGTGGCCGCGCGCCATGGCGCGGAGCTCGTGACCGGCCGGCGCGTGGCGGCGTTTCGCCGTGCCGCGGGCGCCCTCGTCGTGACCCTGGACGACGGCGCGACGGCCTCGGCGGACACATTGATCGTCACCACCGGGCCGTGGATCACCGAGCTGATCGCGCCGCTGCGCCGCCGCGTCAATGTCACCCGCCAGGTGCTGTACTGGTTCGAGGTGCTGTCCCATCCGGAGCGCTTCGGTCCGGATGCGCCGGTCTTCATCTGGGACGTCACCGGCCGCGACCGCGCGGCCTCCGACATCTACGGCTTTCCGTGGCTGGGCTCGCCTGACAATGGCGTCAAGATCGCCAACGAAGTGCTGACCGGCGAGACCGATCCGGACGACGTCGCGCGCGAGGTCACGCCGGACGAAATCGCCGCGACCTATGAGACCTATGTCCGCCCCTTCGTGCCGGATCTCGGCCCGCGCTGCCTGCGCAGCGAGGTCTGCCTCTATACCAACGCGCCGGGCGGCCGCTTTATCATCGACCGCGATCCCGGCGATGCGGACGTGATCTACGCCTCGGCCTGCTCCGGCCATGGCTTCAAGCATTCGCCGGCGGTCGGCGAGGCGCTCGCCGCGATGGCCCGGGGCGAGACACCGAGGGTCGATCTCTCCGGCTTCACGCTGGACCGGCTGGCCGCCGCCGATCCGGCCTGACTACTTGCCGGACTGCAGCGCCGCCGTCTGCTTGGCCAGCCCCTCGTTGAACTGCGTCTCCAGCTTGTCGAGATAGGCGTTGAACTCGCCCGGCTTGACGAACGGGTTGGCCGCGCCTTCCGCGATCTTCGCCCGCTTGCCGGCCATGTCGTACATCTCCGGATGGGGCGCCAGCAGGATGTCGGGATGCGCCGTCTTGGCCCAGGCGAAGGTCTTCTTGTAGTCGTCGACGATGCCCGGATAGGTGGGACGGCCGACCAGCCGGTTCAACGCCACGGTGGCGCTGCAGAAGAAGATCAGGCTGCGGGTGGCGTCGCCGTCCTTCACGTCGGTCGTCCAGCTGGTGCAGCCCGGCGAATGGCCCGGCGTCTCGTGCGCCGTCAACGTCACGCCGCCGAGCGTGACGGTGTCGCCCTCGCGCACGGCGCGGTCGACCTTGACCGGCGGGAAGCCGAGATAGCGCTCCTCCTCGCGGCCCGGATAGAAGCCGCCTTCGAGCAGCGGCACGTCCTTGGCGCCCGCCACCATCTGCGCCCCGGTCTCCTGCTTGATCTGCGCCAGCCCGCCGGTGTGGTCGATATGGGCGTGGGTGTTGAGGATGTATTTGATGTCGGCGACCTTGAAGCCGAGCTTGCCGATGCTGGCCTCGATCTGCGCGGTCGATTCCGGCATCACGGTATCGATCAGGATATGGCCCTGCGGTGTCGTGATCAGGTAGGAGGCCAGCCCGTTGGTGCCGACGTAGTAGACGTCGTCGATCACCTTGAACGGCTCGGTCGGCTTATTCCACGCCGCGACCATCTGCTTCATCAGGTCCGGCAGCGATTGCGCTGCAGCGGAGCCGGCGGCCAGCGACAATGTCGCCGCAAGCAGCATCATTCTTTTCATTCCGGCCTCCCGATGTATTGTCGTTATGAAATCTTTTTATGTCATTGCGACCGCGGCGGGGCAATCGCGCTTCCGCCGTCGGACCTGCACCACACGTGACCCTGCCATGAGCCGTCTGTCCCGCTTTGCGCTTGCCTGCCTGCTGACCGGCGCCGCCGTTGCAAGCATCGCCGGCCCGCCCGCCTCGGCCGAGGACGAGCCGGTGGCGTTGCGCATCCTCGCCATCAACGACTTCCACGGCAATCTGAAGCCGCCCTCCTCCGGCATCCGCGTCGCCGATCCCGCCGACCCGACCAAGACCACCGTGGTTCCAGCCGGCGGCGCCGAGCACATGGCGAGCCTCGTCAAGCTGCTCGCCGACGGCCAGCCCAACACGATCTTCGTCGCCGCCGGCGACCTGATCGGTGCGAGCCCGTTTTTGTCCGCGATGTTCCACGACGAGCCGACCATCGAATCGATGTCGCAGATGGGGCTCGCGCTGTCGGCGGTCGGCAACCACGAGTTCGACGAGGGCAAGGCCGAACTGCTGCGGATGCAGAATGGCGGCTGTCATCCGACCGACGGCTGCCGCGGGCCGCAGCCGTTCACCGGCGCCAAGTTCCATTATCTCGCCGCGTCGACGTTCCTCGCCGGCACCGACAAGACGGTGTTTCCGCCCTACGAGATCCGCACCTTCGAGGACATCCCGGTCGCCTTCATCGGGCTGACGTTGAAGGGGACCGCGGGCATCATCTCGCCGGCGAGCGCGGCCGGCCTCGACTTCCGCAACGAGGCCGAGAGCGTCAACGCGCTGATCCCGGAATTGAAGGCCAAGGGCGTGCAGGCGATCGTCGTGCTGATCCACGAGGGCGGCTGGCCGTCCGGCGGCATGAACGAATGTCCCGGGCTGTCGGGGCCGATCGTCGACATCGTCAAGGACCTCGACAGCGCGGTCGACATCGTGATCTCCGGCCACACCCACCAGGCCTATGTCTGCACCATCGACAAGCGGCTCGTCACCTCGGGCGACAAGTTCGGCACGCTGGTGACCGCGATCGACGTCAAGCTCGACCGCACCACGCGCGACGTGATCAGCGCGACCGCCACCAACATCGTCGTCGACACCACACTGCCGAAGGATCCGGCACAGACCGCGCTGATCGACGCCTATGAGAAGCTCGCCGCGCCCTACGCCAACCGGCCCGCCGGCGTGCTCAGCGCAACGCTGTCGCGGATGCCCGATGCGTCCGGCGAGAGCGTGCTGGGCGACGTCGTCGCCGATGCCCAGCTCGCGGCGACGCGGGCGGCCGACAAGGGCGCCGCGGTGATCGCGATGACCAATCCCGGCGGCATCCGCACCGATCTCGTCCGCCGCGACGACGGCGCCGTGACCTATGCCGACGTGTTCGCGAGCCAGCCGTTTCGCAACCAGCTGATGACGGTCACCCTGACCGGCGCCGAGATCAAGGCCGCGCTGGAGCAGCAATGGCTCGACCCGGCGCGGCCGCGCATCCTGCAGGTCTCCAGCGGCTTCTCCTATGCCTTCGATGCCAAACAATCTGCCGGCGCCCGGATCGATGCCGCCAGCATGATGCTCGACGGCAAGGCCATCGATCCCACCGCATCCTACCGGGTCACCATCAACAACTACCTCGCGCTCGGCGGCGACGGCTTCACCGCGTTCAAGAGCGGCCGCGATCCGATCACCGGCCCCTATGACGACGAGGCGCTGTTCACCTATCTCAAGGCCAACAACCCGCTGGCCCCGCCGCCGCGCGGCCGCATCGTCAACAAGGCCTCGTGACGCCCCGCACGCCTGGCGGAAAGCCGGTCATATCGCCCGCGGGGCTCTTTCCGAGGCTGCGTTCAGCGCATAGATTGGGCACTCCCGCAACGCGCGAGTGGCAGAGCCCTGATGTCGACGCTGTATCTCTCTCATGAAGCCTGCCTCGATCACGCCACGCCGTCCGGCCACCCCGAGCGCGCCGACCGCCTGCGCGCGGTCGAGGAGGCCCTGACCGAGGAGCGCTTCGCCCTGCTCGATCGCGACGAGGCCCCGGAGGCGGACATCGAGCTCGCCCTGCTCTGCCACAACGAGCACTACGTCACCGAGCTGCGCCATATGGCCCCGACCTCGGGGATCATCTATCTCGACGGCGATACCTCGATGTCGCCGGGCACCTGGGAAGCGGTGATGCGCGGCGTCGGCGGCGCGGTCGCGGCGACCGAGTCGGTGATGTCCGGCCGCCACCGCAACGCCTTCGTCGCGGTGCGCCCGCCCGGGCACCATGCCGAGATCGCCAAGCCGATGGGCTTCTGCTTCTTCGACAATGTCGCGATCGCCGCGCGCTACGCCCAGCGCACCTTCGGCATCGCGCGCGCCGCCATCGTCGATTTCGACGTCCACCATGGCAACGGCACCCAGGACATCTTCTGGGCCGACAAGAGCGTGATGTACTGCTCGACCCACCAGATGCCGCTGTTCCCGGGCACCGGCGCCCGCGGCGAGCGCGGCGAGCACGACACCATCGTCAACGCGCCGCTGGCCTCCGAGGACGGCAGCCTCGAGTTCCGCTCCGCCTTCGAGAACCTGATCCTGCCGCAGCTCACCAAGTTCAGCCCGGAGCTCGTGATCATCTCGGCCGGCTTCGACGCCCACTATCGCGATCCGCTGGCGTCGCTCAACCTGCGGGCCGAGGATTTCGGCTGGGTCACCCGCAAGCTGATGGATCTGGCTGACAAGACCGCCGGCGGCCGCGTCGTCTCGGTCCTGGAGGGCGGCTATGACCTTCAGGGGCTTAAGGAATCCGTCGCGGCCCACGTCGCGGCGCTGACCGGGGCGTAATCCCCAGGTTCCGGCCGATCCACCCCGGCAGGGCCTGACAGGGCCGCGAGCGGGGTGTAAAAGCACGGCCCCGGAGTTGAGTGAGCTGCAGGGAACCCGCATGGCGGACAACACCGTAACCGACGTCAAGAAGCTGTCGTTCGAGCGCGCGATCGAGGAGCTGGAAACGATCGTGAAGCGGCTCGAGGACGGCAAGGTGCCGCTCGAGGAGTCGGTGACGATCTATGAGCGCGGCGAGGCGCTGAAGCGGCGCTGCGAGGAACTGCTGCGCCAGGCCGAGGCCCGGGTCGAGAAGATCACGACCGACGCCAGCGGCCATGCGGCGGGAACCGTACCGCTCGACGTGCAATAGCGGCTAGCGGCGGGCCTCTCCGGGCAACAGTCCGGATTTATTTCGCTGCCGTCCGGCGCGACTTTCACGCGCGGTCGGAGCGCCTCTCAATCGTGCAATTCGGCCGCACATCGGAGCAGCTGCATTGTCGACGGGCTTGGCCGCCAAGTGCCCCCTGGCGAAGTCTCTGCCCCGCGTTCACCGATCGAGAGCCGCCGCTACGTGCTTCGTTTACCATGCGACACGATTGGATCCTGGCAGTTCGACCATGGCGTCCCCGATCCCATGATCGCGCCGGTCCACGGCTGCAAGCGTCCGGGCCCGATCATGACAACGTGCTGCGCTCATAGGCCTTCCGCGTCCGCTTCGTGACGGCCCACGAAAGGCCGCACGCCGGCGACTTCTTCATGATCGTCCGCGGACCGATCCCCTTACGCGAACGCATGGCTCACCGCGCCGCGGCGCGCGCAATCGCCGCATCGGCGGATTCTGTGCCGCGGGAAAAAGCCTGGACCGAGCTCGCGTCCCCGGTCTATTGCGGAGCGCTGGCTGCCGTCGATTTGAGCAGCGCACTGGAACCTCCGGCACGCCGCCGCGGTTGAGACGTGGCGCAAAGGTACCGTTTGCGGGCTTGCCAACGCCCGCCGGGTTGGCTTTAAGACGCACTTTGGTGTAAAGCTTCTCGCAACTGCGGGTTTTTGGAAGTGTCCATCCTCTCCAGAGAGAGGAATCTAAGCGCTTGCAAGAGCTAGCAAAACTCACTTGGCTGAACGACTTGGCGATCTTGGGCGACTAACGAGGACGGCAAGGCCACCAAGAGTGACTTACATCACATAGATCGATCCCAAACCCGGCTAGTCTTCGGACTGCGGCTTCGATCCGCGCGGATGTGACCTTCAAGACCTCAGGTTTCGCCGCCCGTTACGATGAACCTCTCAGATGTCGGCCCTTGAACCCGACCTGCAAAATTGGAATGTCACCGTGACCACATTTAGTAAGACGCCGCTTCTCGACACCATCAAGACCCCGGAAGATCTGCGCCGGCTGAAGGTCGAGCAGGTCCGGCAGGTCGCCGACGAATTGCGCCAGGAGACCATCGACGCGGTCTCGGTGACCGGCGGCCATTTCGGCGCGGGTCTCGGCGTGGTCGAGCTGACCACGGCCATCCATTACGTATTCGACACCCCGCGCGACCGCCTGATCTGGGACGTCGGCCACCAGGCCTATCCGCACAAGATCCTGACCGGACGCCGCGACCGCATCCGCACCTTGCGCACCGGCGGCGGCCTGTCCGGGTTCACCAAGCGCGCCGAGAGCGACTACGATCCGTTTGGCGCTGCGCACTCGTCGACCTCGATTTCCGCCGGCCTCGGCATGGCCGTGGCGCGCGACCTGTCGGGCGGCAAGAACAACGTGATCGCCGTGATCGGCGACGGTGCGATGTCCGCCGGCATGGCCTATGAGGCGATGAACAATGCCGGCGCGATGAACTCCCGCCTTATCGTGATCCTCAACGACAACGACATGTCGATCGCGCCGCCGGTCGGCGCGATGTCGGCCTATCTGTCCCGCCTCTACTCGGGCAAGACCTACCGTACCCTGCGCGATGCCGCCAAGCAGCTCGGCCAGCATCTGCCCAAGGTGATTGCCAACCGCGCCAGCCGCGTCGAGGAATATTCGCGCGGCTTCATGATGGACGGCGGCACGTTGTTCGAGGAGCTCGGCTTCTACTACGTCGGCCCGATCGACGGCCACAACCTCGACCATCTACTCCCCGTGCTGAAGAACGTCCGCGACATGGAGACCGGCCCGATCCTGGTCCACGTCGTGACCCAGAAGGGCAAGGGCTACTCGCCCGCGGAAGCGGCAGCCGACAAATATCACGCGGTCGCCAAGTTCGACATCGCCACCGGCACCCAGGCCAAGGCCAAGCCGAACGCGCCGGCCTATCAGAACGTGTTCGGCCAGAGCCTGGTCAAGGAAGCCGAGAAGGACGACAAGATCGTCGGCATCACGGCCGCGATGCCCTCGGGCACCGGCATCGACATCTTCGCCAAGGCGTTCCCGAAGCGCACCTTCGACGTCGGCATCGCCGAGCAGCATGCGGTGACCTTCGCCGCCGGCCTCGCGGCGGAAGGCTACAAGCCGTTCTGCGCGATCTACTCGACCTTCCTGCAGCGCGGCTACGACCAGATCGTCCACGACGTCTGCATCCAGAGCCTGCCGGTGCGCTTCGCGATCGACCGCGCCGGCCTGGTCGGCGCCGACGGCGCCACCCATGCCGGCTCGTTCGACAACGCCTATCTCGGCTGCCTGCCGAACATGGTGATCATGGCGGCCTCCGACGAGGCCGAGCTGGTACACATGGTGGCGACCCAGGTCGCGATCAACGACCGGCCGAGCTCGGTGCGCTATCCGCGCGGCGAAGGCCGCGGCGTGGAAATGCCCGAGGTGGGCGTTCCCTTGCCGATCGGCAAGGGCCGCATGATCCGCCAGGGCAAGCAGGTCGCTCTGCTCTCGTTCGGCACCCGGTTGGCCGAGTGCGAGAAGGCGGCCGACGAGCTCGCCGCCCATGGCCTGTCCGCCTCGATCGCCGATGCGCGCTTCATGAAGCCGCTCGACGAGGAGCTGGTGATGAAGCTCGCCCGCGAGCACGACATCCTGATCACGATCGAGGAAGGCTCGATCGGCGGCTTCGGCTCGCACGTGATGCAGTATCTGTCCGACCAGGGCATGCTGGACGGCGGCCTGAAGATGCGTTCGATGGTGCTGCCCGACGAGTTCCAGGACCACGACACGCCGGCGGCGATGTACGCCCGCGCCGGGCTGGACGCCAAGGGCATCGTCCGCAAGGTGTTCGAGGCGCTCGGCAAGGACTACGCGACCGAGTCGGTCAAGCTCGCCTGAGGGCGGGCTTGCGTCCCGCAGTGGTGAGCCATGAAGATCTATCTGGCAGGTCCCGACGTGTTCCTGCCGGATGCCATTGAAATCGGCCGGCGGAAGGCCGCGATCTGCGACCGCCACGGCCTGATCGGCCTTTACCCCCTCGACAACAGCATCGACCTCGCCTCCTCCGACGCCTCGCGCCAGATCTTCCATGGCAACGAGGCGATGATGGACGACGCCGATGCCATCATCGCCAATCTCACGCCGTTCCGCGGCCCCGGCGCCGATGCCGGCACGGTCTATGAGTTCGGCTACATGGCCGGATCCGGCAAGCTGTGCCTCGGCTACTGCAACGACCCGGCCATCTACGCCGATCGAGCCCGGCGCTTCACGGCGGTGACGGAGCAGGACGGCCGCCTGGTCGATGGCGAAGGCCTGACGGTCGAGGATTTCGGCCTGCCCGACAATCTCATGATGATCCACGCGCTCGAGCTGCGCGGCCATCCACTGGTGCTGCCGCGCGAGCGGCCGGCGAATGTCTGGAACGATCTCTCGGCGTTCGAGCTGTGCGTGAAGCTAGCGGCGGAGCGGCTGGCCACGGTCTCGTAGGGTGGGCAAAGCGGCGCCGCCAGGTGCAGCGTGCCCACCGTCCATCCACGCTCTGCAATCGAGATGGTGGGCACGGCGCGTCAATTGCGATACGAGCTTGCGGAAACACCGGTGCACGCGCCTTTGCCCACCCTACGAGTCTCGCGTGGTGGCACGATCGATGACACGAACTCCCATGTCGTCCCTGCGAAAGCCGGGACCCATAACCACAGGACGGTGTGTTGGGCAGACACGTAGTTGCCATCTTCCTACAAACTACGTCCTGTGGTTATGGGTCCCGGGTCGGCGCACCGACGCGCGATGCGCGCCAGTGCTTGCCCGGGACGACACCGGAATGGTTGCGCGACCTCCACAACTCATGACCACTCCACAACTCATGACCATTCATCAAACCGCCCATGACCCCTGCCCGCAAACGCGCTGACATCCTCCTCGTCGAACGCGGCCTGTTCGAGAGCCGCGCGCGGGCGCAGGCGGCGATCGAGGCGGGGCTCGTGTTCGCCAACGACAAGCAGGTCGGCAAAGCCTCGGAGAGCATTCCCGCCGACGCCGTCCTGCAGGCCGAGCCGGCGCATCCCTGGGTGTCGCGTGGCGGCGTCAAGCTGGCGGCGGCGCTGGAGCATTACGGCATCGAGGTCGAGGACCATGTCTGCCTCGATGTCGGCGCCTCCACCGGCGGCTTCACCGAGGTGCTGCTGGCGAATGGCGCGGCGCTCGTGTTCGCGGTCGACGTCGGCCGCGACCAGTTGCACCCGTCATTGCGCAATCACCCGAAGATCATCTCGATGGAGCAGACCGACATCCGCAGCTACGACGGCAAGCGGCTGGCGCAGCGCCCCGACATCGTCGTGATCGACTGCAGCTTCATCTCGCTCAAGGCGGTGCTGCCGGCCGCGCTATCGCTCGCCG
Organism: Bradyrhizobium sp. HKCCYLRH2047; assembly: GCF_051168175.1. Classification (NCBI taxonomy): domain Bacteria; kingdom Pseudomonadati; phylum Pseudomonadota; class Alphaproteobacteria; order Hyphomicrobiales; family Nitrobacteraceae; genus Bradyrhizobium; species Bradyrhizobium sp. HKCCYLRH2047. Next base: position 152,689 of record NZ_JBNPUM010000012.1, read on the forward strand.
CCTCGCCGATGAGCCTGCTGGCGCTGATCAAGCCGCAATTCGAGGCGCAGGGAAAGCACGGCAAGGGCGGCATCATCAAGGATGCAGCCGTCCATCAAGCCGTGTGCGATGACATCGCCGCCTTCGCCGCCTCGCTCGGCTGCAGCGACATCGCGATCTTTCCGTCATCGATCAAGGGCGGCGACGGCAACGCCGAATTCTTCCTGGGAGCGCGCCGCCATGGTTGAACGTCTCGTCATCGACCAGGTCGGCCATCGCGGCGATGGCGTGTCGCTGTCATCGGGCGAGGCGCTGTACGTGCCCTACACGCTGGCCGGCGAGACCGTGGAGACGGCCGTCGTGCCCGGCCATCCCGATCGCCGCAAGCTGCTCGCGGTGGAGACGGCGAGTCCCGAGCGGATCGCGCCGTTCTGCGCGCATTTCGGCGTGTGCGGCGGCTGCGCCATCCAGCACTGGATGCCCGGGCCCTATCAGCAATGGAAGCGCAACATCATCGTCGAGACGCTACGGGCCGCCAAGGTCGACTGCGACGTGGCCGATCTGATCGATGCCCACGGCGCCGGCCGGCGCCGCGCCACCTTCCACGCCCGGATGGGCACGCACGACGTTCTCAGGGTCGGATTCTCGGCCGCGAACAGCCACGATATCGTGCCGATCGACCGCTGCCCGATCCTCGATCCTGCTCTGGACGGTGCGCTGGAAGCCGCATGGGCCCTGGCTGAGGCGCTGAAGCCGACCGGCAAGCCGCTCGACATCCAGGCGACCGCGACCAGCAACGGCCTCGACATCGACATCCGCGGCTCCGGCCCGCTGCCGCCGCCGCGCATCGCGGCCCTGTCCCGCCTCGCCGAACAGCACCGACTGGCGCGGCTGACGCGCCACGGCGAGCTGGTGCTGATGCGCAATGCGCCAGTTGTCACGATGGGCACGGCGCAGGTGACGCTGCCGCCCGGCTCGTTTCTGCAGGCCACCGTGCAAGGCGAGGAGACGCTGGCGCAGCTCGTGATGGAGCGGACCGGCAAGGCCAAGCACGTCGCCGACCTGTTCTGCGGCGTCGGCCCGTTCGCGCTGCGGCTCGCCACGCGGGCGCGCGTCACCGCCATGGACAATGATGCCGGCGCGATCGCGGCGCTGCAGAAGGCGGCCGGGACGCCCGGCCTCAAGCCGATCAAGGCCGAGGCGCGCGACCTGTTCCGCCGCCCGCTGATGCCGCCGGAATTGCGCGACATCGATGCCGTCGTGTTCGACCCGCCGCGCCAGGGCGCGCAGGCCCAGGCCAGGCAGCTCGCGGCCAGCAAGGCGCCGGTGATCGTCGCGGTGTCCTGCAACGTCACCACCTTCGCCCGCGACGTCCGCATGCTGATCGACGGCGGCTACAAGCTCGAGACGGTCGTCCCCGTCGACCAGTTCCGCCACACGCCGCATGTGGAGTTGGTGGCGCGGCTGGTGCGGTGAGGCGGTGATGCGGGATGCCTATTAGTTGAGCGCAGAGCTTGCTCGGCACGAACGGTGCGCACCCTCTCCCCGTTCTTACGGGGGCGCGACGAGCTTCGCTCGCGCTGAGAGGGTTGGGGTGAGAGGCAGCCGCACGGGAAGTGTCAGCAGGGGCAAACGCACCGGGTGTGTGCGTGGATAGACCTGTCCCCCTCACCCGGATTGCATCTTCGATGCAATCCGACCTCTCCCCGCAAGCGGGGCGAGGTGCACTGCCGCCGCTGCGAGATCCCGGCCACTCAAGAAACACGAGAGGTCAAGCAGCGGCGCTGCCGTGTCTATGACTGCTACCGCACCACGCTGACCTTCACCGGGGCGACGCCGGTGTGGATCATGCCGAGCGCCTGGGCGGCGGAGTAGGACACATCCACCACCCGGCCCTGCACGAACGGTCCACGGTCGTTGACACGCACCACCACCGAGCGGCCGGTCTTGACGTTGGTGACCTGCAAACGGGTGCCGAACGGCAGGCTGCGATGGGCGGCCGTCAGCTCGGAGGGATCGAAGCGTTCGCCGCTCGCGGTCTTGCGGCCTTCCGAGTAGTAGCTGGCGAGGCCCGACGAGGTGGCGTGGGCTGGAGGCGGGCTGAGCTCGGCCTGCTGGACGCGCACCACCGACTCCGGCGCCGTCTCCGCACGCTGCACCTGCGGCCGGAATTCGGCGGCAGCTTGCTTCGTCGGCGCCGCCCAGCGCGCCTGCCGGACCGCCGACGATTGCGCGCAGGCGGCGAGCGAAGCCGCCGCCGCACACAGCAGCGCTGGCCTCAGAAGTTGGGATGCGAGCCCTGCACCCGGGCCATGGACGACTGACGAGGGACCTGCTGTCCGGTCGATGATACGCATATTCTGTGCGCCTCCGCCTCAACCCGCTCATGGTCGCGGCCCAATCGCGGCGGCACAGTGGCAAAGAGAATTTTGGCGCCATGCAACCCCTGGTTTTTCAGATCGTGTGTGGCTGTGAGGTCACAGATTCGCCGGATCGGCAACAGGACGGGGTTTTTCCACACGAGATCGGGATACCAATCCTTGCACCCGACACGCGTCCGATGGGTGCGCAGTGCACGCCTCCGACCAGGACAGGCGGTGTGAAGCGCTGCGCGCCGGTCGATGGCGGATCAGGGGCGCCGGTGTGGCGCAGCCCGGGTCACCGGCCCCAGCGATCCTGCCAGATCTTCTCGCCGATCGTGCAGGACACGCGCGGCTCCTTGTCGGCGTCATCGGCGACCGGCACGATGCGCGGCGGCGGTGCCCGTCCGGCGACCTCCATCAGCAGCTTGGTGCGGATGGCCTCCTTGAACTCCTCGCGGCTCTTGATCGTGACCACGAACGAGCCGTGGCCGCCGGTGACGCAATCCTTGTAGTAGAGATCGAGGTTCTCGATATCCATGGTCGAGTAGGACGGCTCCTTGACCATGATCGGCAGGCCGTTGATCGTGATGCCCTTGTTGACGGCCTCGTCGCGCGCGATCGTCACCGGCGAGGGACCGTTGTTGTTGGGCCCGTCGCCGGAGATGTCGATGACGCGGCGCAGCCCGCGATAGGGGTTCTCATCGAACAACGGCATGGCGAAGTAGATCGCGCCCGAGATCGAGGTGCGCGACGCCCGGCGGATTGGCGTCTTCATGATCTCGGCGGCGACGGCGTCGGCACTTTCCGGTCCGTCGATCAGGCGCCATGGAATGATGATCTTCTGGTCGCTCGAGGCCGCCCATTCGAAATAGGTCACGGCGATGCGGCCGTGCACGCCGTTCTTCAGCGCCTGCAGGAACTCGCGCGAGCTGAGCGCCTGGGCGTAGCCTTCGCGCTGGATCGCCAGCTCGTCCAGATCCATCGAGTAGGACACGTCGACGGCGAGAATGAGCTCAACGTCGACAGAGGCTTCCTTCTCGCTCAGTTGCTGCGCCGGCTGGGTCCTCGGCGCGGCCACGACGCTGGCGACGTCGCCGCCAGCCAAGGCGCCCGCCAGACACGCCACCCCGATCGAGATCCACCAGCGCATGAGCTGCCCTCCAATCGCGTCTGATGATGGTGACATGCAATCCGCAGAGCGCAAAGCGGGAACGCACACATCCATTCACATTCCGGTTAGTCCCCTGGATTGCCCGGATGTCAGGCAGCCGCGTGCGCCCATCGCGCAAGGCATGCAGCCCGTGGTTTCCCGGAGCGTTCGAAGCCTGTATCGTGGCGTGACTGCCGCATCAGGAACACAGGCGCGCCCTTCAAATGAACGATGCCGTCACCAAGCCCAAGACGAAGGTACGCACCAAGACCGAGCGTCCGCGGCTCTACAAGGTGATCCTCGTCAACGACGATTTCACGCCGCGCGATTTCGTGGTGATGATCCTGAAGGCGGAATTCCGCATGACCGAGGACCAGGCCTACAAGGTCATGATCACGGCCCATAAGCTCGGCGTCTGCGTGGTGGCGGTGTTCACCAAGGACGTCGCCGAGACCAAGGCGACGCGCGCGACCGATGCCGGCCGCGCCAAGGGATATCCGCTGCTGTTCACCACCGAGCCGGAGACCTGAGCCGGCGAACTAATTCCCTTCCTCGCGCAGCCCGAACACGCGTTGCGCGGTCGCGAGGCCAGCGATCGGAAATTCGCCGAGATCGGTCCAGAGATCGGTCAGCGGCTCGGGACAGGCGCCGGCAAAGGCCTCGGACGCGACCACCGTGCGCTTCAGCTGCGCGGCCATCTTCTCCAGCCTTGCGGCGAGATTGACGGCGGGGCCGATGCAGGTGAAGTCGAGCCGGTTGCCGCCGCCGATATTGCCATAGAGCAACCGTCCGACATGCAGCGCCACGCCGAAACGAAACCGCTCCCCGATGTCGCCGACCGCATATTCCAGCGCGTCGACGCGGGCGCGCGACGCCCGCGCCGCCGTGAGCACGCGGCCGCAGACCTCGCTCGGATCGCCGCCCTGCGCGCGAATGGGGAACACCGCGAGCAGGCCGTCGCCCATGAACTTGAGCACCTCGCCGCCCTGCTCGCGGATCGGATCCACCTGGCAGTCGAAGTACTGGTTGAGGATGTCGACGACGTTCTCGGCCGGCAGCCGGTCCGACAGCGGCGTGAAGCCGCGCAGATCCGACAACCAGATCGCCGCATCGAGCGTATCGGTGTGGCCGCGGCGGATCTGGCCGCCGAGGATGCGCTCGCCGGCGCTGTTGCCGACATAGGTGTCGAGCAGCATCGAGGCGGTCCGGCGCAGCGTGACGATCTCGGTGTAGCGTGCGAGCGCAGGCATCAGCGACCGGATCGCGTTCAGCTGCGCGTCGGTGAAGCCTCTTGGAGATTTGGTGGTCCAGCTCGAGGCATGGACCGCGCGATCGATGAAGGTCATCGGCAAGGCGAGATAGTCGGTCACGCCCTCGGCACGCAGATCCATCAGGATCGGAAAACGCTCCGCCTGCGGATGGCGAGGATCGGCCCCGAACTCCCTGCCATGCTCGAACACGAGCGCGAGCGGACTGTCCGTGTAGGCCGGGGTGCTCTCGAAACCGAAATCGACCGTGCCCATCTCGACCTCGGCGCCCTGGCGCCAGATGAAGCTGCGGCCGGCGATATCGGGATGAAGGGTGCGGACGAACACGCCGACGCGCCACAACGGGATGCCGAGCCCGACCAGGCGCTCGCAGCATTCGGACATCATCTGGCTCGGCGTCGCCGCGGAGCGCGCACCATCGACCAGCCAGTCCTTGATGTCCCGCAGCTTGGAAGTGTCCATGGGCTGAGATTAAGCGACGGACGTGACAACAGTAAACAGGTACTCCGTGCGCGACCAACCGACCTGGCCGCGATGGCGCAGCAGATGATCGGCGAGCACGCAGGCCATCATCGCCTCGCCCACCGGGCCCGTGCGGATTGCCGACGCAGGGGTCGTGATGGCCCTTGGTGAGGCTCTTCGTGACAGCTCATGGAGACAGCGAGACGCACGCGGCGTGGCGGCAATTTTAGCCATTTGCGAGGAAGGCCGTTCAGCTCCGCGCGGTATCCTGACACGATGAGAGAGACCCTCCGCAGCGTATCATCCACCATTGTTCCTCAGACCTCGTTCGGACCGTTGCGGCTACTGCCGGCGCTGCCATGGCTCATCCTCGCCGCGGCAATGCGGGTGATCGCGTTTGCCGGCGGACCGGCCAGCCTGCCCGCTCTGGTCGTGGCCGCGGTCGCCGTGCTGCACGCCTTCATCGTCACGGCGCAGCGCTGTATCGAGGCAAGCGGCGGCCAGACGAACCTCGGCGAGCTGAGCGTCACCGACCAGCTTCGATTGTCCCTGGCCGTGCTATGGCGGATCGCCTTGCTGATGATCGCGGCTGCGCTAGCCCTGGTGTTCACGCCCTATGCGGGACAGAGCCCCCATCTGATGGCCGGACTGGATGGCATGGCCTTCGACCAGTTCACGCATCTCGGCCGGTTCTGGAGCGCATTCATCGCAGCGCTGGTGCTGCTGATGATCCTGCAGGCCGAGCGCAACAATGGCCGGACCGCGTTCTTCCCCGCACTCGGTGAGTTCGCTCGGCGCGGGCTATGGCTCGGGACCGCCGTGCTGGTGCTGGGCCTGGTCAACATCGGACTGGGCTACGGCCAGAATGCCGTCCGTAGCCTGATCTGGACGTTCGGGCAGACCGAGGCCAGTCAGTTCGCCAAGAACCTGGTGTTCTTCGTGTTCATCTTCTCGTTCGCGATGCTGCGGCTGTGGGTCACGCTCTCGATCGTGACCTTCGGGCTGAAGGCGTCGTATGTGTACGGCGAGAACGACTAACCTACCCCACCTGGCCGCGATGGCGCAGCAGGTGATCGGCGAGCACGCAAGCCATCATCGCCTCGCCGACGGGAACCGCGCGGATGCCGACGCAGGGGTCGTGACGGCCCTTGGTCAGGATCTCGGTCTCCTGGCCTGAGCGGTCGACGGTCTGGCGCGGGGTGAGGATCGACGAGGTCGGCTTGACCGCGAAGCGCAGCACGATCGGCTGTCCCGTGGCGATGCCGCCGAGAATGCCCCCGGCATTGTTGGAGAGGAAGCGCGTGCCGTCATTGGCCGAGCGCATCTCGTCGGCATTCTCCTCGCCGGTCAGCTCGGCCGCACCGAAGCCGGCGCCGATCTCGACCCCCTTCACGGCGTTGATGCTCATCATCGCCGCGGCGAGATCGGCATCGAGCTTGCCGTAGAGCGGCGCGCCAAGTCCCGCCGGCACGCCCTCGGCGACGATCTCGAGCACGGCGCCGATCGACGAGCCGGACTTCCTGATGCCGTCGAGATAGTCCTCGAAGAACGCCGCCTTGTCCTTGTCGGGGCAGAAGAAGGGATTGCGCGCGACCTCGTCCCAGTCCCAGTTGCCGCGGTCGATCTTGTGCGGCCCCATCTGCACCAGCGCGCCGCGCACCTTCACGTCGGGCAGGACCTTGCGCGCGATCGCGCCGGCCGCAACGCGCGTCGCGGTCTCGCGCGCCGAGGACCGGCCGCCGCCGCGATAGTCGCGCAGGCCGTATTTGGCCTCGTAGGTGAAGTCGGCATGGCCGGGACGAAACTTGTCCTTGATCTCGGAATAGTCCTTGGAGCGCTGGTCGGTGTTCTCGATCAGGAGCGCGATCGGTGTGCCCGTGGTGACCTGCGCTCCGGTGTCGGGATCGGCCATCACACCGGACAGGATCTTCACCTGATCCGGCTCCTGGCGCTGGGTGGTGAAGCGCGACTGGCCGGGACGGCGGCGGTCGAGATCACGCTGGATCTCCTCCGCTTGCAGCGGGATCCGCGGCGGACAGCCGTCGACCACGCAGCCGATGGCCACGCCATGGCTCTCGCCGAAGGTGGTGACGCGGAACATGTGGCCGAAGGTGTTGAAGGACATGAGCTGATCACCCAATCGGAAAAACCGTCATTCCGGGACGGTCCGAAGGACCAGACCCGGACTCTCGAGATTCCGGTTTCGCCTCTCACGACGCGCCCCGGAATGACGGGGACAAACTAACTGTACTTCTCGAAGCCGTTCTCGCCGAACACATAGACCGCGCCCTGCTGGATCGGCAGGTCGACGGCGCCGTGCGGCGTCTCGAAGCCCAGCGCGACCATCAGCGCCCGCGCCGTGCCGCCATGGGCGACCGCCACGATATCGCCAGACAGCCCATCGTACCAGTCGCGCACGCGGCGCTCGACGTCGGCATAGGTCTCGCCGCCCTCGGGCGCCAGCGACCATTTGTCGGTCAGCCGCCGGGCATAGAAGGCGGGATCGGCCGCCTGCATTTCCGGCAGCGTCGCCCCTTCCCATTTGCCGTAGCCGATCTCGCGCAGCCGGGCATCGAGCGCATAGCCCTCGGCTGGCAGCCCCAGGGTCTCACGCACCAGCTCCATGGTCGCGCGGGCGCGGCTGAGCGGGCTCGCGACGTAGGGCAGGCGCGCCGCATCATGGCCGTTGCGCGCAGCGAGCTCGGCCAGGAGGTTGCCGGCCTGCACCGCCTGCACCCGCCCGAGCGCGTTCAGCGGAATGTCCTGCGTGCCCTGCAGCCGGCCGAGCGCATTCCATTCCGTCTCGCCGTGGCGGATGTAGTAGATCGTGGGCCGTGGCATTGCGTGTTGACGTTAGTCCTTGGCGCCGACGGAATTGCTGAGCGAGATGTCGGGCGCCTCGGGCCGCTTCATGCCGACGACATGATAGCCGGAATCGACGTGATGCACCTCGCCGGTGACACCACGCGACAGGTCGGACAAGAGATACAGCGCGCTGTCGCCGACCTCGTCGATGGTCACAGTCCGGCGCAGCGGCGCGTTGTATTCGTTCCACTTCAGGATATAGCGGAAGTCGCCGATGCCCGACGCGGCCAGCGTCTTGATCGGGCCGGCCGAGATCGCGTTGACGCGGATGCTCTTCTCGCCGAGATCGGCGGCGAGATAGCGCACGCTGGCTTCCAGCGCGGCCTTGGCGACGCCCATCACATTGTAGTGCGGCATCCACTTCTCTGCACCATAATAGGTCAGGGTGATGATCGAGCCGCCGTCGGTCATCAGCTTCTCGGCGCGCTGCGCGATCGCGGTCAGCGAGTAGCAGCTGATCAGCATGCTCTTGGAGAAATTGTCCTGCGTGGTCTCGATGTAGCGGCCGTCGAGCTGGTCCTTGTCGGAGAAGGCGATGGCGTGCACGACGAAATCGATCTTGCCCCACTTCTCCTTGAGCACGTCGAACACGGCATCGATGGTCGATGGATCGGTGACGTCGCAATGGCCGAGCACGAGGCCGCCGAGCTCAGCCGCCAGCGGCTCGACCCGCTTCTTCAGCGCGTCGCCCTGGTAGGTCAACGCGATCTCCGCGCCGGCCGCGCGCGCGGCCTTGGCAATGCCCCAGGCGATCGAGCGGTTGTTGGCCACGCCGAGGACCACCCCGCGCTTGCCCTGCATCAAACCTGAAATCTGCGCCATGCGGCTTCCCATCGAACTGATTATGAGAGCATAATCCGGAAAAGTGGAAACCGGTTTTCCGAAAGATCATGCTCAAACAAGGAGATGAGCATCATGCGTTTCCGTGGAAGCGCATCATGCTCTGAGGACTGGACGTACACCACCGGTCTGGCCCGGTACAGCCCCATTCCGCCCGCTCTGTGGCAAACGCCCAGCCAGCTTGCCCGGCTGGAATAGGCCTGAGATCGCGGGGTTATGATCTTTGCAAGGCGCCGGCTGCGGCCTGCGCCCTTGTCATCGCAGCGAACAGCCGCAGGGCAGTCCATGAACGCGTTCCGCCAGAGCGTCGAGACCATGATTCCGGCACTGCGCCGTTATGCCCGGGCGTTGGCGCGCGACATGGACGCGGCCGACGAGCTGGTCCAGGACACGCTGGTGCGGGCGCTGCGCTCGGAACGGCTGTTCCTGGGCGGCGACATCAGGAGCTGGCTGTACACGATCCTGACCAATCTGAACAAGAACCGCCGGCGCTCCCTGGCACGGCGACCTCACTTCATGCCGCTCCAGGACGACAATGCCGACGCCAGCGGCACTGAGGCCGAGGGCCGGGACATCGAGCGCGCGCTGGCGACCCTGGTGGAGGAGCAGCGCGCGGCGCTTCTCCTCGTCGTGCTCGAAGGCATGAGCTACCGCGAGGTCGCCGACATCCAGGGTGTCCCGATCGGCACCGTGATGTCCCGCCTCGCCCGCGCCCGCGCCCATGTCCGTGCCGTGCTCGAGGGCGAGCGGCCGGCGCTGCGGAGGGTGAAATGACCACTGCACAAAAGCCGCCCTGCCATGTTCGGCTGCCCAAGCCTGCAGCTACCGCGCATCGCCGCAGCCGCTCGATTGCAACGAGATCCCGATGATGACCGAGCCGACCATTCCCGTCACCGAAGACGAGCTGCACGCCTACGTCGACAACGAGCTGCCGGCCGAGCGCCGCAGCGACGTCGAGCGCTGGCTGGCCGCGCATCCGGCGGACGCCGAGCGCGTGCAATTCTGGCGCAGCATGGCTGAGGCGCTCCATGCCCGCTACGATTCCATCGTCAACGAGCCGGTGCCGCCGCGGCTCGACCTCGACGGTCTGGAGCGCCGGCCGCGGCGCTGGGTCGTCGCAGCCATGGCGGCAAGCGTGGCGGCCTTCGCGGCCGGCGGCGCGGTCGGCTGGGTCGCGCGTGGCGCTGCGTCCTCGCCGTCGCCGCTGCAGGCCCTCGCCGGCGAGGCGCTCGATGCGCACCGACTCTACGTCGTGGAGGTGCGCCATCCGGTCGAGGTCCCCGGCGACGAGAAGGCCCATCTGCAGCAATGGCTGACGCGGCGCTGCGGCCGCACCGTGCAGGCGCCGGAGCTGGAAACCACCGGACTGAAGCTCGTCGGCGGCCGGCTGCTGCCGGGGCCGACCGGTCCGGCGTCCTTCCTGATGTACGAGAGCACCTCCGGCGAGCGCTTCACGGTGTATGCGACCAAGGTCGGGATCGAGGCGGCCGAGATGCGCTATACGGCGCAGGGCAACACCGCTGCACTGTCCTGGGCGGAGCGCGGCGTCAGCTACGTCGTCAGTGGCAGCAGCGACCGGACGCGTCTCACCCAGGTCGCGCGCCTTGTTTATGACCAGTCCGAACGGGCGGGCGGCTAGCGGCGGACCATTGCCCGATTTCGCGAGGTACCGGCCTCGGCGCGATTACGGCCGTGATCAGAAGCGTTTGCAGGATGGCCGCAAACGCTGCGCGAAACGGTACTGATCCCCGCCTCGCCCGGGCGGGAGACTCGCCAAGGTCGGCGCCGCAATTCGGTCACCGGAAATCTGGAATCAGGTCACCGGCACGTCTCAATATAGCGCCAAATGTTCACGAAAAAATGAGGAGTGTTCGATCCGCCGATCGACACGGAAGCGGCCTCGATCGGGGTTTTGTACCGCGCTGGTCCCCCTTTCGAGGCCGCACTTTTTCTCTCAGCTTTCCAGCTCGCCCCCTCAACTTTAAGCCGAGTGGCCTACAACGCGCAACCTCAGGAGAGGTTGCTGCGCGGATTGTAGGGATGGCGGTCGCGCCATTTGGTCATCAGGGCTTCGAGCTCGGCATCGTTGCCGTCGGGCAGCACGATCCGGGTGGTGACGAACAGATCGCCGACCGAGCCATCGCTCTTGGGCAGGCCCTTGCCCTTGAGCCGGAAGGTGCGGCCGCTGGAGGTGTTCTTCGGGATCGACAGCTCGACCGCGCTGCCGAGCGTCGGCGCCCTCACCTTGGCGCCCAGGACCGCCTCGTAAAGCGTGATCGGCAGATCGAGCCTGAGGTCGCTGCCCTCGACCTTGAAGAACGGATGCGGCGCGATCTGGATCGTGATCAGGAGATCACCTGGCCGGTGTCCGGGCGCGCTCTCGCCCTGCCCCTTCAGCCTGATCTGCTGGCCGGCGGTGACGCCAGCGGGGACCTTGACGTTGAGCTCCTTGCCCGACGGCAGCCGAACGCGCTTCTCGCCGCCCTTCACGGACTCCTCGAGCGAGACCGACATCGCAACCTTCAGATCGAGGTCGAGGCCGACTCCGCCGGTGTCGAACTCGAACGAACCGCCGCCGCCGCCACGTGCACCGCGCGGGCCAGCGCCGCCGAACATGCTGTTCAGGATGTCCTCGAATCCGCCACCGCCAAAGCCGCCACCCGGCCCGCCGCCGCTGCGGAAGGTATAATTCTCGAATCCGCCCCCCGGCCCGCCGCGGCCGGCGCCGCCGCCAGGGAAGCCCTGGAAGCGCGGCTTGCCTTCGGCGTCGATCTCGCCGCGATCGAACTGCTTGCGCTTCTCCTCGTCGCCCAGGATCTCGTTGGCCGAATTGATCTCGGCAAACCGCGCCGATGCCTTCGGATCATCCTTGTTGCTGTCGGGGTGGTGCTTCTTGGCGAGCTTGCGATAGGCGCTCTTGATGGCCGCAGCGCTGGCGCTTCGCGGCACCCCCAAGACCTCATAGGGGTCGCGCATCCGTCACGTCTCCTTACAGAAAGTCAGATACTAACCTATGGGCTCCCCGCCCGCTTTGCATTTCATCTGGGGAGTCCGTTGTATTTTTGCAACGGGTTCCTGATGGTCCCGGCTAGCTTTGCTGCCAGGGTTTGAGCGTCTGGATGTCCCAGCGCCCACGCTCGATACGGCACGCCGAGCCCTGCAGCCAGCGCTCCGTCTTGCCGTTGACGTAGCTCGCGAGGAAATCGCGGCACGTGCGGCCGTTGTCGGCCGTGTAGGACTTGGCGATCGGCGTCACCGAGCCGCGAGCGCCGGTCTGCGGATTCTGCCAGGGCTGGCTGGAATCCTTGCTCCCCCTGGTCAGCACGTCCGACGCGGCGTTGCGGGCAAAAGCGAGATCGGCTTCGGTCGGCTCGCGCTCGGGCGGCGGGCTGACCGCGCCGGTGATCTCCGCATCGTCCATCTTGGCAAAGGCCGTTTCAGGGCGAGACAGGCTGCAGCCGCCGCCGGACAGGCCGATTAGAATGAGTGTCAAAGCGGTGCCGGCATGACCGATCGCGGATAGGCCAAGTCGGACCGATGCCCTATATAGGACCGGACCCGGATGGACTTGCGCGCGCTTGGCCGCGGGTGAACGCAAAACTCGGACTCCCCAAAGACATGACCGACCCCACGAGCATCAAACACCAGACAATCTTAACATCCGGTACATCGGCCGATTTTACCCAGGCCGGCGAGCCGTTTGCGCTGTTTGCCGACTGGTTTGCGGAGGCCAGCAAGAGCGAGCCCAACGATCCGAATGCGATGGCGCTGGCGACGGTCGACGATAGCGGGTTGCCCGACGTGCGCATGGTGCTGATGAAGGGCTATGACCAGGACGGCTTCGTCTTCTACAGCCACAAGGCCAGCCAGAAGGGCCGTGAGCTCGCCGCCAATCCGAAGGCCGCGCTGCTGTTTCACTGGAAGTCGCTGCGCCGCCAGGTCCGCATCCGCGGCCTCGTGACGCCGGTGAGCGACGAGGAGGCCGACGCCTATTTCGCGACCCGGCCGAAGCAGGCGCAGCTCGGCGCCTGGGCCAGCAAGCAGTCGCAGCCGCTGGAGAGCCGGTTCGCGTTCGAGCAGGCGATCGCCAAGGTCGCCACGCAATACATCATCGGCGAGGTGCCGCGGCCGCCGGGATGGAGCGGCTGGCGCATCGCGCCCATCAGCATGGAGTTCTGGCACGACCGGCCGTTCCGCCTGCACGACCGCATCGAATTCCGCCGCGACGCCGCCGACCAGCCGTGGACCAAGGTGCGGATGTATCCGTGAGACATCGCCGAGCGCGCTAGCGCCCGGCTGCCGGCGTCTGATGCCTTGTCGGACGAATCGCCCGCGCGTGCGTGAATCGAGCGCCGCACCTGCAACCATTGTGGTAAGTTGATCCGTCCGGGATCGTGAGAGACCCAGTTCATGCCGACTCCTTCGAACCAGCCGCGGCGCACGATGCTGCTGACCGGCGCCAGCCGCGGCATCGGTCATGCCACCGTCATCCGATTCTCCTCCGCCGGCTGGCGCGTCATCACCTGCTCGCGGCATCCCTTCCCCGAGGAATGTCCGTGGGGCGCAGGTCCCGAAGACCACATCCAGGTCGACCTTGCCGATCCCGAGGACACGCTGCGGGCGATCGAGGAGGTCAAACAGCGCATGGACAGTGGCGAGCTGCATGCGCTGGTGAACAACGCCGCGATCTCGCCGAAGGGCGCCGGCGGCGCCCGGCTCGGCACCGTCGACACCGACCTCGACACCTGGAATCACGTCTTCCGCGTCAACTTCTTCGCGCCGATCATGATGGCGCGCGGCCTGATCAAGGAGCTGAAGGCGGCCAAGGGCTCCGTCGTCAACGTCACCTCGATCGCCGGCTCGCGCGTGCATCCCTTCGCCGGCGCGGCCTACGCGACCTCCAAGGCGGCGCTGGCGGCCCTGACCCGCGAGATGGCGTCGGATTTCGGCCGGGTCGGCGTCCGCGTCAACTCGATCGCGCCGGGCGAGATCGATACCTCGATCCTGTCGCCCGGCACCGAGAAGATCGTGCAGGAGCAGATCCCGATGCAGCGCCTCGGCACGCCCGACGAGGTCGCCAAGATCATCTACGTGCTGTGCACCGAGACCAGCTCCTACGTGAACGGCGCCGAGATCCATATCAACGGCGGCCAGCACGTCTGAGACCGTCGCCGCGGAGGGGCCTGCCCGTCTCCGGTTTGGTTCACGGCGGATTGCCGCGCGCGGCAAGTTCCAGATGGCCGTGCGAAGCGGCGATTAACACCGTTTCCGAAGATCGATTCGGCCGCCACAAACAAAACAGCGCTCCCGGAGGGAGCGCTGTTCAAGGGATGACATCGGCTGCTGAATTTCCGATCGTGGACTTTCGGGCGGCATTGCCGGGATACCGCTCGGCCGAGAACAGTCGTTCAGCCTTCGCACACCAGGCCACGAAGGATCTGCGCGGCGCGCCAGCGCAGGCGGTCGGACTCGACGTTGAGGGCGCTGGAGCAATCATCCTCGCGCTCGTCGTCATCGAGCTCGGCGCCGCAATAGCGGCAGGTGCGCGGCGACAGCGCATGGGCCACGACGATGTCGGCGCGGCTGCGTTGATAGTTGGCCAGCTCGATCACGTTGTTCGATGCCGTTATGCGTTTCTCAACCATTGCCGCCTCTTGGATAAGGCGCGATGAACGCGCCCTCGAGCTCTGCCTTGCATGCCACGCGCCGAGGCGCTCGTAGTCGGTCATGCTCACGAGCAGATTTATCGCAGAGAAGTTTCGATCAAACGTTCAGGGTTCCCGTCAAATTTTACCTGAGGAATTGGGGCGGCTTTGCAGCGGCGTTGCGGCTGGCCTAACAAGTATTTCTGTTATGCGTTGCACGTTGCCGCTTGTGACACTTGCAGTGCATAGCGACTATCAGTCGGCGGCACGCGACCAACGAACATGTCGCCCACGCAGCTAACAACGGGGCACGAATGAGGCGCTGCGGATGGCGCTTTGCCGCAGCCTTCGCGCGGGCGAGCGGCCTGGGGCGGCCGGCGATTCCAGCTCGGCTGCGCTACAGCCACTTCTTCAATTTGAAGATGTAGTACGGCACGATCGCACAGATCAGCATCAGCACCAACGCCATCGGATAGCCGTGCACCCATTCGAGCTCCGGCATCATCTTGAAGTTCATGCCGTAGATCGATGCGATCAAGGTCGGCGGCATCAGGACCACCGCCATCACCGAGAACAGCTTGATGATGTTGTTCTGCTCGAGGTTGACGACGCCGAGCATCGCATCCAGCACGAAGGTGATCTTGCTCGCGAGGTAGGACGCGTGGTCGGTCAGCGAGGCGACGTCGCGCTGCATGGTCTTGAGCTGCTCGCGCATGTCCTTCGACCACTTCACGCCTTCGACCACCGCAGACAGGAAGGTGACGAGGCGGCCGATCGACACCAGGCTCTCACGCACCTTCGAGGTCAGGTCGCCCTTGCGCCCGATCGCGATCAGGATCTGCGAATATTGCTTGGCGTGTCCGTGACGCTCATTGTTCGGCTCGAAGATCTCGTGGCTGACCTGATCGATATCAGCCCCGACCTTCTCGAGAATGTCGGCGCAGCGGTCGATCACGGCGTCGAGCAGCTCCATCAGCACCATCTCGCCGGTGATCCCGGGCGCACAGTTGCGGGCGAGCTTGGCCTCCACCACCGCGAACGGGCGCGGCTGGTCGTAACGCACCGTCACCAGGCGGTGGCCCGCCAGGATGAAGGTGACTGCCGTGGTCCTCGGCATATCGGAGTCCGAGTGACACATCAGCGTGGCCGTCATGTAGCGGGCCCCGTTCTCGATGTAGAGACGGCTCGAGATCTCGATCTCCTGCATGTCCTCGCGGGTCGGCACCGCGATCCCGGCCAGCTTTTCCACGGCCCGGTCCTCGGCGCTGCTCGGGTTCACGAGGTCGACCCAGACCGCATTGTCGGGCAGAGCCGCGGGATCGGTGATCGCCAGCTTCTTCAGCGCGGCTTCGGACGGAACGAACACCGAGAACATGGACAAAACTCCGAATCGCGAAACGTGAATTTTCGGGGACGTAGCGGCGGGATGCTGCCGCCTTGTGACGCAGCTTGCGAGCCCGGTCCATGGGCTTTCTCGCGAAGGCCATGGTCTCAAGGGCAACGCCCCGGCGGAGAGACGATCGTGCCATTCGGAGCACAGCTGTGGATGACTGCCCGCATTTTTGCGGCAAAAAAGCAACAATCGCGGCGCTGCAGCGTGACCTGTGCGTGTATCGGCTGGAATTGAGAACGATTTTGACGATAATGGGACATGTGGAATCGCGCTGCAGTGGCGCGGCCGTACCATTGCAACGTCAGCTGTCAATTGGAATTGGTGACATGTCGCTGAAGGTGAAACTCGGACTCCTGGCCGCCGGCCTGATGCTGTCGGGCTGCATGCAGGCCACGACGTACGAGGCGACCAACACGCAGGCCTTCAAGCCGAAGGACAAGGAGCTTCTCGCGAAGATCCGCTACACCAACACGCCGGTGGCCGAGCCCTATCGGCGCGCGATCGTCGAGTATCACCGCAAGGAAGCCCCGGGCTCGATCGTCGTCGATTCCGACAGCCACTACCTCTATTACGTCCTCGATGGCGGCAAGGCGATTCGCTACGGCATCACCGTCGGCGAAGAGGCGATGGCGTGGTCGGGCATCGCGAAGGTCGGCGCCATGACCGAATGGCCGGCTTGGCATCCGACCAAGGGCGAGATCGAGCGCCTGGGCGTTCCGACCTTCGTCGCGCCGGGTCCCGACAATCCGATGGGCTCACGCGCGATGTACCTCTATGCCAACGGCAAGGACACGCTGTTCCGCATCCACGGCACCAACCAGCCGGAATATATCGGCGCCTCGATCTCCTCGGGCTGCATTCGCCTGACGAACGAAGATGCGATCGACCTCTATAACCGGGTGAAGGTCGGCACCATCGTCGTGGTGCTGGATCCGAAGAAGGGTGATTCGCCCTACAAGCCGCAGATGGCGCTGCAGGGCGGCGGCACCTTCGCTGCGATGCAGTGAGCCCCGGCTGAAGCCGGTACGATATTCAAAAGCCGAGAAGCGCGTTTAGCGGCCTTTCCAAGGCGCCGGTCACCCGGCGCCTTTTTGTTTGGGGCTAGAACAATCCGCGGAACGGATCCCAGCCAGGCCGGCCGTGATGGCGCTTCCGTGGAGCCGGCTTCGATGGCGAAGCCCGTTCCCCACTTGAGCTGTTCAGGGCGCGCTGGTCCCGCCCGGCTGTATTCCGTGCCTTGTCGGACGCTACGGTCGGCGCGCGCGTCTCTGCGGCGACGCGTCCGGACTTTTGCTGTTCAGGCGCAGACTTCGACGCGGTCTGCCGATTGCGGACCGTTCCGGCGGGCTTTGCGGCCGGAGGCTGCGCTTCCGTATCGGCCCGTCCGGATCGGTCGTCAGCAGAAGGGCTCTGCGCGGTGGCCGGCGGCTCGGCCTTCTCGTCGGTACCGGCGCGACCGCTGCTGTTGTGTTCGGCGTCGGTGCTCGCGGTCTTCCGGACATTTTCGGTGCCAGCCTGCGCGGTCTCGCGTGACGGCGCGTCGTCGGGCCTGGCGGCGGGCATCAGGGGCGCGACCTTCGGCAGCGGGTCGAGCACGTCCCATTGGCAGATGCGGTAGTTGTTGCGGCGTTCGATCAGGTCGAGATGAATGTGGTCCTCGTGGTACCAATCCGAATCGGGGCCGAGCACCGTGGAGAAATGGGTGCAGACCGCGTGCAGCACGGACTCGCGCAAATCGCGCGGCTGATTTCGGTCGGTGAGATCGATCATGCGGCCGTCGGCCAGCTTGAAGCCGTGGACGTCCAGCGCATTGGCACGGCCGTGCTCCGATAGCTGCGCGCCGCTGACATTGTTGCGGCCGCGGCACTGATAGGAATCGAAATTGTCGAGCGCAGTGACCGCGCTGCCGAGCCGTTCGGCCAGCGGCGCCACATCGTTGCGCACCCAGTTGACGACCGCGGTCGCCATCGGACAACGCATGGTCGCCGCGGGCGTCAGCGCCACCCTGCGCTTGTCAGGCAGCACCACCGCCTCCAGCCGCACCAGGTCCTCGCCGCCGCAGCCGCCGGGCCCCTTGATCGGCGGAATCGACGGCGCGATCGCGACCTCTTCGGTCAGGGCCAGCCTGCAGGCCGAAGGCGGCGGCGGGGCTTGGGCATCCACCTTTGCACCGGCGCTGGCCGCGTCGCGCGGAGCGGCATCCTCCCCCTTGGCCGCCTCCCGCGCCGGCGCATCGGCAGGCCGTGGCTGCGGAAGCGGCACCTTGGCAACACCGTCGGCCAGCTTCGCTGCGGGCTCGGCGGCCGTGGGCGGGCTGCGGTGCGCCGATTTCGCGGCCGCCGCCGGCGCCGCCATGAGCCAGCTCAATGCGATCGCCACGGCCACAGCGCTAACCATCACGCCCGGCGCGACGTCGTGGCCATCACAAGCCCATTTGCGTCGGGTGCGGCGCGCGCTAAAATTGACCAAAGAGACCAAAAGACCCTCGCTGCAAGCGAATACCGGAGGAACGACCTGATGCTTGGTTTGATGCAAGACTGGCCCCTGCTTTGTCACCGGATCATCGAGCATGCGGCGACAATCCACGGCTCCCAGGAGGTCGTGACCCGCTCGGTCGAGGGCCCCATCGTTCGCACCACCTACCGGCAGATCCGCGACCGCGCTCTCAAGGTCTCGCAGAAGCTGACGCGCGACGGCATCAAGCTGGGCGACCGCGTCGCCACCATCGCCTGGAATACCGGCCGTCATCTCGAGGTCTGGTACGGCATCATGGGAATCGGCGCGATCTGTCACACGGTCAATCCGCGCCTGTTTCCCGAGCAGATCGGCTGGATCATCAACCATGCCCAGGACCGCATCGTCATCACCGATCTGACGTTCGTGCCAATCCTCGAGAAGCTCGCCGACAAGCTGCCGAGCGTCGAGCGCTACATCGTGCTGACCGACGCCGCGCACATGCCGCAGACGACGCTCAAGAACGCCGTCGCCTACGAATCGTGGATCGGCGAGGCCGACGGCGACTTCGCCTGGGGCACCTTCGACGAGAACACCGCAGCCGCGATGTGCTACACGTCCGGCACCACGGGCGATCCGAAAGGTGTGCTGTATTCGCATCGGTCCAACGTGCTGCATGCGTTGATGGCCAATAGCCGGGATTCACTCGGTACGTCCGCAGCAGACACAATGCTTCCGGTGGTTCCGCTGTTCCATGCCAACAGCTGGGGCATTGCCTTCTCCGCTCCGTCGATGGGCACCAAGCTGGTGATGCCCGGCCCCAAGCTCGACGGCGCGTCCGTCTACGAGCTGCTCGACACCGAGAAGGTGACCTACACCGCCGGCGTGCCGACGGTGTGGCTGATGCTGCTGCAGCACATGCAGGCGCATAACCTCAAACTGCCGCATCTGAAGATGGTGGTGTGCGGCGGCTCGGCGATGCCGCGCTCGATGATCCAGGCCTTCCTCGACATGGGTATCGGCGTGCGCCATGCCTGGGGCATGACCGAGATGAGCCCGATCGGCACGCTCGCCACGCTGAAGCCGCCGTTCCTCGCCGCCGACGGCGACGCCAAGCTCGACGTGCTGCAGACCCAGGGCTTCCCGCCGTTCGGCGTCGAGATGAAGATCACCGACGATGCCGGCACCGAGTTGCCGTGGGACGGCAAGACCTTCGGCCGGCTCAAGGTGTCCGGGCCCGCGGTGTCGAAGGCCTACTACAAGGTCGACAGCAACATCCTCGACGATGAAGGCTTCTTCGACACCGGCGACGTCGCAACCGTCGACGAGCATGGCTACATGCGCATCACCGACCGCTCCAAGGACGTCATCAAGTCCGGCGGCGAATGGATCTCCTCGATCGACCTGGAGAACCTCGCGGTCGGCCATCCCGCGGTCGCCGAGGCTGCCGTCATCGGCGTCTATCATCCGAAATGGGATGAGCGCCCGCTGCTGATCGTGCAATTGAAGCCCGGCCAGACGACGACGCGCGAGGACATCCTGAAATACATGGAGGGCAAGATCGCCAAATGGTGGATGCCCGATGACGTCGCCTTCGTCGACGGCATTCCGCACACGGCAACGGGCAAGATCCTGAAGACCGCGCTGCGCGACCAGTTCAAGAGCTACCGCTTCCCCAACGCCGCAGCTTAGCAACAACTCCCGTTCCGCGCGAGACTCACGGCCCCTGCGCCCCCGCGGGGGCCGTTTGCGTTCCGCGCAAAAAGTTCCATCGCCCTCGCCTCGACCAAAGGCGAATAGGAAGCCCATGGGCGGGTTCCTAAGGTCCGGCACCATAAAAAACGAGGGAACGCCACCATGCGAAAATCAATCCGCCTGCTGCCCTGGCTGCTGGGAGCATCACTGGTCGCCACGGCCGCTCACGCCGCCGGCAACAAGGTCGTGATCGGCGACATCGACGACATGTCCGGGCTCTATGCCGACGTGATCGGGCCGGGCGGCGTCGAGGCTGCAAAGATGGCGATCGAGGATTTCGGCGGCAGCGTGCTCGGCAACAAGATCGAGTTCATGGAGAGCGATCATCAGAACAAGCCGGACGTCGGCGCCCAGAAATTGCGCGAGTGGGCCGATCGCGACGGCGTCACCATGATCCTCGGCGGCTCCAACACGGGGGTCAGCCTCGCGATGGCCACCGCCGCCAAGGAGAAGAAAATACCGTTCATTGCGATCGGTGCCGCCGGCGCCTCGCTGACGGGCAAGGACTGCACGCCCTACACCGTCCACTACGCCTACGATACGACCTCGCTCGCCAACGGCACCGCCAAGACCATGGTCAGCCAGGGCGGCAAGAGCTGGTTCTTCCTGACCGCCGACTACGCCTTCGGCACCCAGTTGCAGGAGGCCGCGTCCAAGGTGGTCGAGGCCAATGGCGGCAAGGTGGTCGGAGCGGTCCGCGTGCCGCTCTCGACCTCGGATTTCTCCAGCTATCTGCTGCAGGCGCAGGGCTCGGGCGCGCAGGTTCTGGGCCTCGCCAATGCCGGCAACGACTTCACGAACTCGATCAAGGCCGCGGATGAATTCGGCATCGCCAAGACGATGAAGCCGGCGGCGCTGCTCGCCTTCGTCAGCGACATCCACAGTCTCGGCCTGAAGACCGCGCAGGGTCTCTATCTCACCACCGGCTGGTATTGGGACCTCAACGACAAGACCCGCGCCTTCGCCAAGCGCTACTTCGAAAAGACCAAGCGCGAGCCGACCATGAACCAGGCCGCCTACTACTCGGCGACGACGACCTACCTCAATGCCGTGAAGGCGGCCGGCACCACCGACTCCGACAAGGTCATGGACCAGCTGCGCAAGATGAAGATCGACGACATGTTCACGTCGAACGGCAAGATCCGCGCCGACGGCCTGATGGAGCACGAGATGTACATCATGCAGGTCAAGAAGCCGGAGGAGTCGAAGTACCCCTGGGACTACTACAAGCTGATCCAGACGATGTCGGGCGAGGAGGCGTTCGGCAAGCTCGCCGACTCGGCCTGCCCGCTGGTGCATGGCCACTGAGCATCGGCGCAGCCTGACCAAGGAAGCCGCGGCCCCTCCCTTTCGGCGGGGCCGTGGCGTTTGTGCCGCTGCGGCTTTGACGTGGCGCAAGACGGCAGGCACGGCCGCATCTAGAAGAGGGGCATGGGTTCAAGAGCGCGCGTCCCGGCTTCCACGACATGGCGCGACGTACCGTCGACGGTGCTGACGCTCGGGCTGGTGTCGCTGCTGATGGACATCTCCTCGGAGCTGATCCACGCGCTGCTGCCGATCTTCCTCGCGACCGTGGTCGGCGCGTCCACGGTGACGATCGGCCTGATCGAAGGCGTGTCCGAGGCGACCGCCGCAATCACCAAGGTATTCTCCGGCGCACTGTCCGACCGCATCGGCAAGCGCAAGCTGCTGGTCGCAATCGGCTATGGGCTGGCGGCCCTGACCAAGCCAGTGTTTCCGCTCGCCGGCACATCCTGGCAGATCCTCGCCGCGCGCTTCGTCGACCGCATCGGCAAGGGCATCCGCGAGGCGCCGCGCGACGCACTGATCGCCGACGTCACGCCGGAAGGCATCCGCGGCGCGAGCTACGGCTTGCGCCAGGCGCTCGACACGATCGGCGCCTTTGCCGGTCCCCTCCTCGCGGTGGCGCTGATGGCGCTCTATGCCAACGACTTCCGGGCGGTGTTCTGGTGGTCGGCGCTGCCGGCCGCGCTCGCCGTGCTGCTGATCCTGTTCGGCGTGCGCGAGCCGGTGGAGACAGCGCCTGCGCCGCACCCCGGCTGGCCGGTCCATACGCGCGAACTGCGACGGCTGCCATCAGCCTATTGGATCGTGGTCGCCATCGGCGCGGTGTTCGCGTTGGCCCGCTTCAGCGAGGCGTTCCTGGTGCTCAAGGCGCAGGCCGACGGCCTCGCTCTCTCCCTCATCCCGTTGGTCTACGTGCTGATGAACCTGATCTATGCCGGCGTCGCCATGCCGGCCGGCATCCTCTCCGACCGCATCGGCCGCAACAACGTGCTGACCTGCGGCCTCGTGGTGCTGACAGCCGCCGACCTGACGCTGGCCTTCGTGCCCGGCCTGATCGGCACCGCGATCGGCGTCGCGCTGTGGGGCTTCTACCTCGGGCTGTCGCAGGGGCTGCTGTCGGCAATGGTCGCCGATACCGCCCCGCAGGACCTGCGCGGCACCGCGTTCGGCCTGTTCAACCTTGTGACCGGCGCTGCGCTGCTGGTCGCGAGCCTGCTGGCGGGATGGCTGTGGCAAGCCTATGGGTCGCAGGCGACGTTCGCGACCGGCGCGGCATTCTCCGTCGCAACCATCCTGTTGATGCTGACGGCCTTGCGCGCGCGCCCCACCCCAAGCGTCTGACACAGTCGACGGATCAACCGCCCTCTCCGGGCCAGACCCCTCTTGAATTTAGCCCCTCCGCGTGGTCTCACACGGATGACCCGGCCGCCCGGCGCAACGCAGGCAGCGGCCCAACCCGGCAGTTCCTGACACGATGGCACGCAGGTTTCACGCCCCCTATCTGTCGGAGCCCATCTCCAGCCTCGCGACCTGGACCCGCAATCTGGCGGTGTTCTCGGTCGTCGCCGTGCTGGTCTCGATCCTGATCCTGCGCTTCGATTTTCTGGAGATGAAGCCGGCGCTGGCGACGTTCTTCGGAGCGCTGGGGCTTGCCGTCCTGTCGATCCTGCTCGGGCTCGCGGCCTTCGTCGCGATCTGGCGCAACGGCAGCCGCGGCATGAGCCGGATCCTGCTCGCCTTCATGATCGATGCCGTGGTGCTGGCCTATCCGGCCTACCTCGCGCTCCAGTACCGCAAGCTGCCGAAGATCTACGACATCACCACCGACCCGATCGATCCGCCGCGCTTCGAGGCCTTGGCGCCGCTGCGCAACGGCGACGGCACCAACACGGCCGTGTATGCCGGGCTGTATTCAGCCGAGCAGCAGCAGAAATTCTATCCGGACATCGAGCCGGTGCAGATCGAGCTGCCGCCCGATCGTGCCTATGCGATCGCGCTGAAGCTGGTCAACCGGCGCAAATGGTTCGTGGTCGACGAGCGCGCGCCGCAGCCGCCGCGCCGCGTCGGCCGCATCGAGGCGGTCGCACGCACGCCGATCATGGGCTTTCGCGAGGACATCTCGATCCGGATCCAGCCCGACGGCGAGGATTCCCGCGTCGACGTCCGCTCCGCCTCGCGCTATTTCGAGTCAGATATCGGCAGCAACGCCGCGCGCGTGACCAAGCTGATCGAGGATCTCTCCAGCGCCGGCGAGGCCGAGGCGCAGAAGCCGGTGAAGAAGGTGACGCCGCCGCCCATGGCAGCGAAGGGGAATGCGAAGACGGTGAAGAAGTGAGAGGCGAATAGGGATTGCCGAACAGGGGGAACGTCGAGCACGACCGTGCTTCCTTGCCTCCTCCCTACTCCCTCTTCGCTACACCAGCCGATACGTCCCGCCGATCACCGGATCGCCTTCCGTCGCGACCACGCCGCGGGCGACGAGGTCTTCCAGATGCGCCAGCACGGAATAGCCGGCCGCCGTGGTGAGCCTGGGATCGATGCCGATATAGATCGCGCGCACCAGGGTCGGGATGTCGGCCTCGCCCTTGGCGAGGCGATGCAGGATCGAGGCCTCGCGGGCTTGGCGGTGACGCATCAGGAAGCGCGTGTAGCGCGGTCCCTCCGGAATTTCCGGCCCGTGGCCTGAGAAATACAGCTCCTCGGGCCGCGCGGCGAGCCGCTCCAGCGAAGCCATGTAGTCGACCATCGAACCGTCGGGCGGCGCCACGATCGAGGTGGCCCAGCCCATCACGTGATCGCCGACGAAGGTGGTGCTGCGCGCAGCCCAGGCGAAGGCGAGATGGTTGGCCGTATGGCCCGGCGTCGCCAACGCCTCGAGCTGCCAGCCCCGCCCCTCGATCACGTCACCATCGGCAACGGTGACATCGGGCGCGAAGTCCCGATCGACGCCGGATTCCGGGCTGTGCTTCTCGCTCTCGTAGCGCGGCCGCGACGCGCGATGCGGGCCCTCGGCATAGACGGTGGCGCCGGTCGCGGCCTTCAGCCGGCCGGTGTTCGGCGAGTGATCGCGGTGGGTGTGCGTCACCAGGATGTGCGTGACGGTCTCGCCTCTGACGGCATCGAGCAGCGCCTGCGCATGGGCCTCGTTGTCCGGACCCGGATCGATGATCGCGACGTTACCGGTGCCCACGATGTAGCTGACGGTACCGGTGAAGGTGAACGGGCTCGGATTGTTGCAGAGGACGCGGCGAATGCCCGGACGCACCTCCTCGACGACTCCAGCTGCAAGCGGGAAGTTGCGGTTGAACGGGACGTCTTCCTCAGCCATCTGCTGCCCTTAACTCTGCGCGGGCGCTTGAATGGCCCGCTTCCTCCGGCGTCATGCCCCGCGCAGGCGGGGCATCCAGGACACCCTGGCATATCGGCTGATCACTCTCGTCTGGGGCATACTGGACCGTCCGCTTTCGCGGACGATGACAGTTGAGGACTCAGGGCCCGTCCCCAAGAACGGCCAGGCGAACTAGAAGAACGCCTGGATGCCGGTGATGGCGCGGCCGAGGATCAGCGCGTGGACGTCGTGCGTGCCCTCGTAGGTATTGACCGTCTCGAGGTTGGCGACGTGGCGCATCACCTGATACTCGATCGAAATGCCGTTGCCGCCGTGCATGTCGCGCGCGACGCGGGCGATGTCGAGCGCCTTGCCGCAATTGTTGCGCTTGACGATCGAGATCATCTCCGGGGCCATCTTGCCCTCGTCCATCAGCCGGCCGACGCGCAAGCTTGCCTGCAAGCCAAGCGCGATCTCCGTCTCCATGTCCGCAAGCTTCTTCTGCACCAGTTGCGTGGCGGCAAGCGGACGACCGAACTGCTTGCGGTCGAGCGTGTACTGGCGGGCGCGATGCATGCAGTCCTCGGCGGCGCCGAGCACGCCCCAGGAGATGCCGTAGCGGGCGCGATTGAGGCAGCCGAACGGCCCTTTCAGGCCGGACACGTTGGGCAGCAGCGCGCTCTCCGGCACCACCACGCCGTCCATCACGACCTCGCCGGTGATCGAGGCACGCAACGAGAGCTTGCCGCCGATCTTCGGCGCCGACAGCCCCTTCATGCCCTTCTCGAGGATGAAGCCACGGATCTGGTTGTCATGCGCGGCCGACTTCGCCCACACCACGAACACGTCGGCGATCGGCGCGTTCGAGATCCACATCTTGCTGCCGGTCAGGCGGTAGCCGTCGGCGACCTTCTCGGCGCGGGTCTTCATGCCGGCCGGATCGGAGCCGGCATCCGGCTCGGTGAGGCCGAAACAGCCGACCCATTCGCCGCTGGCGAGCTTGGGCAGATATTTCTTGCGCTGGCTCTCGTCGCCATAGGCGTAGATCGGATACATCACCAGCGAGGACTGCACCGAGTTCATCGAGCGATAGCCGGAATCGACGCGCTCGATCTCGCGCGCCACGAGGCCATAGGCGACGTAGCTCGCATTGGCGCAGCCATATTCCTCCGGCAAGGTGATGCCGATCAGGCCGAGCTCGCCCATCTCGTTGAAGATCTCGCGATCGGTCTTCTCGTCGAGATAGGCCTTGGTCACGCGCGGCAGCAGCTTGTCCTGGGCATAGGCGCGCGCGGTGTCACGCACCATGCGCTCGTCCTCGGTCAACTGCTCGTCCAGCAGGAAGGGATCGTCCCACTGGAAGCTCGACTGGGCCGGCTTGTCCTTTGCCTGAGGGCGCGCGCTCATGAATGGTCCTTTCGCGTCTCGCTGCGCACGGGTCGCAGCAGTCTAGAGGTTAAATCCTGGAAGTTCAGCCTTCAAGCCGCTCGTTGGCGACGATCTCGATGCCGAAACCCGACAGGCCCTTGTAGTCATGCGCTGACGACGTCAGGTTCCGGATCGAGGTCACGCCGAGATCACGCAGGATCTGCGCACCGACGCCGACCTCGCGCCACTGCCGATGGCGATCGGCCTCCGCGGTATGCGGCTCTTCGACCGGCTCGACGGGAACGCCGGCCGCGCCGTCGCGCAGATAGATCAGCACGCCGCGACCGGCCTGCTTGAAGTGCTGCAGCACCGCCTGGATACGCTGCGGGCCTGCGATCAGATCCTTCACGATGTTGGGCTTGTGCAGCCGCGTCAGCACGTTCTTGCCGTCGCCGATGCCGTTGTAGACGAACGCGGCGTGGGTGATCGGATCGAACGGCGAGCGGTAGGCGAAGCCCTGCAGCGGCCCGATCGGGCTGTCGGTCGTGAAAGTCGACACCCGCTCGATCAGCTTCTCGCGCGCCTGCCGGTAGGAGATGAGATCGGCGATGGTGACATGCTTGAGATTGTGGGCCGCGGCGAAACGAACGACCTGCTCGCCCTTCATGACCGTGCCGTCATCGTTCATCAACTCGGAGATGACGCCGACCGGCGGCAGCCCCGAGAGCTTGCAGAGATCGACCGCCGCCTCGGTGTGGCCCGAGCGCAGCAGCACGCCGCCGTCGCGCGCGATCAGCGGGAAGATATGGCCGGGCCGCGCAAAATCATTGGCGCCGGCATTGGGATTGGCGAGCGCGCGACAGCAGGAGGCACGCTCCTCGGCCGAGATTCCGGTGCCACCGTCCGGCTTGTAGTCGATCGAGACGGTGAACGCCGTGGTGTGATTGGAATCATTGTGCGCGACCATCGGGTCGAGCCGTAGCCGCCGCGCGTCGTCGGCCGTGATCGGCGCGCAGACGATGCCGGAGGTATGGCGAATGATGAACGCCATCTTGTCGGGCGTGCAGAGCGAGGCGGCGACAATGAGATCGCCCTCGCCCTCGCGGTCGTCGTCATCGGTCACGACGACCATCTCGCCCTTGGCGAAGGCGTACAGAACTTCCTGGATCGAGTCGGCCATTGCAAGTCTCGCTGCTTTTCCGGGCTGCTTTAGCCGGGATCGCAGGCGCGCGCCAGAGCGGCGGAATCGCCGCGCGAAGGTCGCCTTCCCCGGGAAAAGGACCTGCCCTGCCAGGACAAGCGCCCTGGTATCTGTTTAAAGTCGCCTCAAATCGAGAACAAGGGAGCCGCGCCTCATGGCCGCATTCGATTTTGCACCCCTCCTCAGCCCCGGCCTGCCCGCGCCGGCCGCGCGCTGGACGGGACTCGCAAAATACAGCTTCGTCGGTGGCAACAACGACGCCGACGCCGTGCCCGTGGAGGGCTTGCGCGCGGCTGCCGACGCCGTGCTCGCCCGCGAGGGACGCGCGCTCGCCACCTACGGCCTCGCGCACGGGCCTCAAGGCTACCGGCCGCTGCGGGACTTTCTTGCCGCCAAGCTGACGCGCGACGCGGGCATGTCGGCGCGCGCCGACGACATCATGATCCTGTCCGGCTCGCTGCAGGGCCTCGACCTCGTCAACCAGGCGCTGCTGACGCGCGGCGACACCGTGCTGGTCGAGCAGGACAATTACCAGGGCACGCTGGCGCGGCTGGCACGACTGGGCGTCAAGGTCATCGGCATCCCGCTCGACCAGGACGGCATGCGAACCGATGCGCTGGCGACGGTGCTGGCCGATCTGAAGGATCGCGGCATCCGGCCGAAATACATCTATACCATTCCGACGGTGCAGAACCCGACCGGCACCATCATGCCGGAAAGCCGCCGTGCCGAGCTGCTGTGGCTGTCGCGCGCCTATGGCGTGCCGGTGTTCGAGGACGACTGCTACGCCGACCTGATCTGGGAGGGCAAACGGCCCCGTGCGATCCACGGCATGTCCGATCATGGCGGCGTGATCCACCTCGGCTCGTTCTCGAAATCGGTCGCGCCCGCGCTGCGGGTCGGCTTCCTGGTCGCGCCCTGGGAGATCATCTCGGTGCTGCTGGCCCTCAAGACCGATGCCGGCTCGGGCGCGCTGGAACAGATGGTGCTAGCGGAATATTGCAGGCCGCATTTCGCGACCCACGTGCCGCAGTTGGTGCGGGGCCTGCGTGCGAAGCTGGACACCCTGATCGAGGCGCTCAACGCGGAGTTCGGCACCGCCGCCGAGTTCGCGCCGCCCAAGGGCGGGATCTTCCTCTGGGTCAAGCTGCCGGACCAGGTTGACGCGATGAAGCTGTCACAGGCAGCGCTCAAACGCGGCGTCTCGATCAATCCGGGACCGGAATGGTCCACCGACGCCGCGCATGCGCGGAGCCGCCTGCGGCTGTGCTTCGCCAGCCCCTCGCATCAGGAGATACGCGAGGGCATCGCAGTGCTCGCCGACGTCTGCCGGGAGGAGTTCGGGGTGCCGCTCCGCTCGTCCAACGTGGAGCGCACGCGCGCGATCGAGTGATTTGCGCGCCGCTCACCGCACCGAAAAGGGCGACTGATAGGGCCGCCCGAACGGCACGCCATTGATCACCGTCTGCACCGGCTTGAGCTGCAGCTTGCCGTCGCGCTTGTTGCCGCGGGTATCGACGAAGCTGACGGGCCCCTCGACCAGGTCCATGATTGCAACGTCGGCCGGCGCGCCGACCTGCAACGTGCCGATCTTCGGCGCACGGTTGATGATCTTGGCCGGCACAGAGGTGGCCATGCTCACCACCTGCTCCAACGAAAATCCCATCGCGATGAATTTCGCCATCACGTTGGGCAGGAACGGCATGCCCGGACTGTTGCCGGAGAACACATGGATGTCGGAGGAGATCGTGTCCG
Source organism: Bradyrhizobium sp. HKCCYLRH2047 (assembly GCF_051168175.1). Taxonomy (NCBI): domain Bacteria; kingdom Pseudomonadati; phylum Pseudomonadota; class Alphaproteobacteria; order Hyphomicrobiales; family Nitrobacteraceae; genus Bradyrhizobium; species Bradyrhizobium sp. HKCCYLRH2047. The sequence continues at coordinate 181,823 of NZ_JBNPUM010000012.1, forward strand.
GGCCGCAACCGCCGGGGATTGCGACTTCGGCCACGGTGAAATCGAAGCTGCCGCCGCCGTGGCCGACATCGAACAGCACGCCGCGCTGCTTGGCGGCGAGCGCCGCGGGCAGCAGCTTGCCGTCCTGGACGATGTTGGTGAAGGCGCCGCCCATATTCGGCGCGCCGGAATAGGCATGGGTCAGGATGTCGCCGGGGCGCAGCAGGTCCAGGATCTGTGACATCAGCTCGCCGGTCTCGACGCCACCGATATGCACCATCATCCGCGCCGGCCAGCCGCACAGCTCGCAGGCCTTGATGGCACGCTTCAGCGGCTCGATCCCGTGCTTGAAGATCACGTTCTCCGACATCCGCACCTTGACCCCGAGCAGGAAGTCCGGGTTCTCCGCCAGCGCCATGGCGCAGGCGTCGACCTGCGCGTTGTCGATGTTGTAGAGCTCGGCCACCGGGAACGCCGACAGGCCGTTGTTGGCGATGTGGACGAAGGCGTAGATGCGTGCCCGCGACTGGGCGGTGATGAAGCGGCGCAGCGCCGCCAGATTGTTCACACCGGCGTCGCCGGCCGAGACGACCGTCGTGGTGCCCTGGAATTGCACCAGTTCGTCCGGGGGAATCCCGATCGCCGAACCATAGGGGTAGACGTGACTGTGGAGATCGATCAGGCCCGGCGTCACCAGCCGGCCGTTGGCGTCGATCGACCGCAGCGCCCGCTCGGCCGGTATCTCGGGCTCGACCGCTTCGACGACGCCCCAGCGGATCCCGATGTCGCGCCTGCCTCGGAGCGACTGGCTGGGATCGATCACGTCGCCGCCCTTGATCACCAGATCGAACTTGTCGGCCGGCCCCATCGCGGCGCCGGCGGGACCCGATAGCGCGGCCATGGCGGCCGCTCCGGACGACAGCAGGAATTTGCGGCGCGACAGCGCAGACATGGTCAGCCTCCCCACGCTTGTTTGTAGTTGCGGGGAGCATGCGCCTTGTCCCCCTCGCCATCAAGGCCGGCCCGGAAAGAATGAGACTTTGTGCCAACGATCTCGGCGCAGGTCTGTCGTTGCGCCGTTGACGCAGTGCATTAAGATGTCACGGCAGTCATCCCCGCGAGACCGCATGATTTCGATCTCCCGCCCTCTCATCGCAATCGTCCTCTGCGCATCATCAGCGTCTGCCGCCCGGGCCGACGACACCGTCGAGGTCGCCCGGACCTGGGGCCTGATCGGAACCTGGGCCGCCGACTGCAGCGCACCGCCGGTCAAGGGCCGCGGCGCCATCATCTCCTACGAAGTCACGGACGATCGTCACCTGATCTATCGTCGTGACCACGATCCGTCCGACGTCAACCAGGTGGCGAGCGCACGCGTCGAGGCGGACCAGACGCTGGTGCTCTCGATCGTGCTGCCCAAAGCGCGCCAGACGCGAGAGAACGGGATCACCCGGACCGCCGACGGCAACATCCGCTCCGTGTTCAATCGCGGCGAGGACGACAGCTACACCATTCGTGACGGCCGCTTCGTTGCCAACGGCAAGCCGACGCCAGCGCTCAGGAAATGCGACTGACGCGGCGGGCTCGAGGGGGCGCCGCGATTCGCCCGCGAGCTTGAAGACCAAATCTGAACGTGCATTCAGCAACTTCGTGGAAGTTCCTGCGGAACGTTCTTTCACACTTCAAGTTGATCCCGCACTTTCATTCTGGAGGACAACATGAAGAAAATCGCTCTCGCGCTCGCTTCCCTGGCGGTCGTCGCGCTCGCGGCACCGTCGATCGCCAATGCCGAGACCGTGGTCATCAAGCGTGGCGGCCATCACTACCACCACGGCTGGGATCGGTCCCGCGCCGAATACCGCATGCATCGTGAGTACCGGCCTCACCGTTATGTCCGGCCCTTCCACCGCCATCACGATCGCACCGTGATCATCCGGCGCGACTGATCTGCAACTTCGACACAGCAATGGCCCCGCAAGGGGCCATTTTCTGTGGCGTTCGTTCTGACGCCCGTTCTTGCAGGGCTTCGCGTGGTCGTCAGCGGTCCCAGTCCGGCGCAAAGGCCGGATTGACGAAGCGCTTGTCCTTCGGGAGGGACGCGATGGTGGCGCGATCCTCATCGTCGAGTTGAAGCTTCATCGCATCCCAGTTCGCACGCTGACTTTCCGGGCGCGCTGCCTTGGGGATCGCCGCCACCCCATCCTGGTCCAACAGCCATTTCAGCGCGACCTGGGCGGCGCTGGCGCCATGCTTCCTGCCGATGGCCCCAAGCGTCTCGTCGGCGGCGGCCCGTCCCTGCGCAAGCGGGCAATAGGCCACCAGGGGAATCGAGCGGCCCGCCATGTAGGCCATCAGCTTCGACTGGTCGAGCATCACATGATATTCGACCTGATTGCAGGCGACAGGTGCCTCGACGTCCTCCACCGCCTGCTTCAGCAGCGCGACGGTGAAGTTTGCGACGCCGATCGCGCGCGTGCGCCCCTCCTCCTTCAGCTTCAGCAGCGTCTCCAGGGCGGCGGGCAGGTTCATCCCCTTGGCCGGCCAGTGGATGAGATAGAGATCGACGAACTCCAGCCGGAGCTTCTTGAGGCTCGTGTCGAAGGCACGGCGGATCGCATCCGGCGCGAGGTTCTCCGGCCAGACCTTGGTGGTGACATGCAATTCGGCGCGCGGCAGATTGGTCGCCGCAAGCGCGGCGCCGATCGCGTCCTCGTTGGCGTACATCTCGGCGGTGTCGATGTGGCGGTACCCGAGCGCAAGCGCGCTCTCGACGGCCTCGCGGCAGACGGTGCCCTGCATGCGAAAGGTGCCGAGCCCGAGCTTGGGCAGGCGGATACCCTGGGTGTCGATGGCGTTCATGAAATCTCCTGGAATCGCGCGAGCCGCTCGCCAGCGAGCGCCGGCGGCAGCCTCGAAACATCAAGACCTTGGCGGGAAGTGCTCAGCTTGCCTTCGCTCCGCTTGCGAGTTCAAGCAAGCCGGCATCCACCTCGATCAAGATGTCGGGAGCGAGGTTCCTGGACGCAACAGGCGCGCGGGTAGACCCGCCGATCAGCGCCAGTTGCAGATGCCGCCGCTGCCAGGCCGGCACGGCCAGGTCTGAATGCGCGTATCCATCGCCTGCGCGTCGAGCGGATTGCCGCGCCGATGGACGAGCTTGGTGCGGGCGGCGCCGCGGGACCGCTCGGCCGTCCTCGTACCATGAGGCCGCCGGGTGGCGACGGCGCGCGGGATTCCGGAACTGACGTCGGGGTCAACAGCAGAACGGACGGCGACCGCAGGTCGATCTGTTTTGGCTTCGATGGGCACGGGTTCGAAATGCGCCTCGGGGCCGAGCGGCTCCGGCGACAACACGGCCTTCGACAAATCGAGCTTGAGGAAGTCACCCGGCTGATAGGCCCCTGCCACAGCATCGGTCGCTGCGAGCAACACGGCGCATGTAATCGCGCCGACAACAGCTCTCAACACCATCCCATCCTCCCGTTCCCCCGCGTAACGCCACTTACGCGCGCCCCTGCCATGAGATCTCCGCGCGCCCGCCGACGGCAAGGCGCACGGCTGCAAGAACCGGCTGCGAGCGCCTGAGTTCGCGCCACGCATCATGTTCGATGATCGACCGTTATCAGTTCGGAGAAAGCGCCCGCCAACCGCCGGTCGTTCGACGCATCATAGCCAAAGTTCCGCGCTCGTCTCTCATGTAGGTCACGGCGCCGTCATTTCCAGGCCCAAAACTGCTGATCACGGTTACCGCTGTGCACGCAAACGGGCGCTCGCGAGATAAGTCATACTAATTCGAGGATTCGATTCTGATGCGGCAGCGTAGCCTCTCGGCGACGCCCGGCGCGATATGCATGACGCCGGGCTTGGCCGCGAACTCGCCGTCGAAATTGAGCGGACTAGCGAAACCGCGCCACGGCTCGATGCACAGGAACGGCACGCCGCCGGGCTTCGACCAGATTCCAAGCTGACGGAAATTATCCCAGGCTAACTCAAGCGCCGGTCCCCTGGTTCCGACGAGGCGAACCGAACGGCTGGCCGGCTGATCGAGGATCACGGCATCATCGTCGAACAGGCGTTCGCTCAACGGGAGAACGCGCCCCTCGATCGGTGAGGGCTCCGGCCGCTCGCGCAGCAAACCGCCGGTCAGACGGCGGATCGGCGCCAGCTCAGGCTCTGCAAAAATCAGCCGATAGCTCTCCTTCGGCTGGCCGGGGAGCAGCGGCCAGTTGAAGGCGGGATGGCCGCCGAACGAGGCGGGCAGCATCTCCGCACCGGGGTTGGCGATCTCGACCGCCACATCCAGCGCGTCAACGGCGATCCGATAGCTCACCGTGAGACGGAAGGCGAACGGATAGCGCACCCGCGTCGTCTCGTCGTCGGTCAGTTGCAACACGCACGACTCGGCCCCGCGCTCCAGCCAGGTGAAACGCAGGTCGCGGGCGAAGCCGTGCTGGGTCATCGGATAGGTCTGGCCGCGGTGGTGGAGCTGGTCATTCTTGAGTCGGCCGACGATTGGAAACAGCCATGGCGCATGGCGCGGCCAGGCGCCTCCGGCCTGCCAGAGCAACTCCAGGCCCCCGGCCGTCTTCAGCGAGCACAGCTCGGCGCCATCAGCCTTGACCGAGGCGGTGATGCCGCCCGCGCCGATCGTGTGAAGGTCGTCGCTCATCTGCCGTCACCCTCGTCGCAAAGAGATCACACGAGGTGATGCCGGATCGCGGCAGCAACGTCCAGGGTGCGGTTCATCACCAGCGCGGAGACCACCGCCACAAGCACAGGGGACGGGGATGTCGAACACGCGGCCGAAGCCGAGGATATCGCCGCGTTCATAGGGCCCGCGCGGTGTCCGAAGGGTAGGCAACCCGCGCCAAATCTTCGTGCAGGCCGCCGCTTGCCGGACCTGATCATTCGTGTACGAATGACCGAAACCGGCTTGATGCTGCGCCGCGTGCAGGCGCAAACTGCCGCAAATGCTTTGCCAGGAGAGAAGGATATCCCGATGGCCCATGACGCGCCGCAAGCAACCGGTCCCAGCAAGCTGGTCATCCGCAACATCGGCCTCATGCTGTCCGGTGCCCTGGAACGGCCCATCCTGGATGCCGACACGATCGTCGCCGAGAACGGCAAGATCACGGGAATCGGCCGCTTCAAGGACGTCGACACCGAAGGCGCGACGACCATCGTCGATGCCCATGGCACGACGGTGGCGCCAGGCCTGATCGACAGCCATGTTCATCCGGTCGCCGGCGACTGGACGCCGCGGCAGAACCAGAGCAACTGGATCGATTCCTATCTGCATGGTGGCGTCACCACGATGATCTCCGCCGGCGAGGTGCACATGCCCGGCCGGCCGCGCGACGTCGTCGGCCTGAAGGCGATGGCGATCTTCGCGCAGCGCGCATTCTGGACGCTCCGTCCCGGCGGCGTGAAGGTGCATGCCGGCGCGCCGGTGATCGAATGCGAGATGGTCGAGGACGACTTCAAGGAGCTCGCCGCCGCCGGCGTCAAGCTGCTCGGCGAGGTCGGCCTCGGCGGCGTCAAGGACGGCCCGACCGCGCGCAAGATGGTCGGCTGGGCGCGCAAATACGGCATCCAGAGCACCATTCACACCGGCGGTCCGTCGATCCCCGGCTCCGGCCTGATCGACAAGGACGTCGTGCTGGAGGCCGGCACCGACGTCATCGGACACATCAATGGCGGTCACACCGCGCTGCCCGACGATCAGATCCGCTGCATCTGCGAGGGCTGCAAGGCGGGGCTCGAGCTGGTGCACAACGGCAACGAGCGCTCGGCGCTGTTCACCTTGCGCACCGCGCGCGAGATGAACGATCTCCACCGCGTCATCCTCGGCACCGACGCGCCGGCCGGCTCCGGCGTGCAGCCGCTCGGGATCCTGCGCATGGTCTCGCTCTTGTCCTCGCTCGGCGATGTCCCGGCCGAGATCGCGTTCTGCTTCGCCACCGGCAACACCGCGCGGATGCGCGAGCTCGATTGCGGCCTGATCGAGGTCGGCCGCTCCGCCGACTTCGTCATCATGGACAAGGCGCAGCACTCGCCGGCCAAGACCCTGCTCGACAGCGTCCAGCTCGGCGACCTCCCCGGCATCGGGATGACCATCATCGACGGCATCGTCCGCACCCAGCGCAGCCGCAACACGCCGCCGGCGACGAAAATTCCGGAGATCGTGGCGAAGTAGTTGCCACAAGCTTCGTCATTGCGAGCGCAGTGCTCGTGAATGCGCCCTCTCCCCTTGTGGGAGAGGGCATGCAGGACGGAGCAGAAATCTCGGTCGGGTGAGGGGTATCTCCCATTGGCGCTAACTTACCAAATTAACGCTTGGTATTCTCGTTTTCTTGGCGGCTCTTGGAGATGGCGTTGAATGTT